>NZ_LWGM01000062.1 GCF_001750215.1 Isoptericola variabilis | reverse complement strand
TGGGCAGGTCCGCGGCGCCCAGCACCCGCGCGCGGGCCCGGACGGCCGAGGCGCGCTCCGGCACGACGGCGAGCACCGCGGTGCGCTCGCGGCCCGTGCGCGCCCCCAGCAGCGCGTCGACGTCGAGGTCCTCGGGGATCTCGAACGCCCCGGCCGCCGCGGTCAGGCGCACGCGCCCCTCGATGCGGGACAGGCGGAACACCCGCGGCGCCTGCCGGCCGCGGTCCCAGCCCACCAGGTACCACCCGCCGCGCCGCGCAGCGATCCGCCACGGCTCCACCTCGCGCGAGCTGATCTGGCCCGTGCTCGCCGCCCGGTACCGGAAGTGCACGGGGCGCCGCTCGGTCACGGCCTCGAGCAGGGGCCCGTAGGCGTCGCCCACCGCGCGCACGCGCGGGGTCAGGCCGGCCATCGCGTCCGACGCCGCCTCCCCCGCCCCGGCCGCGCGCAGCTTCGTCATCGCCCGCGAGATGTCCGTGCGCAGCGTCTTGTCCGACCACAGCTGTGCGGCCAGCGCCAGCACGCCGAGCTCCGCGGGCGTCAGGTCGACCGGCGGCAGCGCGTAGGCGTCGTTGTCGATCCGGTAGCCGACCTCCTCGCTGTGCCCGCCGGGGTCGACCGTCACGATGGGCACGCCGAGGGCGCGCAGCGCGTCCTTGTCGCGCTCGAACATGCGTTCGAATGCGTCCACGGACGGCGCGTCGCCGTACCCGGCCACCCCGCGGCGGATCTGCTGCTTGGTCATGGCCGCGCTGGTGTTCACCAGGGCGATGACGAGGTTGAGGAGGCGCTCGGCGGGCGGCGTCGACGACGACGCGCCCTGGGCACCGGAGGGCTGGTCGGAGGGGTTCGCGGGCATCAGGGAACACGGTATCCGCCGGTAGCCTTCCTGGCGTGATCACTTGGCGGACCGGCACCGTGGTGTCGCAGGGCAGGACCTGGGGTGACGGCGCGTCGGGCGCCCGCGAGCTGGAGATGGTGCTCGACGCCGTCCTGCCGGGGCGCGAGACCGCCGGCGCGGAGGGGCTGCGCGTGCGGGCGCTCGCGTACACCGCCCTCGTCGGCGACTACGCCGCCGGCGACCGCCTGCTCCTCAACTGCTCGGCGCTCGCCCGGGGCCTCGGCACCGGCGGCTACGCCCTCGTCGTCGGCCCCGCCGGCGACACCCCCCTGCCGCCCGACCCCGCCGCGGGCCCCGGCCACCTCGTCAAGGCCCGCTACACCCCGCTGCAGGCGATGGTGCTCGGCGTCGACGAGCAGGAGTCCGCCCACCACCACCTGCTGGCGGAGGCCGACGACCTCGACGGGATGCCCGTCGTCGTCGCCGACCTGCACTCCGCCCTGCCGGCCGTCGTCGCCGGCACCCGGCACGCCGCCCACCGCGCCGGGCGGCCTGCGCCCCGGGTCGCCTACGTCATGACCGACGGCGGGGCCCTGCCCGCCGCCTTCTCCCGCACCGTCGCCACCCTGCGCGAGCGCGGCTGGCTCGAGGCCACCGTCACCGTCGGGCAGGCCTTCGGCGGCGACCTGGAGGCCGTCACCGTGCACACCGGCCTCCTGGCCGCCCGCCACGTCGTCGGCGCCGACCTCGTCGTCGTCGCCCAGGGGCCCGGCAACCTCGGCACCGGGACCCGCTGGGGCTACTCCGGCGTCGCCGCGGGCGAGGCCGTCAACGCCGCCGCCGCCCTGCGCGGCCGCCCCGTCGCCTCCCTGCGCGTCTCCGGCGCCGACCCCCGCGACCGCCACCTCGGCGTCTCCCACCACTCCCAGACCGCCTACGGCCGCGTGGCGCTCGCGGCCGCCGACGTCGTCGTCCCGCGGCCCGCGCCCGAGCTGGAGGAGCTGCCCGGCTGGGGTGCGGCCCTCACCACCCGGGTGCGCGACCAGGCCGCCGGCCTCGTCGGTCTCGACCAGGTCCACCGCCTCGTCGAGGTCGCCGCCGGTCCGGACCTCCTGGCCGCCCTGCGCGACTCGCCCGCGCGCCTGTCGACGATGGGCCGCGGCCTCGACGACGACCCCGCCGCCTTCGTCGCGGCCGCCGTCGCCGGTGTCCACGCCGCGGCGCTCGCGGACGGGGCCGCCGGCGGGCACTGAGGCGGGCGTCGGCGCAGGCCTGCCGGTGGGCGACCGGGCGGGCGGCCATGCGGGCGATCATGCGGGCGACCTGGCAGGCACCTCGGGCGCCGCGGTCGCGAACCGCGGCCCACGGGACCAGGATGGTTCGGTCAGCCGAAGCCGATCGAGGGAGGAATCGATGCCGGTCCCCCGTTACACCGTCCCGTCGCTCACCCCGGAGCAGGGCGGCCAGGTCGCCGAGATCCTGCAGGGCCGCCTGCACTCGCTGAACGACCTGCACCTGACGCTCAAGCACATCCACTGGAACGTGGTGGGCCCGAACTTCATCGGGGTGCACGAGATGCTCGACCCCCAGGTGGACGCCGTCCGGGCGATGGTGGACGAGATCGCCGAGCGCATCGCGACCCTGGGCGTCTCCCCGCAGGGCACCCCGGGCGCGCTGGTCGCCGCGCGGACCTGGGAGGACTACCACCTGGGCCGCGCGACCGCGATCGAGCACCTCGGGGCGCTCGACGAGGTCTACCAGGGCGTCATCACCGACCACCGGAAGGCCGCCGCGGACACGGAGGAGCTCGACGCCGTCACCAACGACATGCTGATCGGGCACCTCAGCGACCTCGAGCAGTTCCACTGGTTCGTGCGCGCGCACCTCGAGTCGGCCTCGGGCGAGCTCGCCACCGGCGACGCGACCAGCGAGCTCGAGGCGGCGCGGCGCGCCAAGAAGGCGGGCTGAGCCGCCGCGGTGGGCGCTATCGTCCGGCCATGCCCGACGACGTGCCCGCCGCATTCATAATCCGCCCGTACGACGTGGGCGACCGCGACGCGGTCGCCCACGTCTGCGTCTGCACCGCCGCGGGCGGCCAGGACGCCCGCGGCCTCTACTCCGACGACGCGCTGATGCCCGACGTCTACGCCCTGCCGTACGTCGAGCACTCCCCCGAGCTGGCGTTCGTCGTCACGACGGTCGACGCCGGCGACGACGCCGGCGGCCGGGTGGTCGGCTACGTGCTGGGGGTGGCGGACACCCCGGCGTTCGTCGCGTGGTGGGAGCGCGTCTGGACGCCCCGCTTCCGGGCGGCGCACCCCGCCGCCGGCGCCCCGACCGGGCGCAACCCCCGGTACGCGGAGGCTGACCTGGTGCGCGACGGCGCCGACCCGCAGCGCATGCTGCGGGGCCTCACCGCCGAGGAGCTGCAGGCCTTTCCCGCGCACCTGCACATCGACCTGCTGCCCGAGGCCCAGCGCCGGGGCCTCGGGCGCCGGCTGCTCGACACGCTCCGGCAGGCGCTCGCCGCGCGCGGCGTGCCCGGCGTCCACCTCGGGTACGACCCGGCCAACACCTCGGCCCGCGCGTTCTACGACCGCTACGGGTTCGTCGAGCTGCCCTCGCACCGCCCGGACGCCCCGCTGCTGGGGATCGCGACGAGCTGAGAGCCCCTGTGGTCCGGGCTGGCGTAGCCGACTGCGGCGGGGTCATCGCGTGTGATTCGTGCTTGGCACACTATTTATTCGGAGTGTCAGGAGTCGGGCACCCGCGGGGCCACGTCCCGCGTCTCGCTCAGGCGCCGGGGGCGACGCCCTCGTCGGCGCCCCCGGCGCCGTGCGCGTCCGCTGCCGGCCCGACGGCCCGCCCGGGGTCGGGCACCCCGGCCTCGGTCCAGGCCCGGCGGACCTGCTCGAACCGGGTGGGCAGCGGCGGCCGCAGGGCGCCGTAGCGGGCGTTCGTGCGGAACGCGAATCGCCGCCAGGAGAGCACGAGCCCCTGCTTGGTGATGGGCAGCCCGCTGGCGACCGTCGTGCCGTTGTCGTGGGTGTGGTGCACGGTCAGCAGCAGCGCCCGGGGCACCGAGCCCTCGAGCTCCGCGGCGAGCTCCTCGCGCACGTCCATCCAGTGCCGCAGCACGAGCACCACCTCGGGCGGGACGCGGTGCACGCGCGGCGCTCGGTGCTTGCCGTGCCGCACGAGCACGCTCCCCTCCCCCGCTCGCGGCCCGGCCGGACCGAGGTCGAGGTCCTCGACCCGCACGCGCAGCAGGTCCCCGTAGCGGGCCCCCGTGGCGCGCACCAGCCCGGCCACGACGGCGAGGCGGACGGTCTCCGGCTTCGACCCCGTCCGCAGCGCCTCGACGCCCAGCTCGCGCCAGACCCACTCCGCCTCGTCGAGCGACACCGGCGGCCGGGGGTACCGGGCGCCGCCGTCCCCGCCGCGGGCGGCGACCTCCCCGTCGTCCGGGGCCGCCTGCGGGTACTCGTCACGCGTCGCCATGGGTCCATCCTGCGCTTGGCACACTTTTCCGTCCAGTGCTGCCACGGCGCGCCGCTAGGCTCGCCCGGTGAGCCAGGCAGCCCTCCCGTCGACGATCGCCGCCGCCGTGGACCACGAGCTGGTGATCAAGAAGTCCCGGTTCCTGGCCCACCTCGCGCCGGTGTCGTCCGTGGCGGAGGCCGACGCCGTGGTCGCCCGGGTCCGCAAGGAGTCGTGGGACGCGCGGCACCATTGCGTCGCCCTGGTCGTGGGCCCGCACGCGGAGCAGCAGCGCTCCACGGACGACGGCGAGCCGTCGGGCACGGCCGGCGTGCCGATGCTCGAGGTGCTGCGCCACCGGGCCGTGACCGACGTGGTGGCCGTCGTGACCCGCTACTTCGGCGGCGTCCTGCTCGGCGCCGGCGGCCTCGTGCGCGCCTACTCCTCCGCGGTCTCCGAGGCCCTCGACCGGGCGCGGCTCGTGCGCCGGCAGGTGCTCACCGAGGTCACGCTCGACGTGCCGCACGCCGACGCCGGCCGCCTGGACAACGTGCTGCGGGAGTGGGCCGCACAGCGCGGCGCCGTGCTGGGCGGCACGGAGTACGGCGCGGTCGCGCGGTTCACCCTGCTCGTGCCGCCGGACGCGGTGGCACGGCTCGCCGAGGACGTCGCGGCGGCGACGGCGGGCGCGCTGGTGCCGCGGCCCGGTGCGAGCCGGATCGTCGACGTGCCGGCCTGACCCCTCTCCCCCGTCGCGTTGTGGGTACAGAACACGCCGTGCAGATCGCGATCTGCACGGCGTGTTCTGTACCCACAAACGAGGGTCAGGCCTGGACGCCCTCCGCCGTGACGCGGGCGCCGTCGGGCACGGTCGCCGGGTCGCCGGCGTCCGGCAGGGCGGCGTCGCCCTCGACCACGACGCCGGAGCCGAACGTCCAGTCGCCCTCGACGGTCAGCGAGCGGGCGCCCGCCAGCGACGGGGCGCCGGACGGGAAGCGCTCGTCGAACCGCCCGATGGTCTTGTAGGTGCCCGACAGCCTGACCAGCGGCGCGGGCACGCGGGCGGCGAGGCGGAAGGCGTCGGTGAGCTCGTAGACGTCGGAGCGCAGCACGAGCAGGTCGTTGGTCGTCTTAACCGGCAGGAACCGCTCGCGGCCGACCTCGATCGCCGTCGCGCCCTCGAACACGGCCACCGCGGCGCCCATGGCGGACTCGATCTGCACGACCTTCGGCGTCGAGGGGTCGGCCGGGTCGGCGGTCTTCTCGTTGCGGATCAGCGGCAGCTCGAGCACGCCGCCGGTGCGGTCGAGCTCGGCGGCCAGCGCCTCGAGGTCGAACCACAGGTTGTTGGTGTGGAAGTACGGGTGCCGCTCGGGGTCGAGCGAGACGTCCAGGTCGTCGGGGTGCGTCTGGGCGGTCTCGCGCTGCACGATCCGCCCGTCGGCCTTGCGCACCACCAGCTGGCCGCCCTTGACGTCGGCCGGGGTCTTGCGGCTCATCTCCGCGGCGTACGGCGCGCCGGAGGCGGCGAACCAGCCGGCGATGGTGGCGTCGGGCGCCGCGCCGAGGTTGTCGGAGTTCGACACGCTGGCGTACCGGAAGCCGGCGTCGAGCAGCGCGCGCACGACGCCGGCCGCGTGCAGCGCCGGGTAGAGGTCGCCGTGGCCGGGCGGGCACCACTCGAGCTCGGGGTCGTCCGGCCACTCCAGCGGCTCGAGGTTGTCGGCCAGCAGCCGCGGCTCGCGGTTCTGCAGGAAGTCGAGCGGCAGGCCCTCGACGGCGAGGTCGTCGTAGCGGCCGAGCGCCGCCAGCGAGTCGTCCTGCGTGCGGAAGGAGTTCATGAGGATCAGCGGCAGCCGGGCGCCCGTGGCCGCGCGGGCCGCGCGGACCTGGCCCACGATGACGTCGAGGAAGGTTAGCTGCTCGCCGTCGCGCTCGCGCACCGGCAGCAGCGACTTCGCCCGGTCCATGCCCATGGACGTGCCGAGGCCGCCGTTGAGCTTGATGATCGCGGTCTTCGCGAGCGCCGCGGCCGCCTCGTCGGGGTCGATGTCGAGGTCGGCGTGCCGGGGCAGGTCGCGCAGCGGCTCGACGTCGTCCTCCCGGACCAGGCCGCTGGCGCCCGACTCCAGCAGCCGGTAGAAGCGGGAGAAGGTGTCGATCGCGGCGGGCGCGACGCCCGCGTCGGTCATCTTCTGGCGTGCCAGCTCGAGTCCACGGTCGCTCATGTCCCGCACCCTATCGGCGCAGGCCGGGACGCACCGGACGACCGGGTGGCCGTGGCACGCGAGCGGCGCGCGGCGGCGCGGCCGGGTGCCGGTCAGACGAACCGCGACGGGTCCCCCGCGCCGACGCGCACCACCTCGGGGTAGCCCTCGGACCAGTCGACCACCGTGGTGGGGGCGGCGCGCACCTCCCCCGCGTCGACCACGGCGTCGAGCACGTGGTCGAGCTCCTCCTTGATCTGCCACCCGTCGGCGAGGGGCTCCTCCTGCCCGGGCAGCAGGAGCGTGGACGACAGCAGCGGCTCGCCCAGCTCCCGCAGCACGGCCTGGGCGACGGCGTTGTCGGTGATGCGCACGCCCACGGTCTTCTTCTTCGGGTGCGCCAGGCGTCGCGGCACCTCCTCGGTGGCGGGCAGGATGAAGGTGTACGGGCCCGGCGTGGCCGCCTTGATCGCGCGGAACGCGGCGGTGTCGAGGCGCACGAGGGGGCCGAGCTGGGCGAAGTCGGCGCACACCAGGGTGAAGTGGTGGCGCGCGTCGAGCCGGCGCACCTGACGGATCCGCTCGGTGCCGTCGTGGTAGCCCGTGCGGCAGCCGAGGGCGTAGCCGGAGTCGGTGGGGTACGCCACGAGGGCACCCTCGCGCAGCATCGCGGTGACCTGGCCGACGGCGCGGGCCTGCGGGTTGACGGGGTGGACGTCGAAGTAGCGGGCCATCTCCCGGAGCCTAGGGGCGGGCGGTCACGCCCGCAGCGCCCGCACCAGCTCCGCCTCGGCGGCATTGCCGCCGCTGCACACGACGCCCACGGTGCGGCCGGCGAACCGGTCGGGGTGGGCCAGGACGGCCGCGAGCGCCGCGGCACCGGCGCCCTCCGCGACGGTGCGCGCGCCGGTGAGGTACAGCCGCTGCGCGGCGGCGATCTCGTCGTCGCTCACCAGCAGGAAGTCCGCCAGCGCGGCGCGCATCACGTGCTGCGTCAGGGCGAAGCCGGTGCCGACGGCCAGGCCCTCGGCCCGGGTGGCGTTGGGCCGGGCGACCAGCTCCCCCGCCGCCCAGGAGTCGTGCGCGGCCGGCGAGGCCGCCGACTGCACGCCGACGACCTGGACCTGCGGCGCGAGCGCCCGGGCCACCAGGCAGGCGGCCGCCGCGCCCGACCCGCCGCCCACGGGCACCACGAGGACGTCGAGGTCCGGCGCCTGCTGCAGCAGCTCCCACGTGGCCGTGGCGACGCCCGCCACGAGCGCCGGCTCGTTCGCGGCCCCGACCAGCCGCGCGCCCGTCTCTCCCGCCACGGCCTCGGCGTGCAGGCGGGCGTCGTCGAACGTCGCCCCGTGCAGCACCACCCGGGCGCCGAGCGCCCGCACCGCGCGCTCCTTGACGGGGTTGGGCCGCTCGGGCATGACGATCGTGCAGCCGGTGCCCGTGTGCCGGGCCGCGTAGGCGAGCGCCTGGGCGTGGTTGCCCGTGGAGTAGGCGACGATGCCCCGCGCCCGCGCCGTGGCGTCGAAGCCGAGCAGCAGGTTGAGGGCGCCGCGGACCTTGAACGCCCCGGTGTGCTGGAGGTTCTCGTGCTTGACGACGACGGCGGTGCCCGCCGCCGCGTCCACCTCCGCGTAGCGGGCGACCGGCGTCCGCACGACGAGGCCGTCGAGCCGGGCCTGCGCCGCGAGGACGTCGCGCAGGGTCGGCGGCTGGAGCCCGGATGCCGGGGCGGCGTGCGGGCCGGCGGACGGGCCGGCGGACGGGGTGACGCTGCTCATGTCCTCCACGATCCTCGCGCCCGACCCATAGGTCCAATGCCTTTCCTGGGCCGGATGCATCGGCACTGCCGATGGATCGCTAGCCTGGGGGCATGGCAGCCGACCTCGACCTCACCCGCCTGCGCGTCCTGGCGGCGGTGGCGCGCACCGGGTCGGTGACCGCCGCCGCCCGCGAGCTGCACTACGCCCAGCCGTCGGTGAGCCACCACCTGGCCCGGCTCGAGGCCGAGGCCGGGATCCCGCTGCTGCAGCGCGTCGGCCGTGGGGTGCGGCTCACCGAGGCCGGCCGGCTGCTCGCCGCGCGCGCCGACGAGATCCTCGGGCGCGTGGAGGGGGCCCGGCGCGAGCTCGACGCGCTGGCCGGCCTGCGGGCCGGCCGGGCCCGGCTGGCGGCGTTCCCCTCCGCGCTCGCCACCCTCGTGCCCGCCGCCATGGCGGCCCTGGTGCGCGACCACCCGGGGCTGGGCGTCGGCCTGGTCGAGGCGGAGCCGCCCGAGGCGGTGGAGGCGCTGGCCGCCGGGGACGTCGACGTCGCGCTCGTCTTCGAGCACACCGACGCCGTGCAGGCCCGCGGCATCGAGGACCTGTCACGGTTCGAGGTCACCCCCGTGCTCGACGAGCCGGTGCACCTGGTGCGCCCGGCCGCGGGCCTCGCCGGGGACGGGCGACCCGCCGACGCCCTCGGCGACCGGGCTGCCGGCGGCGTGACCCCCGGCGGCGTGACTCCCGGCGGCGACGGCCACGCCGCCCTGGCCGCCCTGGCCGACGCCGACTGGATCGCCGGGTGCGCCCGCTGCCGCGCCGACCTCGTCGCCCGCTGCGCCGCCGCCGGGTTCGCGCCGCGCATCGCGTTCGAGACCGACGACTACGTGGCCGTGCAGGCCCTCGTCGCCGCCGGCACCGGGATCAGCCTGCTGCCCGAGCTCGCGGTGCGCGCCCACCGGCACCCCGGCGTGGTCACCGAGCCGCTGCCCGGGGCGACGCGGCGCGTCCTCGCGCTCACCGTCGGCGCGCCCACGCCCCCGGCCCGCGAGCTCGTGGCCCGCCTCGTCGTCGCCGGCGCCGGCGCCACCCCCGCGCCGGCCTGACCCCGCACCCGGCCGCCGTCCTGGCGCCGCGCACCTGCCCCGACGTGCTCAGGCCTGTCCCGGCGTGACCGCGTCCGCCCACCCCGCACCCGGCGGGTGCGCCGCACCGCCCTACCGTGGGTGGCATGCTCCTGGACTGGCCGGACGGGCCCGGCGGCTGGCTCGCGTGGTGGGCCACCGACGACTACGACGTCGCGCGCGAGGTGCTGCAGCGCGGCGTCGCCGCGCTGCTGCTGCTGGCCTTCGTCCAGGCGCTGCTGCAGTTCCGCCCGCTGCTGGGCGACCACGGCCTGCTACCGGTGCCCCGCTTCACCGCCCAGGTGCGGTTCTGGGACGCGCCGTCGCTGTTCCACCTGCGCTACAGCGACCGGCTGCTCGCCGTCGTCGCGTGGCTCGGCGTGGCCGGCTCGGCGAGCGTCGTCGTCGGCCTGCCGCAGGCCGGCCCGTGGTGGCTGCCCGCCGTCGTGTTCCTCCTGCTGTGGGCCGGCTACCTCTCGATCGTCAACGTGGGCCAGCGGTTCTACGGCTTCGGCTGGGAGATGCTGCTGTGCGAGATGGCGTTCCTGGTGGCCTGGCTCGGCGCGCCCGGGGTGCCCGTGGCGTTCGGGGCGGTGCTGGCCGCCCGCTGGCTGCTGTTCCGCCTCGAGCTGGGGGCCGGGCTGATCAAGTGGCGCGGCGACCGCGCCTGGCGCAACCTGACCGCCCTCGACTACCACCACGAGACCCAGCCCATGCCGGGGCCGCTGAGCTGGCACGCCCACCACCTGCCGCGCTGGTGGCACCGCACCGAGGTGGTGGGCAACCACGTCAGCCAGCTGCTCGTGCCGTGGCTGCTGTGGCTGCCGCAGCCCCTGCCGTCCGTCGCGGGGATCGTGGTCGTGCTCACCCAGGGCTGGCTGGTGCTGACCGGCAACTTCGCCTGGCTCAACTGGGCCGCGATCGTGCTCGGCGCCGCCATGGTGTCCGACGGCGTGTGGCGGGCGCTGCTGGGCTGGCTGCCGTTCGCGCCCGACGCCGCCGGCTCCGCGGGCGGTGCCGCGGCCGGCGGGCCGGGGTCCGACGTCACCGCCGGCGCGCCGGGCGCCTACGTCGTCGTCGTCTCGCTCGTGCTGCTGGCGCTGCTGGCGCTGTCCGTGCGGCCCGCGCGCAACCTCGCCTCGCGGCGGCAGAAGATGAACGCCAGCTTCGAGCCGCTGCGGCTGGTCAACGCCTACGGGGCGTTCGGGTCCGTGACGCGGCGGCGCGACGAGGTGGTGGTCGAGGGCTCCGCCGCCGTGCGCCCCGGCCCGGACGACTGGCGAGAGTACGACTTCCGCGGCAAGCCGGGCGACGTGCGCCGGCGCCCGCCGCAGGTGGCGCCGTACCACCTGCGCCTGGACTGGCTGATGTGGTTCATCCCGCTCGGCTCGGGCGGCCTGCTGTGGTTCGAGCGGTTCCTGGTCCGGCTGCTCGAGGCCGACCCCGCCACGCTGCGGCTGCTGCGCCGCGACCCGTTCGACGGGCAGCCGCCGCGGTGGGTGCGCGTGCGCCTGTTCCGCTACCGGTTCACCACGCCCGACGAGCGGCGCCGCGGCGGCGGGTGGTGGGTGCGCCACGAGATCACCACGCTCGTCGACCCCGTCAGCCTCGCGACGCTCGGCGCGGCCGCCCGCCGCTGAGGCCCGCCCCTGCCGGCCCCGCCGGGACGACCGGGGCAGGGACGGGACGGCCGGAACGGGACGGCCGGGACGCGTCACACGAGCGAGTCGCGCCACGCGGCGTGCAGCCGCGCGAACCGCCCGTCGAGGGCCACCAGCTCGTCCGGCGTGCCGTCCTCGACCACGCGTCCGTGCTCCATCACCAGCACCCGGTCGGCGATGGCCACCGTGGACAGCCGGTGGGCGATGATGATCGCCGTCCGGTCGGCCAGCAGCGTCTGCAGGCCGCGCTGCACCAGCCGCTCGCCCGGGATGTCGAGCGAGCTGGTGGCCTCGTCGAGGACCAGCACCGCCGGGTCGGCGAGGAACGCCCGGGCGAACGACAGCAGCTGCCGCTGCCCCGCCGAGACCCGGCCGCCGCGCTTGTTGACGTCCGTGTCGTAGCCCTCGGGCAGGGCCATGACGAACTCGTGCGCGCCGACGGCGCGCGCCGCGGCCTCGACCTGGGCCTGCGAGGCGCCCGGACGGCCCAGCGCGATGTTGTCCCGCACCGACCCGCTGAACAGGTACGCCTCCTGCGTCACCATGACCACGGCGCGGCGCAGGTCCGGAGTCGACAGGTCCCGCACGTCGACGCCGTCGAGCAGCACGCGGCCCTCGCTGGCGTCGTAGAACCGGGTGACGAGCTTGGCCAGCGTCGACTTGCCGGCGCCGGTGGTGCCGACCAGTGCGACCGTCTGCCCGGCCGGGATCGTCAGGTCGAGGTCGGGCAGCACCACGGGCCCGTCGCCGTACCGGAAGGTCACGTGGTCGAGCCGCAGCTCGCCGCGGGCGGCGCGCAGCCCCACCGGGCGCGCGGGCTCGACGACGGTGGGCTCCTCGGCCAGCAGCGCCGACACCTTCTCCAGGGCCGCCGCGGCGGACTGGAAGGCGTTGTAGAACATGCCCACCTGCTGGATCGGCTGGAAGAAGCGCTTGACGTACAGCAGCGCCGCGACGAGCACGCCGACGTCGAGGTCGCCCTCCAGGGCACGCCAGCCGCCGTAGGCGAGCGCCGCGACGACCGTGAGGTTGCCGATGAGCACCAGACCCGGCTGGAAGCGGCCGTTGAGCGAGAACGTGGCGAGGTTCGCCTCGCGGTAGTCCTCGGCCAGGGCGCCGTAGTCGCGGTCGGTCGTCGCCTCGCGGCGGAAGGCCTGCACGGCGCGCATGCCGGTCATCGTCTCGACGAACTTGACGATGACCCGCGCCGAGGCCGTGCGCTGGCGGCGGTAGAACACCTGCGAGCGCTTCTGGAACCACCGCGTCAGCGCGAGCGCGGGCAGGAACGACACGGCCAGCACCAGGCCCGAGCGCCAGTCCAGCAGCGCCAGGCTCACCGCGGTGAACACCATGACCAGCAGCGACGACACCACGCCGGTCAGGCCGCCGTCGAGCAGCTCGCGCAGCGCCTCGAGGTCCGACGTCTGCCGCGAGATGATCCGGCCCGAGGTGTAGCTCTCGTGGAACTCCAGGCTCAGGCGCTGCGTCTGGCGGAACACCCGCCGCCGCAGCTCCAGCAGCACCGCCTGGGAGATCGCGGCGGCCTGGCGCACGTACGCGCCGTTCGCGAGCCCGCCCACCACCGCGGCGAGCAGGAACAGCCCGCCGTAGACGGCCAGCGGCGCCGCGTCGCCGTCGTCGAGCGCCGGCAGCGCGTGGTCGATCGTCACGGCGACGAGCGCGGGGCCGGCCACCTGGCCGAGCGTGGAGGCCACGACGAGCGCGCCCGCCCACCCCAGCCGGCCCCGGTGCGGGCGCAGCAGGTCGCCGAGCAGGCGCAGCGACCGCGACCGGGCCTCGCGCGACTCCTGGCCGGTCAGCGGCGCGTCCTGGGACCCGTCCTGCGGCCCGTCCTGCGGCCGGTCCTGCTGCCCCGTGGCGGTCGTGCTCACAGCCGTGCTCCCGTCGCCTCGTCGTCGAGCGTGGTCTCGCGGGTCGTCGCCGCGTCCCCGCCGTCGCCGTCCACCCCGTCGCCCGGCGCGTCCAGCGCGCCGACGCCGTGCTCGGCGGCGTCGTCCTCGAGGCTGGAGATGACGTAGCGGTAGTGCGGGTCGGTGGCGAGCAGGTGCGAGTGCGTGCCGACGGCGGTGACGCGCCCGTCGCGCAGGACGGCCACGCGGTCGGCCAGCGCCACCGTGGACGGCCGGTGGGCGATGATCAGCGAGGTGGTGCCGGCGAGCACGTCGCGCAGGCGCGCCGTGACCGCCTCCTCCGTGGCGACGTCGAGCGCCGACAGCGGGTCGTCCAGCACCAGCACGCGCGGGCGGGCGGCGATGGCGCGGGCCAGGGCCAGGCGCTGGCGCTGGCCGCCCGACAGGGAGAGCCCCTCCTCGCCGATCCGGGTGTCGAGGCCCTGCGGCAGGTCGCCGACGAACCCGGCCTGCGCCACCTCCAGCGCCTCGTGCAGCCGCCGCTCGCGCTCCGCCGCGGGCAGCGCGTCGTCGACCCCGAGCAGCACGTTCTCGCGCACCGAGGCGGAGAACAGCGTGGGGTCCTCGAAGGCCACGGCCACGGCGCGGCGCACGTCGGCGCGGCGCATCCGGCGCACGTCGACGCCGTCGAGCTCGACGGCGCCGCCGGTCACGTCGTACAGGCGCGGGACGAGCATGGCGAGCGTGGACTTGCCCGAGCCGGTGAGGCCGACCAGGGCCGTGGTGGTGCCCGCCGGCAGCTCGAGGTCCAGGTGGTCCAGCACGGGCGCGCCGCCGTCGTCGTGGCGGAACGTGACGTCGCGCAGCACGACCCGCCCCTCGGGGTGGGCGGGCACCTGCGGGTCGGGCGGGTCCGTCAGCGGGTTGGCCGTGTCGAGGACCTCGAAGAACCGGTCCACGGCGGTGCGCGCGTTGAGCGTCATCGACAGGGTCATGCCCAGGTCGACGACGGGGCCGTTGATCACGGCGGCGGTGGCGAAGAACGCGGTCAGCGCGCCCACGGTGATCTGGCCGGTGTGCGCCAGCCAGGCGCCGAGGACCAGGCAGACCGCCAGGGTCAGCTCCGGGATGAGCGTGAGGGCCACGTTGATGCGCGCCTGCTGCCGGGCCTTGGCCAGCTCGGTGCGCCGCAGCTCCTCCGCCTGGCCGGTGAACTGCTCCAGCGCGTCGCGGCCGCGGCCGAACGCCTTGAGCACCCGGATGCCGTGCACGGACTCCTCGACGGCGGTGGCGAGGTCGCCGGCCTGGTCCTGGGAGCGGCGCGAGATGGCGCGGAAGCGGCGCGAGAAGCGGAAGACGATCACCGTCACGGGGACCGCGCCCACGAGGTACACCAGGCCCAGCCAGCCGGTCGTGGCCACGAGCAGCGCCACGCCCACGACGACGGTGGCGGTGCTGACCACCAGCTGCAGCAGGCCGAACACGAGCCAGCGGCGCAGCAGGCCGAGGTCGCTCATGGAGCGCGACAGCAGCTGCCCGCCCGCCCACCGGTCGTGGAACGCCACGGGCAGGTCCTGCAGGTGGCGGAACAGCACGCCGCGCATCACGGCCTCGACCCGCGCAGCGTCGCCTTGGGCCGGCCGCCGAACCCGGCGGTGGGGAAGGTGCGGTCCAGGTCCCACAGCGTCAGGCCGTGGCTCTGGACGTCGAGGTCCGGGTGCTTGCGCTGGCGGTACGCGATCGG
>NZ_LWGM01000061.1 GCF_001750215.1 Isoptericola variabilis | reverse complement strand
GCGCCGCCCAGCGGCACCGTCGCCGGCTGCGGGCCGGTCACCACGGCCGTCGGGCCGCTGCCCTGGCCGAGCTGCGCCGCGGCGGCCTGCGTCGAGGCCGCGAGCGGGTCGGTCGGCACCGGCAGCGGTGCCGCCTCGTCGGGCAGGAACAGGGCGGCCGGGAAGACGACGGTCACCACGGTGCCGGACCCGTCGGGTCCGGTGGCGAAGCCGACCTGGGCACCGAGCCGCTCGGCGAGGCGGCCGACGACGAAGAGGCCGAGGCGCTGGGCGCCGACGGCGTCGGACGCCGAGCGGCTGGCCACCTTGTGGTGCGCCGCGTCGATCTCCTCCGGCGTCATGCCCAGGCCGTGGTCGCGGACGGTGACGACGACGCCGCGCTCGTCGCGGGCCGTCGAGACCTCGACCGGCGTGTGCGGCTCGGAGAACATCGTGGCGTTCTCGAGCAGCTCGGCCAGGAGGTGGGCGGCGCCCAGCGCGTTGTGGCCCAGCATCAGCGGGTCGAGGCGCAGGTCGAGCCGCACGCGGTCGTAGAGCTCGATCTCGGACGACGCCGTGCGGATGACGTCGGAGACCGGCATGGGCTGGCGCACGCGGCGGCCGGAGTCGATGCCGGCGAGCACGAGCAGCGACTCGGCGTTGCGGCGCATGCGGGTGGCCAGGTGGTCGAGCCGGAAGAGGTTCGACAGCGTGGTCGGGTCCTCCTCCGAGCGCTCCAGCTCGTCGAGGAACGCCAGCTGGCGGTTGAGCAGCACCTGGTCGCGGCGGGCCACGTTGACGAACATCTCGGCGATGGCGCCGCGCAGGGCGGCCTGCTCGCGGGCCACCTGCGCCGTGGTGGCGTTGACGTCGTTGAACGCGGACGCCAGCCGGCCGATCTCGTCCCGGGACTCGACGGGGATCTCGACGAGGTCGAGGGAGGGCACCTGCCCGGGCACCCGCATCTGCTCGACCATCTGCGGCAGCCGGTCGCGCACCTGGCCGGCGGCGGCCGTGAGGTGGCGCAGCGGCCGCACGATCTGGCGCGCGATGACCAGCGCGATGGCGATGGACAGCACGAGCAGGCCGAACACCGCGAGCGCGGTGACCAGGGCGGTGCGCGTCGCGTCGCCGGCGATGTCGCCGGCCGCGGCGCTCGTGTCCGCGCGCACGTCGTCGCGGGCGGCCTGCGCGGCGGTGACCCAGTCCTGCGAGAGCTGGGACCAGCCCGCGGCCTCGGCGGGGTCCAGGGCGGCGACGTCGCCGGACATGAGCGCCCGGCGCACGTCGCCGAACGCCCCCGTGATCCCGGGCAGCGCGCCGCCGCCGGGCGCGGCCTCCAGCTGCTGCTGGGCCTCGGCGAGGCGGGTGTCGGTGGTGTGCAGCAGCGAGGCCGCGCGCAGCGCCAGCGACGGGTCCCCCTGGCCCGCGGCGGCGGTGGCCAGCAGGGCGCCGACGACGGGGCGCTCCTCGACGACGGCGAGCATCGCCTCGTCCATGGCCACGTAGGCCTCGACGCGCTGGGCGAGCGCCCGGTCGTCGGTGGCCTGCGCGAGCTCGCGCGGGACGTCGAGCGCCCGGTCGATGATCTCGGTGTAGCGCTCGGTGGCCTCGGTCTCGTCGGCCATGCCCGAGACGATCTCCTGGCGCAGGCGCGTCACGGCGTCACGGTCGCGCAGCGTCGTGGTGATCGCGTCCTGCACGGCCTGCGGCAGGGCGTCGGTGCTGGCCGACAGCAGCGCCCGGTCGCGCTCCTCGAGGGCCGCGTCCGTCTCCGCGTGGGCGGCCTCGTACTGCTCGCCCGCGCCCGGGATCCCCAGCGACATCGCCACGCTCAGCGACCGCTCGGCGGCGACGGCCGAGCCGGCGCGGTCCTGCACGGCGAGCAGGTCGACGACCTCGGACGTCTGCCCGGCGCGCTGCGCGGTCGTCAGCGAGTCGTACGAGATCCAGCCCGCGGCGACGGCGAGGACGAGGACCGGCACGGCGAGGGTCGCCAGGATCTTTCCGCGAACACCCAGCCAGCGGAGCATGCGCACTCTCCTTCGTTCGTCGGCCACGGCCCGTCGCCGGTTCTGGGCCGACGGGCCGGAGCGGTCTCTCCGCCGTCACGACGTCCGTGCAGCCGAGCCTCCGCTCGCCGCACCGGGGCGCGCGAGTAGGCTCCATCGGCGTGCGAGCGGTCACGATATCGGCACAGCACGGCGGAGGGAAACTCGTCCTTTCCCGGGCAGATACGCCCAAACCGGGCATCGGTGAGGTGCTCATCGAGGTGGCGTCGAGTGGCGTCAACCGCGCTGACCTGCTACAGCGCGCCGGGCACTACCCGCCACCGTCAGGTGCGCCACCTTTCCCGGGCCTGGAGGTCTCCGGCACGGTCGTCGCCGTGGGCGACGGCGTGACCGACCGCGCCGTCGGCGACCGCGTGGTGGCGCTGCTGGAGGGCGGCGGCTACGCCGAGGCCGTCGTCGCCCGCGCCACCCAGACGCTCCCCGTGCCCGACGGCGTGGACCTGGTCGACGCGGCCGCGCTGCCCGAGGCGGCGTGCACCGCGTGGACCAACCTCGTGGACACCGGCCGGCTGCGGCCCGGCGAGTGGCTGCTCGTGCACGGCGGGTCCGGCGGCGTCGGCACCGTCGCGGTCCAGCTGGGCGCGGCGCTCGGCGCGCACGTCGTCGCCACCGCCGGCGGGCGCGAGCGCGCCGACCGGTGCCGCGCGCTCGGCGCCCAGGCCGTCGTCGACCACCGCCACGAGGACTTCGTCGCCGCGGTGCGGGCGGCGTCCGCGGGGCACGGCGCCGACGTCGTGCTCGACGTCGTCGGCGCGGCGAACCTGCCCGACAACGTGCGGGTCCTGGCGCAGGGCGGGCGGCTCGTGGTGATCGGCCTGCAGAAGGGCCGGCGCGGCGAGCTGGACCTCAACGCGGTGATGACCAAGCGCGCGACCGTCACCGGCACCACGCTGCGCTCGCGCAGCCCGCAGGAGAAGGCGGCGATCGTCGCCGCCGTCGGCGAGCACGTGTGGCCGATGGTGGCCGACGGGCGCGTGCGGCCCGTCGTGCACGCGCACGTGCCGCTCGCCGACGCCGAGGAGGCGATGGCGCTGCTCGAGCGCGGCGAGGCGTTCGGCAAGGTGCTGCTGGTCCCCTGACGGCCGCGAGCGCCTCGGCGCGCGCGGCACCGGTCCCATGGCAGAGGGTGGAGGCATGAGCGACGACAACCGCACGGAGCAGGACGGCACGGCTCAGGACGCCGCGGCGCAGGACGTTGCGGCGCAGGACGGCGCCGAGCCGCGGGTGGTCACGCCCGACGGCGAGGACGTGCCCGTCGAGGCGCAGGTGGACACCGGCGAGGAGGTGTCGCGCATCGAGGAGCCCGCGAAGGTCATGCGCATCGGCGGCATGATCAAGCGGCTGCTCGACGAGGTGCGCGACTCCCCGCTCGACGAGGCCGCCCGCACGCGGCTGGCCGAGATCCACGAGCGGTCCATCCACGAGCTCGAGGACGGGCTCTCGCCCGACCTGATCGACGAGCTGCACCGCATCACGCTGCCGTTCTCGGACGAGGCGACGCCGTCGGACGCCGAGCTGCGGGTGGCGCAGGCGCAGCTCGTGGGGTGGCTGGAGGGCCTGTTCCACGGGATCCAGACCGCGCTTGTGGCCCAGCAGATGGCCGCCCAGGCGCAGCTGTCCCAGATGCGCCGCGGCCTGCCGCCCGGCGTCGCCGCCGGCGGGTTCCCCGGCGCGCAGCACCCCGGCGCTCCCGGGCCGGACGAGCGCCCGGGGCCGGGCCAGTACCTCTGACCCGGACGGCGGTCGACCCGGACGGCGTTGCGGGTCCCTGACGGTCCGAGACAGGCCCCGCTGTCTCGGACCGTCAGGGACCCGCAACCGCCGTGGTGGTGGGCGCGTCCGGGCTGCCCGGCGACGTCTCCGCGCGCCCTCCGCCGGGCGCTGGCACCATCGGTCCCATGCACGCACGCGCCGGGCAGCCCGCCCTCCCCGAGGACCTCATCGACGTCGACCAGGTGGTCGGCGCCTACTACGACCTGACGCCCGACCCGGACGACCCCGCCCAGCAGGTCGCCTTCGGCACGTCCGGCCACCGCGGCTCGTCGCTCGACCACGCGTTCAACGAGGCGCACATCGTGGCGATCACCGCCGCCATCGTCGAGTACCGCCGCACGCAGGGCACCGACGGCCCGCTGTTCATCGGCCGGGACACGCACGCGCTGTCCGAGCCGGCGTGGCAGACGGCGCTCGAGGTGCTGGCCGCGGCCGGCGTGGACGTCATGGTCGACGCCCGCGGCTCGTGGACGCCCACCCCCGCGGTGAGCCAGTCGGTCCTGCTGCACAACGGCGCCGGGACCGAGTCGGGCGTGCGCACCTCCGGCCCCGGCCTCGCCGACGGCATCGTGGTCACGCCGTCGCACAACCCTCCGCGCGACGGCGGGTTCAAGTACAACCCGCCGCACGGCGGGCCCGCGGACACCGACGCCACGCGCTGGATCGCCGACCGCGCCAACGAGCTGCTGCGCTCGGGCTGGCAGCAGGTGGCCCGCGTGCCGCTCGAGCAGGCGCTGGGCGCGGGCACCACGCACCGGCACGACTACCTGACCACCTACGTCGACGACCTGCCGAACGTGCTGGACCTCGACGCGATCCGCTCGGCAGGCGTGCGCATCGGCGCGGACCCGCTCGGCGGCGCCTCCGTCGAGTACTGGGCCGCGATCGCCGAGCGGCACCGGCTCGACCTGACCGTGGTCAACCCCGAGGTCGACCCGCGCTGGGCGTTCATGACGCTCGACTGGGACGGCAAGATCCGCATGGACTGCTCGTCGCCGTCGGCGATGGCGTCGCTCGTGACCCGCATGACGGGCGAGGGCGGCAGCGCGCCGTTCGACGTCGCGACCGGCAACGACGCCGACTCCGACCGGCACGGCATCGTCACCCCGGACGCGGGGCTGATGAACCCCAACCACTACCTGGCCGTGGCGATCGAGTACCTGTACGGCGGGGCCCGCCCGGGCTGGCCGGCCGACGCCGCGATCGGCAAGACGCTGGTGAGCTCGGCCCTGATCGACCGGGTGGCCGCCGGGCTCGGGCGGCGCCTGGTCGAGGTGCCGGTCGGGTTCAAGTGGTTCGTGCCCGGCCTGCTCGACGGGTCCGTCGGGTTCGGCGGCGAGGAGTCGGCCGGGGCGTCGTTCCTGCGCCGCGACGGCAGCGTGTGGTCCACCGACAAGGACGGGCTGCTGCTGGCCCTGCTGGCCTCGGAGATCATCGCGACGACCGGGAGGTCGCCGTCGGAGCACCACCGCGGGCTCGTGGAGCGCTACGGCGAGTCCTGGTACGCCCGCGTCGACGCGCCGGCCAGCCGCGAGGAGAAGGCCCGGCTCGGCGCCCTGTCGCCCGAGCAGGTCACCTCCACCACGCTCGCCGGGCAGGACGTCACCGCCCGGCTCACGGAGGCGCCGGGCAACGGCGCCAGGATCGGCGGGCTCAAGGTGACCACCGAGGACGCCTGGTTCGCCGCGCGCCCGTCCGGCACCGAGGACGTCTACAAGATCTACGCCGAGTCGTTCGTCTCGGCCGACCACCTGGCGCAGGTCCAGGCGGCGGCCAAGGACGTGGTCTCGGACGCCCTCGCCTGACCGGGGGCGGACGCGCGCGGGCCGGTCCGGGACGACGCCGTCAGGCGCCCGGGCCGGCCTTGCGCGTCCCCAGGTCCGTGTACGTGCGCAGCAGGTCATCGTGCTCGGGGTGGCGGGCCATGTACGCGCGCACGAACGGGCACAGCGGCACGACCTTCGACCCGGCCTCGCGGGCGGCCGCCAGCGCGCCGGCCACCAGCCTCGAGCCGATCCCCTGCCCCTCGAGCGCCGGGTCCACCTCCGTGTGCGTGAAGACCAGCACCTCGCCGAGCGGGTGGTAGTACGCCGCGCCGGCCACCGTGCCGTCCGGCAGCGTGGCGACGAAGGCCTGCTGCTCGGCGTCCTGCGTGACGGTGACGTCCGGCTCCGCGTCCCGCCGCACGTCCTGCTGCGTGCTCTGCTGCTCGCTCATGGTGCCCATCGTGGGCCCGGGACCCGCGTCAGGCCAGTGTCAGGCCGTGTCAGGAGGCCCGGGTCAGGCCGGCGTCAGGCCACGAGGCGCGCGTACCCGGGGTTCCGATCGACGAACTCCGCCACGTACCAGCAGGCCGGGACCACCTTGTCGCCGGCCGCCGCGGCGTCGTCCAGCGCTCGCCGCGTCATCGCCGCGGCGACGCCCCGCCCCCGGAACGGCGGCAGCGTCACGGTGCGCGGCATGACGACGACGCCGTCCGTGCGCCGGTACTCCAGCACGCCCATGAGCCCGTCGTCGGGCGAGCGCGCCTCGTACCGCGAGCGCTCGGGCACGTGGACGACGGTGCAGACCGGGGTGCTGGCAGGCTCGTCGCTCATGCCTCGCACGCTAGCGACGACGTCCGACGAGCGCGCGCCGTGGGTCGGCAGGGTCCCGCCGCGAGCGCCCAGGACGGCGGCCATGACCGAGCCGTGACGCGGCCGGACGCGGCCGGAAAAGCCGCGCCGCGGCGCCTCGGGGCCTGCGACAATCGGGCCGTGCCCAACCCCTATGCCGACGTCCTTCGTGTGCCCGGTGCCGCCGCCTTCTCCGGGGCCGGTGCGCTGGCCCGCCTCCCCCAGTCCATGGTGGGGATCGGCACCGTGCTCATGGTGGAGGGGCTGTACGGCTCCTACGCGGCCGCCGGCCGCGTCTCGGGCGTGCTCGTCATCGCCCAGGCGCTGCTGTCGCCGCAGGTGGCGCGCTGGGTGGACCGCTCGGGGCAGCGCCGGGTGCTGCTGCCCATGCTCGCCCTCACCACGCTGAGCCTCACGGCGCTCGTGGTGGCCGCGTGGCTGCGCGCCCCCGAGGCGCTGCTGTGGCTGTTCGCGCTGCTGGGCGGCGGGTCGCAGGGCTCGTACGGCTCCTACGTGCGCGCCCGCTGGTCGTACGTGGTGCGCGAGCCGAAGCGGCTGCACACCGCGTACTCGCTGGAGTCGGCCGTCGACGAGCTCGGCTTCATCATCGGGCCGGTCCTGGCCACCACGCTGGCCACCGCCGTCCTGCCGCCCGCCGGCGTGGCCGTGGCCGTCGTCCTCGGCGGCGCGGGCGCCCTGCTGTTCCTGACCCAGCGCCGCACCGAGCCGCCGCTGGCGGCGGCCGTAAGCGGCGACCGGATCGGCACGGTGCGCGCGCCGGGGCGGCGGTCCGCCGTGCTCATGCCGGGGATGCCGATCCTCGCCGTGACGTTCGTGGCGATGGGCACCATCTTCGGGGCCTCCGACGTCGCCACGGTCGCGTTCGCGCAGGAGCAGGGCAACCAGGGCCTCTCCGGCCTGATCCTCGCCGCCTTCGCGCTGGGCTCGCTGGTGGCGGGCCTGGTCTACGGCGCGCTGCACCTGCGCTCGTCGCTGTCCGTCCGGTTCGTCATCGGGCTCGTGGGGCTGGCGGCCGGGGTCTCGCTGTTCCTCGTCACGCACAGCCTGCTGTCGCTGGCGGCGGTGATGTCGGTGACCGGCCTGGCGATCGCGCCGACGATCATCAACGGCAACGCGATGGCGCAGGCCCTCGTGCCGCCGGAGCGGCTCACGGAGGCGCTCGCGTGGGTGAGCGCGGCGCTGGGCGTGGGAGCCTCGCTCGGCTCGTGGCTCGCCGGCACCCGCATCGAGGAGGCCGGCGCCGCCGCCGGCTTCCACGTGGCCATGGGCGCCGCGTGGGCCAGCGCCCTCATCGCGCTCGTCACGCTGCCCCTGCTGCGGCGCCTGCGGCCGCACCAGCCGGTGCAGGACGTCACCGAGCCCGCCTGAGCACGGCCGGCGCCCTTCCCGTGCCGGGCCCTGGCCGGTACGTTCGCGGCATGGGCGCGAAGAGGTCCGTCGCGGCGCGGCGGCGCGAGCTGTGGTGGTTCCTCGGGACCGTCGCCGCGATCCTCGTGCTGGCGCCCGCCCTGATGATGGCGGTGCCGTTCCTGTCCGCGCTGGCCGCGGACCTCTGACCGTCGGCGCGCGTGGCGCTCAGGCCTGCGGCGAGCGCGCGTCGTAGCGCCAGAAGCGCGGGTTGAGCCGCACCACGACCCACATCGCCGCCACGCTCGCCACGCCGCCGACCACGGCGGCCCAGCCCTCGGTGAACCAGCTCGACCCGGCGCCCATCACCAGCTCGCCGAGCCGGGGGCCGCCGGCGACGACGACGATGAACACGCCCTGCAGCCGGCCGCGCATGTGGTCCGGCGCGGCGGTCTGCAGGATCGACTGGCGGAACACCGACGACAGCGCGTCGGTGCCTCCGGCCAGCCCCAGCGCCACGCACGCGAGCGCCACCGCACCGAGCAGCACGCCCTGCGGCTGGGTGCGGCCGACCAGCACGAGCACCAGGCCGAACCCCGCCACGGAGACGCCCCACCCGGTGATCGCCCACGCGATGGCCCGGCCGTGCCGGTGGATCCGCCCGAGGGGGCCCGAGAACAGCGTGGCGAGGATGCCGCCCGCGGCGAACGCGGCGGCGAGCACGCCCGTCGTCGTCTCCCCGCCGCCCAGGTACAGCACCGCGGCGGCCGGCCACAGCACGCGCGGGAACGCCAGCACCATGGCGCACAGGTCCACGAGGAACGACGTGCGCAGGTTGGGGCGCGTGGCCAGGAACTGCAGCCCCTCGAGGACCGAGCGCAGGCCGACGCGCCGGCGCCCGGCGGCCGGGGCGGTCTCCCCCGGCTCGGGCGGGAGCGCCGGCAGCCGCCACACGGCCCACAGCGCCGCGGTGAACATCAGCGCGTCGAGGGTGTAGGCGACGGCGTAGTCGGCCGTCGCGACGAGCGCCGCGCCGAGCAGCGGCCCGCCGGTGAGCGCCACGTTGAAGGCCAGGGTCTGCAGCGCGTTGGCGGCGGGCATGAGCGACGCCGGCAGCAGCCGCGGGATGATCGCCGAGCGCGCCGGGTTGTTGATGGCGAACGCCGCCGACTGCAGCGCCACCAGCCCGTACAGCAGGCCCACGGAGCCTACGTCGAGCCACGCCTGCAGGGCGATCGCGGCGGTGACGAGCCACAGCACCGCCGAGGCCAGCAGCGAGACGCGGCGCCGGTCGTAGTGGTCGACGAGCGCGCCGCCGTACAGGCCGAGCGCCACGAGCGGCACCAGGGCGAAGAGGCCGAGGGTGCCGACGGCCAGCGTCGAGCCGGTGAGGTCGTACACCTGCAGGCCGACGGCGACCACGGTGAGCTGCGCGCCGAGGTTCGAGACCCCCAGCCCCCACCACAGCCGGCGGTACTCCGGCGAGACGCGCAGCGGCGTCAGGTCGGCGAGGAGGCGGGGCATGGTGCGCCGATCGTACGTCGCGGCGACGGCCGCGGACGGTGCCGGCGGCCCGCCGGCGCCGTCCGGCCGCGGTCAGGGCAGCTGGTGCAGCGCCTCCTGGACCTCGCCGACGATCGCCTCCATCGCGCGGCGGGCGGCGTCGGCGTCCCCGCCGGCGACGGCGCGGGCCACGGCCTCGTGCTGCTCGAGCGCGCCCGGCACCGGCGAGGCCGGCATGAGGCCGAGCGCGGTGCGCCCGGACAGCACCGCGGCGACGACGTCGGTGAGCGCGCCGAACAGCTCGTTGCCGCTGTGCCGCAGCAGCAGCTCGTGCATCTCCACGTCCAGGCCGAGGAACTCCTCGTGGTCGCCCTCGCCGGCCTCGCCCAGCGCGCGCATGCGGGCGGCGATCTCCCCGAGCCGGGCGCGGACCGCGGCGGGCGCGTGCCGCGCGGCACCCGCGGCGGCGAGCGGCTCGACGGCGTGGCGCATCTCGGTGAGGGAGCGCAGCTGGTCGACCCGGCCGGCACCCTGCAGGCGCCAGGCGATGACGCGCGGGTCGAGCACCTGCCACGACTCGATGCCGAGCACCACGAGCCCGACCCGCCGCCCGGAGCGCACCAGGCCCAGGCCCTCGAGCATGCGCATCGCCTCGCGCGCGACCGTGCGGGACACCCCGAACTCGGCGCTGATCGACTCCAGGGTCAGCACCCGGCCGGGCTCGAGCGCACCGCCGGTGATGCGCAGCCCGAGGGTGTCGACCACGGCGCTGTGGAGGACGACGGTCGGCATGGCGGAAGCCTAAGCGGCGGCACGGCCTCCGGGTTTGCGAAAGGTGTTACCAATCGGTCAGGATGCTCCGCGTGGACACCGAGGTCACGCACCAGAACCCCAGCATCGTCGTCATGGGAGTCGCAGGCTCCGGCAAGACGACCGTCGCCGCGCTCCTCGCCGGCAGGCTCGGCGCCTCCTTCGCGGAGGGCGACGAGTTCCACCCGCCCGCGAACGTCGCCAAGATGACCGCCGGCGTCCCCCTGGACGACGCGGACCGCTGGCCGTGGCTGGGCACCATCCGCGACTGGCTCAGCGCCCAGCACGACGCCGGCCGCGTCGGCGTCGTGCCCGCCTCCTCCCTCAAGCGCGCCTACCGCGACGTGCTGCGCGAGGCGCGCGGCGGGGTGCTGTTCGTGCACCTCACCGGCAGCCGCGAGCTGCTCACCGAGCGCATCCAGGGCCGGGCCGGGCACTTCATGAAGCCCGCGATGCTCGAGAGCCAGCTCGCCACGCTCCAGCCGCTGGGCGACGACGAGGCCGGCTTCACCGTCGACGTCGCGCCGCGGCCCGCGCAGATCGTGGACGAGATCGTCGAGCGCCTCGCCGCCCGCGGCATCCGCCCCGCCGGCGCCGCGGCGTCCCGGACGACGGAGGAGCGCTGATGCTCGCCACGCTCGCCGAGGCCGCGTCCGGCCACCTGACCGGCCAGCTCCCCACCCACCTGCCCGCCCAGCTGCCTGCCGTGCTCGCCGACGCCGCGACGCCCACGGCCTCCACGCCGCGGCTCGTGCTGGCCGCGGTGCTCGGCATCGCCGTCATCGTCGCCCTCATCGTCTGGGCGAAGATGCACCCGTTCCTCGCCCTGGTGATCGGCTCGGGCGTGCTGGCCGTCGCCGCCGGCACCGGCCTGGTCGACGCGTTCGACAGCTTCACCAAGGGCCTGGGCTCGACCGTCGGCGGCGTGGGCGTGCTCATCGCGCTCGGCGCCATCATCGGCAAGCTGCTCATCGACTCCGGCGGCGCCGACCGGATCGTCGACACCGTCATCGCCAGGACGCCGGCCCGCCGCATGCCGTGGGCGATGGCGCTGGTCGCGTTCGTCGTCGGCATCCCGCTGTTCTTCGAGGTCGGCGTGGTGCTGCTCATCCCCGTGGTGATGATCGTCGCCCGGCGCGCGCGCATGAACCCCGTGCTCGTGGGCATCTCGGCGCTCGCCGGCCTGTCCGCGCTGCACGGCCTCGTGCCGCCGCACCCCGGCCCGCTGCTGGCGATCGAGGCGCTCGGCGCCGACGTCGGCCTCACCCTCGGCCTCGGCCTGCTCGTCGCGGTGCCGACCGTGGTGCTCTCCGGCCCCGTGCTGGCGAAGGTCCTGGCGCGGTGGGTGCCGCTCCCCCCGCCGACGACCGTGCTCGGCACGTCGGGCGACGGTGCGTCCGCCGTCGAGCCGCGCCGCCGGCCCAGCTTCGCGGTGTCCGTGCTCGTGGTGCTGCTGCCGGTGATCCTCATGCTGGCGCGCGCCGTCGTCGAGGTCGCGGGCCAGGTCGAGACCGGCTGGGGCGGCGTGCTGGAGTTCCTCGGCGAGCCGCTGGTGGCCCTGCTCATCACCACGCTCGTCGGCCTGCTCGCCTTCGGCACGGCCGTGGGCCGCACCCGTCAGCAGCTGGGCGACCTGGTGGGCTCCTCCTTCCTCCCGATCGCCGGGATCCTGCTCATCGTGGGCGCCGGCGGCGGCTTCAAGGAGACGCTCGTCAGCACCGGCGTGGGCGACGTCATCGCCTCGGGCATCTCCGACGCGAACCTTGACCCGCTGCTCGCGGGCTGGCTCGTGGCCGTGCTGATCCGCGTGGCCACCGGGTCGGCGACCGTCGCGACGATCACCGCCGCCGGCATCATGGCGCCCATCGCCGCGGGCCTCGACCCCGCCCACGCGGCACTGCTGGTGCTCGCCATCGGCGCCGGGTCGGTGTTCCTGTCCCACGTCAACGACGCGGGCTTCTGGCTCGTCAAGGAGTACTTCGGCATGACCGTGGGCCAGACCTTCAAGACGTGGTCCCTCATGGAATCCACGCTGTCGGTCGTCGCCCTCGTGGCCGTGCTCCTGCTCGGGCTCGTCGTCTAGCGACGGCACGCCCCCGCCGACGGCTACGGACCCCCGGGGGTCCGTAGCCGTCGGCGTTCCAGGGCTGCGCCGTCGCCGTCAGCGGGTCGCGACGGGCGCGAGCCGCCGGCGGGTGCCGGCGAGCGTGAGGCCCACGGCCAGCAGGAGTGCGGCGACGCCGGCCAGGCCGGCGTCGGCGCCCGTGCGGGCCAGGGTCGCGG
Organism: Isoptericola variabilis; assembly: GCF_001750215.1. Lineage (GTDB taxonomy): Bacteria > Actinomycetota > Actinomycetes > Actinomycetales > Cellulomonadaceae > Puerhibacterium > Puerhibacterium variabilis_A. The sequence goes on along the minus strand of NZ_LWGM01000061.1, from coordinate 2,421 downwards.
CGCCGTCGGTGCTCGTGCCGGTGGTGGCCGTGCCGGTGGTACCCGTCGCGCCGGTCGTCGCACCGGTCGTCGCGCCGGCGTTCGTGACGCCGGCGTCCGTGGCGCCGGCGGTGCCGGCGTCCGTGCTGCCGGCGCCCAGGCCGCCGGGCAGCGTCACGACACCGCCCGGCGAGGTCGGCAGGCCACCGCCGAAGCCGCCGGAGCCGTTGCCCGGCGTGGTCGTGCCGTCGCCACCGTCACCAGGGGTCGTCGGGTCGGTGCCGTCGCCACCGTCACCGTCACCCGGCGTGCCAGGCGTCGTCGGGTCCGTCGGGTCCGTCGGGTCGGTGCCGTCGCCACCGTCACCCGGCGTCCCAGGCGTCGTCGGGTCGGTCGGGTCGGTCGGGTCGGTCGGGTCGGTCGGGTCGGTCGGGTCCGTACCGTCGCCACCGTCACCCGGCGTCGTCGGGTCCGTCGGGACCACGCCCGCGGAGCCGTCCTCGAGGATGTCGTCGATCAGGCCGTTCTCGCCGACGACGGAGTCCACGACCCCGCCGAGGTCGCCGTCGAGCAGCTCGTCCACGCTGCCGTCGAGGTCGTTGACGACCTCCTCCAGGAGGCCGTCGGTCACGCCCGCGGACGGCTCGTCCGGGCCCAGCACGTCGTCCAGCACACCCTCCTCACCGATCACCGTGTCCACGACGTCCGCCACGACGGGGTCGGTGCCCAGGGTGTCGTCCAGCCGGCCGGCGGTGTCGCCCACCATGCCGGCGACCGCGTCCAGGCCGCCGTCCTCCAGCACGTCGTCGACCAGGCCGCCCTGGTCCAGCACGCCGTCGGTGACCCCGTCCAGGTCACCCTCGACCAGCTCGTCCACGGTGCCGTCGAGGTCGCTGACGACCTCCTCCAGGACGCCGTCCGTCACGCCGGCGGTGGGCGCGTCCGCGCCCACCACGTCGTCCACGACGCCGTCCTCGCCGACCACGGCGTCCACGGTGTCCCCGAGGACGGGCTCGGTGCCGAGCGCGTCGTCCAGCCGGCCGGCGGTGTCGCCCACCGTGCCGGCGACCGCGTCCAGGCCGCCGTCCTCCAGCACGTCGTCGACCAGGCCGCCCTGGTCCAGCACGTCGTCGACCAGGCCGCCCTGGTCCAGCACGCCGTCGGTGACCCCGTCCAGGTCACCCTCGACCAGCTCGTCGAGCACCTGGTCGACGTCGTCGACCACGGCCTCCACGACACCGTCGGTCAGCCCCGCGGTCGGCTCGTCGGCACCCACGAGGTCGTCCGCGACGCCCTCCTCGCCGATCACCGCACCCAGCGTGTCCTCCAGCGCCGAGCCGGTGCCCAGGGCGTCGTCCACGGCACCGCCGACGGACGTGACGTCCGCGGCGACCGCGTCCAGGCCGCCGTCCTCGAGCACGTCGTCCACGACGCCGGCCTCGCCCGTGACGTCGTCCACGACGGCGGGCACGTCGCCCGCCAGCAGGTCGTCGGCCGCGGTGTCGACGTCGTCGACCACGGCCTCCACGACGCCGTCGGTCACGCCGGCGGACGGCTCGTCCGCCCCCACGACGTCGTCCACGACGCCGTCCTCGCCGGCCACCGCGTCGAGCGTGTCCTCGACCGCCGAGCCGGTGCCCAGGGTGTCGTCGACGGCGCCGCCGGCGTCCGTCACGTCCTCGACCACCGCGTCCACGCCGCCGTCCTCGAGCACGTCGTCGACCACGCCGGCGTCGCCGGTCACGTCGTCCACGACGGCGGGCACGTCGAGCGCCGCGGCGTCCTCGACCGTGTCGGCGACGTCCTGCGCGGCCGTGTCGACGAGGTCGTCGGTGGCGGTGGCGTCGGGGGCGTCCGCACCCACGACGTCGTCGACCGGGCCGCCGTCGCCGGCGACCTCCTCCACCGTCGCCTCGACGGGCTCGGTGTCGACCGCGGGGAGGTCGACGTCGGTCTCGGCCTGGACGTCCGGGAGCTCCTCCGAGACGCCCGAGAGGTTGACGGCGACGGAGGTGTCCTCGCCGACGTTCACGTCGAGGACGTCGCCCTCGGCGGCGTGGGCCGTCATGGCCCCGGCGACCAGCAGGCCGCCCGCGACGAGCACCGTCTGCACGGCTCGTCTCGCGTTGCTGTTCATGTGTGTCTCCTGCCAAGGAATGGGATGACGTGGTCGTCCGTCGGCAGAGCGCCGACGGCGGTGCGCCGCGCTCAGGCGCGCGGCGCGACCGCGTCAGGCAGGAGAGACGGGGACGTCGAAGAACGTCGACGTGTGACGCGAGAGCGTCTCGGCCGCGGCGAGGAGCCACGACGTGGCACCGGCCGTGGCGGCGGAGGCCAGGTCGGCCGCCGCGCCGTCGAGACCGCGCAGCGGGGAGGTGGAGGTCGAGGAGCCCTGGGCGCCGCCGGCGGCGGGCGCCGGGGCCACCGGCGCGGCCGGGGCGG
>NZ_LWGM01000060.1 GCF_001750215.1 Isoptericola variabilis | reverse complement strand
AGGGCGGGCGCGACGGCGGCCGCCGCGGCGTCGTCGGGCGGCACGCCCCCGGGCTGCGTGCCGCCGGGCTGCGCGTGGCCCCGGGGCGCCCGGACGTCGGTCTGGACGGTGCTCATGCGTGCTCTCCCTGCTCCAGCGCCTGCTGCAGGTGCCGTCCCACGGTCGTGGCGGCCAGGGACAGCAGGACGACGACCAGGCCGGGGACCACGGTGAGCCAGCCCGCCTGGGTGATGTACGTGCGGCCGGCGTCGAGCAGGGCGCCCCACTCCGGCGAGGGCGGGGCCACGCCCAGCCCGATGAACGACAGGCCGGAGGCCCAGACGATCGACTGCCCCACGGACAGCGCGAAGATCGCCACGAGGGGCCGCAGCGCGTTGGGCAGCACGTGCGCCCGCACGATCCGCGCCCGCGGGTGGCCGAGCGCGACCGCGGCCTCGACGTACGCCGAGCCCCTGGCCTGCAGCACCTGGCCGCGGACCATCCGGGCGTAGCCGGGGGCGGTCCCCACGCCGACGGCGACGGCCTGCGTGGCGGCCGACGGGCCGACGACGGCGATGAGCAGCAGCGCCAGGAGCAGCGACGGGAAGGCGAACAGCACCTCGAGGAACCAGTCGACGGTGCGGGCCACGGGCCGCGGAGCGAGCCCGGCGACCGCGCCCAGCAGCACCGCGGCCGTGAGGCTGACGGCCGCGGCGCCCAGGCCGATGGCGAGCGACTCCCGCGTGCCGTGGACGACCCGGCTGTACAGGTCGCGGCCCGACTCGTCGGTGCCGAACCAGTGCGCGGCCGAGGGGCCCTGCAGGGCGGCGGGGTAGTCGAGGGCGAACGGGTCGTACGTGGCCAGCACGCCCGGCGCGACGGCGGCGAGGCCGAGCACGGCCAGGACGGCGACGGCGAGCGCCAGGCCGACGGGTGTGCGGGCGAGGCGGTCGACGGCGCGGCGGGGGCGCGACGTGCGCGGCGCCGGCGTGGCGGACGCCGGGGGTGCCGTCGGCGTGGGCGTGCCCGGGTCGAGCGCGGTCATGCGGACCTCCGGAGCCTCGGGTCGACCACGAGGTAGGCGAGGTCGACGAGCAGGTTGGCGACGACGTAGAACACGGCGACCAGGACCACGACGCCGACGACGATCGGCAGGTCCTGCGAGCCGACGGCGTTGACCAGCACCTGGCCGATGCCCGGGCGGGTGAAGACCTGCTCGACCACGACGCTGCCGGACAGCGCCGCGCCGAGCGCCCAGCCCGACAGGCTGACGGCGGGCAGCAGGGCGTGCCGCAGCACGTGGCGCAGCCGCACGGCGGTGTCGCCCATCCCGCGGGCCCGGGCCGACAGCACGAACGGCTGGCCCAGCGCCCGCTCCAGCTCGGTCCGGGTGGCCTGGCCGAGGAACCCGGCCAGCGGCACGGCGAGCGTGAGGGCGGGCAGCAGCATCCCGGCCGCTCCGGTGCCGCCGATGACGGGGAACCACCCGAGCCGCAGCGCGAGGACGAGCAGCAGGATGACGCCGAGCCAGTAGTGCGGCAGCCCGGCGGTGACGACCTCGACCAGGCGGCCGGCGCCGCCGACGAGCCGGCCGCGGCCGGCGGTCAGCAGCGCCCACGCCACCATGAGCACCCAGGCCAGCGCGACGGCGACGAGGGCGAGGACCACGGTGGCGCCGAGCTGGTCCGCGATCACCTCCACGACGGGCCGATGCTGCTGGTAGGAGGTGCCGAGGTCGCCGCGCAGCAGGGCCGCCAGGTGGTCGGCGTACTGGACGAGCAGCGGGCGGTCGAGCCCGTACTCCCGGACGATCGGCGCGAGCTCGGCCTCCGTGCGGGCCTCGGCGTTGCCGGTGCGCACGTTGAGGATGGCGGTGGCGCGGTCGCCGGGCAGGGCGGCCTGGGCCAGGAAGGTCAGGCTCGCGGTGCCCCAGAGCACCAGCAGCGCCCAGACCAGGCGGCCGGCGACGCGGCGCAGGACGGGCTCAGCCCACGAGGTACGCGTCATGGAAGACCGGCCCTCCCTGTGCGTGCTCCTGCCAGACCTCCTTCAGGTGCGGGGCCACGGCGAGCGTGGACAGCCGGTCGTACAGGCCGATGGACAGCGCCCGGTCGGCGATGTGCTCCTGCGCCTGGCGGTACAGCTCCTGCTGGCGCTCGACGTCGGGCTCGGAGTTGGCCTCGAGGATCAGCGCGTCCAGGTCGGCGTCGGCGTAGAAGGCGCCGTTGGAGCCGTTGGGCGCCTCGGGGGTGTCCGAGCGCCAGGTGATCCACAGGATCCCCGCCGTGACCGACGTCCAGTAGCCCACCTGCAGGTCGCGCTCGTCGGGCTTGGTGTACGCGCCGGCGAGCAGCTCGCTGCGCGGCACCGGCACGAGCTCGACGTCGAAGCCCACCGCCTTGGCCTGCTCCTTGACGCCCTGGAGGATCGCCGCGCCGTCGGCGTTGATGATCGAGCCGGCCCCGTAGGGCAGCACCACGTGCAGGCGCTCACCGTCCTTGGTGCGGAAGCCGTCGGCGTCGCGCTCCGTCCAGCCGGCCTCGTCGAGGAGGCGGTCCGCCTCGGCGGGGTCGTAGGAGTAGGCGTCGGCAGCGGCCTGGCTGTAGCCCGGGGTGGACCGGCTCACCGCGCCGTTGCCCTCGTAGGGGATGAGGCCGCGGCCGATGGTCTCGACGATCTGCTGCCGGTCGAGGCTGTAGGCGAAGGCCTTGCGCACCGCCTCGTCCGTGAACGGCCCCTGCCGGGTGTTGAAGGACAGCTGCTGCGGGCGGCCCGGCGTGACGAACCGGAGCCGCTCGAAGCCGGCCTCGCCGACGGAGTCCCACTCCACGGCGGGCACGTCGTAGATCGCGTCGGTCTCGCCGGAGCGCAGCGACGCGGTCCGCGTGGTGGCGTCGGGCACGAAGCGCCAGTCGACCTCCTCCACCTTGGCGGGGCCCTCGTGGCGGGCGTTCGCCGGCCACGAGGTGTAGTCGTCGTTGCGGGCCAGCACGATGTTCTGGCCGCGGTTCCACTCCTCGACGACGAACGCGCCCGAGCCGATCGGGGCCTCGCAGTTCTCCGCCTCGCTGCGCGTCTCGAGCGCCTGCTGCGACTGGATGCCGAAGTAGCCCTGCGCGACCGTCTCGGCCAGGCGCGGGTACGGCGCGGTCAGGTGCAGCACGAGCGTGGTGTCGTCGACCGCCTCGGCGGACTCGTAGTACGGGGTGAGCCACGCGCGTGCGGTGCTGTTGCCGCCGTCGGCCACCCACCAGTCGAAGTTGTACGCCACGACGCCGGCCGTGAGGGCCGTGCCGTCGGTGAACCGCACACCCTCCTTGAGGTGGAAGGTCCACGTCAGGCCGTCGTCGGACGCCTCCCAGCTCTCGGCGAGCCACGGCACGGCCGTGCCGTCCTCGTCGAGCGAGGTCAGGGAGTCGAGCACCTGGTAGCTGAGGTACGCCTGCTCGATCCAGCCGCCGAAGACGCACTCCGGCTCCTGCTGGTGGCCGTAGACGACGGTCCCGCCGTCGAGGGGCGCGCCACCGCCGTCGGCGCCGGCCGCCGCACCGCCGGCGCACGCGCTCAGCGCGGCGACCATCGTGAGCGCCGTGGCGGCGACGAGGGGGCGGCGGCTCGCGGAGCGAGGCTGAGAGCGTGACATGGGAGTCCTTCTTCCGGTGCGGCACGGGTCACCAGCGCCGTCCGCGGGTGCGGTCGGGCGGTCGAGTGCCCCGGAAGGTAGGGACGCCGTCGGGGGTCGGCAACGATCTGGCGGCTTTTCTCACATAGTGGGACCAGGATGTGAGACGCGGCTTTTGTCCGGCGGTGGGGTGGCCCGGGCCGGACCTCGCGCGGCATGCTGCGAGAGCAGGGTCCGGCGCGGTGCGGCAGGCGAGGAGGCCGGCGTGACCTACGTGCGCAGGCTCACCATGGCGCTGCGGGCGCGCGGTGCCTCCGAGGAGCTCGTCGCCGACGTGCTCCGGAGGACCGCGGGGCGCCGCCTGGACGACGCCGGCCTCCGGCAGGAGCTCGGCAGCCCGGAGCAGTACGCCGACACCCTGGTGCCGGGGCCCCGCAGGGCGCGCAAGGCCGGGCCGGTCCTGTACGCCGGCGTGCTGGCGGGCGCGGCCTGGCTGCTCGTCGCGCTGTTCGGCCCGGCGTGGGGCTGGGACGTGCGGGCGGCGCTGGGACCCCTGGCGCTGTGGCCGGCCGTGGGCCTGCTCGTCCTGGGCGTCGTCGGCCAGCTCGTGGCCGACTACTTCCGCCCGCCGCCACGGCACGACGCCGGGTGAGCGGGCGAGCCCGTCACGCCGCCGCCGAGCAGGCCGCCGCGGCCGCCCAGCGCCCGGGCGGCAAGCCGTAGGTCCGCGTGAACGTGCGGGTCAGGTGGCTCTGGTCGGCGAACCCGGCCCGCGCGGCGGCCTCGCTCAGCGGTGCCCCGCCGGCGATGAGCGCCCGCGCTCGCTCGACCTGCCGCATGGTGCGGTACCGGGTCGGGCTCGTGCCGAACGCCGCCCGGAAGTGGCGGGCGACGCTCCACCGGTCGAGCCCGGAGACGGTCTCGAGGGTCGCCGCGCCGTGGGCGACGGTGGGGTCGTCGGCGATGAGGTCACGTACCCGCGCGAGCCGGTCCACCGGGAGCGGGCGACGGCGCGGCCGCCGCGACGACGCGAGGCCGCGCAGCAGGTCGGTGAGCGTGACCGTGAGCTCGACGGCCTCGACCTCGGACAGCGGCTCGTCCATCCGCCGCACCCAGTCCGCCAGCGCGGCGGGCAGGCGCCCCGGGGGGACGATCGGGTCGCCGACGAACGGCAGCGGCTGCCCGCCGAGGGCCTGCTGCACCAGCGCCGGGCTGAGGTGGACGATCCGATAGCCGAACCCGGCCTCGGTGCCCGGGGTGCCGTCGTGCGGCTCGTCGGGGTGCAGGACGTGGCCCTCGCCCGGCAGGCCGACCCGCCGGTCGCCGCGGTAGCCGAACGTCTGGACGCCGGAGAGCGTGATGCCGATCCCGTACGTGTCGTGGGTGTGGGTGGCGAAGGACTCGCCGTGCAGGGTGGCCTCGAGCCTCTCGATGCCGGGCGCGCCCGACCCGTACCGCAGCCGCGTCCGCCGGACGGGGCCGGCCCGCTGCGGGAGGACGACGTCCTGCGACGGTCCCGCCATGCCGTCGGACGCTACCGCGGGGACGGCCCCACGCCCAGGGTGCCGCTCGCCGCTCATGCGGCCAGCGCCAGGAGGGCGGGGACGGCGGAGACGACCAGCGCCACCGCCATCGCCACGTTGACGGCGCGGGAGACCCGGGGGCGCCGCAGCGCTGCGGCGAAGGCGCTGCCGACGAGGAGCCAGGCGCCGTGGGCGACGACGACCAGCGCCGCCACCACCACGACCTGCACGCCTGTCGGGACGGCCGTCGGGCCCGCGCCGGTGGCCTGCGTGCCCGTCCCGGCGATCACCGTGGCGAGACCGGCCCATGCCTTCGGGTTCGTGCACGCGAGGACGGCGCCGCTCGCCCACGACGGCGGCCGGACGACGTCCGGGGCCGCGTGCTCGGGTGCGGAGGGCAGGGGCGGTGCCGTCGCGATCCGCCAGGCGAGGTGGGCGAGGTACCCGACGGCGAGCACCAGCAGCCCCGACCCCAGGACCGGGTGGGCGAGCACCGCGGCGGTCAGGCCGGTCGCGACGACGACCAGCACCGCCGTCGTGCCCGCGACGCTGCCGAGGACGTAGGGCAGGGAGCGCCGCATGCCGAACGCCGCGCCGGTGGCCAGCACGCCGAGCGTGGCAGGCCCGGGACTGGCCGTGACGACGAGGCCGGTCAGCACCAGCGACAGGAGCGCTGCGGGCGCGGTGTGCTCCATCGCGGCCTCATGCGGGTGCCGGGGCCGGAGCCGGGCTGCGGCGGGTCCGGGACGCCGCGACGACGGCGGCCATGTCGAGGCCGCCGTGCCCCTGGCGCAGCGCTGCCTCGTACAGCCCCAGGCAGGCGGTGATCACGGGGTACGCGCCGGCGTCCGGACCGGCGCCGTCGACGACGAGGCGCGCGTTCTTCGCGACGTCGGCGATCGACGCCTCGACGGCGAAGTCCGCCGCGGCGAGCTTGCGAGCCTTGCCGCGCGAGACCCCTGAGGCCATCGGCCCGGCCTCGAGCACGTCCGCCAGGAGCGAGGTGTCCAGGCCGTGCTGCGCGGCGAGCGCGAACGCCTCGGCCAGCCCGGTGACCATGCTGACGAGGAAGTGGTTGACCGCCAGCTTCATCAGCAGCGCGCCCGGCACGGGCCCGCAGCGGAAGACCTCGCGGCACAGCGGGCGCAGGATCGGCGCGACCTCGTCGGCGTCCCGCCCGGCGAGCATGGCCACCAGGTCGCCGGAGACGGCGGGCCCGCGCGACCCGGAGACCGGCGCCTCGACGTAGCGGCCGCCGGCCGCGGTGACGTCGTCCTCCAGCGCCCGTGACCAGGTCGGCGCGACGGTGCCCATGTGCACCACGACCCGCCCGGCCACCCGGCGCGCGAAGTCGGCGGTGCCCCGCGCGAGCACGGCGTCGGCGGCAGCCTGGTCCGCGAGCATGAGGAGGACGACGTCGGACGCGGCGAAGACCTCCGCGGGGCCGGCGGCGGAGCGGGCGCCGGCGGCCGCCAGGGGTGCGCACCGGTCCGGGGTGCGGTTCCAGACGGTCAGCGTGGCTCCGGCGCGCAGCAGGTTGAGCGCCATCGGCTGACCCATGACGCCGAGCCCGACGAAGCCGAGGCGGGTCGATCCCAGGTCCATGGGCCGGTTCTACCGCCCGCCGCGAGACGTGGTCTTGAACGACCGTGCGGGTGACACGCCGTCGCTGTTCCCCCGGGCGTGCGACGTGTGCCAGCATCACGGCCATCCCGGCCGGGACGCAGCGACCGGGCCGTCGACGGGGAGGCAGAGATGATCGTGCTCAGCGAGGCGGGCACGGCCCGCGCGGTGGACGAGGCGACGTACGTGGAGGACCTCCGCGTCCCGGACCTCAGCCTGGGGACCTACCACCTCCCGGCCGGGGCGCACGACCCGCAGCAGCCGCACACCGAGGACGAGGTCTACGTGGTCGTGCGCGGCGCGGGACGGCTCTGGACGCCGGAGCGCACGGCGGACGTGCGCGCCGGCAGCGTGCTGTTCGTGCCGGCGGGGGAGGAGCACCGGTTCGTCGACATCACCGAGGACCTGACCGTCCTGGTCGTCTTCGGGCCGGCCGAGCGCTCACGTCGGTCCGTGGCGGGACGCCCGGGCCGCGCGGCGGACGACCTCCCGGGGTCTCAGGTCCACAGCCCCGTCGCGTAGCCGACGAAGATGAGCGCCACGGCGACCGCCACGACCGCGATCCCGCCGACCCACAGCCACGGCACCGCGCGCGAGGGCCCGTGCTCCTCGTGGCCCTGCGGCGCGCTGACCTGGCCGGAGTCCGGCGGGGTCTCGCCCGGCTCGACCCCGCCGCCGGGGCCGCTGCCACCCCCGGTCGCCGAGGTCGTCGGGTCGGGGTCCGGGGTGCCGCCCTCGCCGGCCGCCTTGGGCGTGTGCTGCTGTCCGTCGTGCTCGTAGACCATGCGTCGAGCCTGGTGGACGCGGGACCCGCTCGCACCTCCCGCCCCAGCCGCTCGTGCCGCGCGCGCCGCCCGTGACGGGCAGCCCGGCGGCGGTGCCTAGGCTGGAGGCATGTTCCCGCCCATGCAGCCCGAGGTGCCCACCGTCGACGTCCACGACCTCGACCCCGCGGCACCGGTCCCCGACGGCACCACGCTCCTGGACGTGCGCGAGCAGGACGAGTGGGACGCCGGCCACGCGCCGGGCGCCGTGCACATCCCGCTCGGCGAGCTGCCCGTCCGCTACGGCGAGCTGGACCCGGACGCGCCGGTCTACGTCGTCTGCCGCAGCGGCGGCCGCTCGGCGCGCGCCACGCAGTTCCTCGCCGACGGCGTCGGCTACGACGCCACGAACCTCGACGGCGGCATGCTCGCCTGGGAGCAGCGGGGCCTGCCGGTCGAGCGCTGAGGTCTCCGCGCCCCCGCCCGGCCTCGGGGCCACCGAGCCGTGGCGAGCGTCGTGCGACGACGACGGCGGCGGCGCGCGCCCCCAGTGTGCGCACGCCGCCGCCGTCGTCCGCCGTCGCTACGGACGGCGTGAGCACCGCCACCCCTGACGGTGCCGCCCGCGCCGCGTCAGGTGTGCCTGACGCGGCTCGGGGCGGTCTCGTTCCACACCCGGTCGAGCGCGGTGACGGCATAGGTGTACGCCGTGCCGGGCGCCGCCGTGGTGTCGGTCCAGCGCTGCTCGACGGCGCCGGTGCTGCGCACCGTGGCCATCAGGTGCGTCGGGTCGGCGACGTCGATCGCGCCGTGCCGGCCCTCGGCGCGGTAGACGGCGAACGACGTGGCCGCCGTGCGGCGCGGGCCGGCGTCGTTCCAGTGCAGCGCGGTCCCGTCGCCCGTCGGCTTCGCCGACGCGAGCACGGGCACGCGGACGCCGGTGGCCGGCAGGTGGCCCATCGCCGGGACCAGCGCCGGGTGCGCGTAGTGGTCGGCCGCCATGCGCGAGAAGGCGCCGTTCACGTCCTGCGGGACGTGCACGGCCGAGTACCAGACGTTGCCGTGCACGGGGGTGCCGGCGGCGTCGACCTCGTGGCAGTACGCCACGTGCTTGGTCAGCTCGGCAGGGTCGGTGAACACCCCCGAGGTCACCTTGTACAGAGCCTCGCCGATGTACACGTGGGTGCCGGACTGCGCGGCGAGCTCGGCCCACCACGGCACGAGCTTGAGGTAGTCGGCCACCGCGAGGCCGAACTGCCAGTAGACCTGCGGGTTGATGTAGTCGAGCCAGCCCTCGAGCACCCACCTGCGGGTGTCGGCGAACTGCGCGTCGTACGACTGCGAGCCGTTCGTGTCCGAGCCGCGCGGGTCGGTGCCCTTGTTGCGCCAGATGCCGAACGGCGAGATGCCGAACTTGACCCAGGGCTTGGTGTCCTTGATCCGCTCGGAGATCGTCCGGACGAACGTGTCGACGTTGTGCCGCCGCCACTCCTCGATCGTGGCGAAGCCGGCGCCGTGGGCGGCGTACGTGCCCGCGTCCGGCAGGGTCTGCCCGGCGACGGGATAGGGGTAAAAGTAGTCGTCGAAGTGCACGCCGTCGAGGTCGTAGTGCTCGATGGAGTGCAGGATCGCGGCGTAGATGTGCTCGCGCGCGGCGGGGATGCCCGGGTCGAAGTACAGCTTGCCGCCGTACGCCCACACCCACTCCGGGTGCTGGCGCGCCGGGTGCGTGGGCAGCAGCTGCGCGGGGTCGGCCTGCATCGACACGCGGTACGGGTTGTACCAGCCGTGGATCTCGAGGTTGCGTGCGTGCGCCTGCTCGACCATGAAGGCCAGCGGGTCGAAGCCGGGGTCGCCGCCCTGGCGGCCCGTGAGGTACTGCGACCACGGCTCCAGCGGGCTGGGCCAGAACGCGTCCGCCGTGGGGCGGACCTGCACGAACACGGCGTTGAGGCGGTGCTGCACGGCCACGTCGAACCAGTGCAGCAGCTCGGCCTTGAGCTGGTCGGCGCTCAGGCCCGTGCGCGAGGGCCAGTCGATGTTGACGACAGAGGCGATCCACATCGCGCGCAGCTCGCGCTTGCGGGCGCCCGTGGGCGACGACGTCGCGGCGCCCGGGGTGGCGGCCGCGGCCGGGGTCATCGAGCCGATCGTGACGGACAGGGCGGAGCCGGCGACGCCGGCGGTGGCGAGAGTGAGGAAGCCGCGGCGGTCGAGGGAAGAGGCGCCGGCGGCCGGCCTGAGCGAGCCGCGCGGCGACGCTGCCGGTGCGGCCGGGCCGTCGAGCGGCCGGGGGTGACGGTTCACGTGTGCCTCCTGGGGCGGGTGGTGCCAGGGGTGAGACGTGCAGGGCTCTGCGAAGAGCGCCGCGAGGCCTTTCTCGCGACGAGGTGAAGACTTTCACACTTTGTCGCGACGGGGAAGATTTGCGCCACGGAGACGTCCGGCGGCTCACGGGAGAGTCGGGCGTGACGGCGCGTCACCGCGACACGCCGTCAACGCGGCGGTCCACGCGTGTTTTCACCCGCGTCTAGGGTCGGGCGCGGTACCGGCCGCACCATGGCGTCCTTAACATCGCTGCGCGACGGCCGAGTAGGACGGCAGGTCCGTCGACGTGGGGCGGGTCGTCCTCCAGGGGGTGTGTGGCGCGTGCGTGGAGTTCTCGGACGTCTCTTGCTCGTGGTGTCGCTGGTGCTCAGTGGCGGAGCCGGCGGGCTTGTCGTCGCTGCGCCCGCCGATGCGGCGTCGTTCACGGCCCAGCGACCGCTCGCCGACAAGTCGTATCGGATCGCCTCCTGGTACGGGCCGCGCTGCATGCCCACGCGCAACGCTTCCACCTCACACGATGGCCAAGACCTGTCGGCGCCGAGCGGGACGCCGCTGAAGGCGGTCGCAGCGGGCACCGTGATCTTCGCCGGTGACTCCGGAGGCGGTCTCGGACAGGTGGTTGCGGTGCGGCACTCCGTGAACGGCGTCACCTACACCACCGTGTACGGGCACGTGGTCGATGGTGACCGGCATGTGCGGAAGGGCGCGACGGTCGCCAAGGGGCAGCGCATCGCCGACGTCGGCTCCACGGGGACTGCCACGGGTCCCCACCTGCACTTCGAGGTGCACTCCGGCACCTGGCGGCAGTCCGGCGCCAAGGTCGTGGACCCGAACGTCTGGATGCGGTCGTACGGTGCCGACCTGGTCGCGGGTGCGGCGTCGGTCGCGGCCAAGCCGACCGCGACGTCCTGCACCTACTACAACGTCGACGACCTGAACCTGCGCAGCGGCCCGGGCACCTCGTACAGGGTGCTCGCGGTCCTGCCCGTCAACACCAGGATGGCGTCGAAGCCGGGCGACGCGAGCGGCACGTGGACGCGCGTGACGGCCAACGGGGTCACCGGCTGGGTGTCGCGCGCCTACATCGGCCCGTCCTGGAGCGTGCAGGCCACCTACACGGTGGCCCCGGCCGCGGGCGTCTCCGTGCGCTCAGCGGCGGCGGCGAGCGCGGCCGTCGTGACCGTGCGCAAGCAGGGCGAGAAGCTCTACCAGCTGCGGCCGGCCAGCAACGGCTGGACCTACGTGGCCCTGGCCTCCGCCGCGGGCAGCACCACGGGGTACGTCGCGGCATCGGTCCTGGGCAAGCAGGCGCCGAAGGTCGCCGTCACCGTGCCGGCGGTCACGACGGCCAAGGCCGCGACGGTGACCGTGACGGTCACGAGCAGCACGACCTCGGCGCCCACCGGCACCGTGACGGCGTCGGTCGACGGCAAGAAGGTCTCTGCGACGCTCGCGGCCGCCGCGAAGGGCACGGTGGCGCTCGCCCTGCCGCGGCTCACGACGACGGGTAACCGGGTCGTCGCGGTGACGTTCACGCCGTCGGGCACGGCCGCGACGTACGGGACCGCCGGTACCGCCAGCGCGACCCTGCACGTCACCGCGCCGGCGGTCACCGCGCCGCTCACGGCCACGCCGACGCCTACCCTGCCGGCCGCCGTGCAGGTGGGCGCCATGGTGACGGTGACGAACGGCGCCTGGGCTCCGGCACCGGTGACCTTGCGTTACCAGTGGCTGCGCGACGGCGCGGCGATCAGCGGCGCCACGGCGGCGTCGTACACGCCCACGGCCGCGGACCAGGGGCGCCGGCTGTCGGTCACCGTGACTGGAAGCAAGGCGGGCTACGCGACGGCAGCCAAGACCTCGGCGACCCGGACGGTCGGGGTGGGCGCCGCGCCGACCGCAAGGACCGCGCCGGCGGTCATGGGTACGCCGGCCCTGGGATCGACCCTGACGGCGGACCCCGGCACCTGGTCGGCAGCGGGAGTCGCGTTCACCTACCAGTGGTTGCGCGACGGCGCCCCGATCGCCGGGGCGACGAAGGGCGTGTACACGCTGACGGCCGCCGACGCAGGCCGGAAGCTGTCGGTGAAGGTTGCCGCGGCGCTGGCCGGTCACGCGAGCGGCACGGCCACCTCCGCGGCGGTGACCGGGGAGCGGACCCTCACCGCCGCGCCGACGCCCACCGTCACCGGCGCGCCCCGGGTCGGCGACAAGCTCGCCGCCGTGGCGGGCGCCTGGCAGCCCGCTCCGGTCGCGCTGGGCTACCAGTGGCTGCGCGACGGGGCCGCTATCCGGGGCGCGACGGCCGCGACGTACACCCCCACGGCCGCCGACCTCGGCCGGAAGATCTCCGTACGCGTCACCGGGACGAAGCCCGGGTACGGCGCGCTGGCCCGCACCAGCGCCGCGACGAAGGCAGTCGCCACCGGAGCCGCGTCGACGGCAAAGGCGAAGCCGGCGGTGACCGGCACGCCGGCCGCCGGCTCGACCCTGACGGCCAAGCCGGGCACGTGGTCGGCGTCCGGGCTGGCGTTCTCCTACCAGTGGCTGCGCGACGGCAGGCCGATCGCAGGCGCGACGAGGACGACCTACAAGCCGACGCCTGCCGATGTCGGTCGGAAGGTCTCCGTGGAGGTCACGGCACAGCGCGCGGGTCACGCGAACGGTGCGGCCACGTCCGGCGCGGTCACGGTCACGCCGCCTGTCCAGGCCGGCGGCAGCGTCAAGGTCGTCAACCTATGGGACGCCCGCCGCCACGTCACGGTCGGGACGAAGGTCAAGGCCGTCACCGTCGCGCCGGCCGGCGCGCGGCTGGCGAAGGTGGAGTGGCTCGTCGGAGGAAAAGTGGTGAGCACTTCGCCGGGCTACCTGCTCACCTCGCGCACGCCGGTCACGGTCCGGGCCACGTTCTCCCGCACGGGGTACGCCCCACGCGTGGTGACGACGTCCTTCACGCCCGCCGCCGCTCCCTCGGTGGCTCGGTACAAGACGGTCGCTGCGTTCCAAAAGGCCGGGTACGGGCCGTACTACTGGGGCAGCGAGCCCTACACCTGGTACCGGGACACCGACCGCGACGGGATCGTGGGGGAGTAGCACCAACCTTCGAGAACATCACGCGGCCGGCCGGACCCTCGGGGCCGGCCGGCCGCGCATCGTCAGGGCGGCCGGCGGCTCAGGCCAGGTGGTCGCCCACGAGGCGCTCGGCCAGGCCGGTGTACGACGCCGGCGTCAGCGCCTGCAGGCGCTCGGCGACGTCGTCGGGCAGGCCCAGGCCGGCGACGAACTCGCGCATGCGCGCGGCGTCCACGCGCTGGCCGCGCGTCAGCTCCTTGAGCCGCTCGTAGGGGTTCTCCATGCCGGGCACGCCGGCCACGGAGGCGGCCCGCATCGCGGACTGGATCGGCTCGCCGAGCACCTCCCAGTTGGCGTCGAGGTCGCCGGCCATGAGGTCGGCGTTGACGGCCAGCGCCCGGAGGCCGCGGCGCACGTTGTCGATCGCCAGCAGCGAGTGGCCGAACGCCGGGCCGACGTTGCGCTGGGTGGTGGAGTCGGTGAGGTCGCGCTGCAGGCGGCTGGTGACCAGCGTGGCGGCGAGGGTGTCCAGCAGCGAGCACGAGATCTCGAGGTTGGCCTCGGCGTTCTCGAACCGGATCGGGTTGACCTTGTGCGGCATCGTCGAGGAGCCGGTGGCGCCGGCGACCGGGATCTGCGTGAAGAACCCGAGCGAGATGTACGTCCACACGTCGGTGGCCAGGTTGTGCAGGATGCGGTTGAACCGGGCCACGTCGGCGTAGACCTCGGCCTGCCAGTCGTGCGACTCGATCTGGGTCGTCAGCGGGTTCCACGTCAGGCCGAGGCCCTCGACGAACGCGCGGGAGACGGCCGGCCAGTCGACGCCCGGCACGGCGACGACGTGCGCGCCGTAGGTGCCGGTGGCCCCGTTGAGCTTGCCCAGGAACTCCGCGCCGGCGACGCGGCGCAGCTGGCGGCGCAGGCGGTGGGCGAGCACCGCGAGCTCCTTGCCCATCGTGGTGGGCGTGGCCGGCTGGCCGTGCGTGCGGCTGAGCATCGGCACGGCGGCGTGCTCGCGGGCCATCTCGGCGATCTGGTCGGCCAGCGCCGTGGCGGCGGGCAGCCAGACGTCGCGCACCGCGCCCTGCACCATGAGCGCGTAGGAGAGGTTGTTGATGTCCTCCGAGGTGCACGCGAAGTGCACCAGCTCGCTCGCGGCAGGCAGGTTCGTCGTGCCGAGCACCTCCGGCGCGCGGGCGATGCGGCGCTTGATGAAGTACTCGACCGCCTTGACGTCGTGCACGGTCTCGCGCTCGATCTCGGCGAGCTCGGCGATCTCGGCGGCGCCGAAGGTCGCCGGGACGGCGCGCAGGTACGCCACCTCCTCGTCGGTGAGCGCCGGCGCGCCGGGGACCACGGGCGTGGCCACGCCGTCGACGCCGTTGCACAGCAGCACGAGCCACTCCACCTCGACGTGGATGCGGGCACGGTTCAGCGCGGCCTCGCTGAGGTGGTCGACCAGCGGCGCGACCGCGGCGCGGTAGCGGCCGTCCAGCGGTCCGAGCGCGATCGGCGGGGTGACGTCGGCGAGGTTCACGCGGTCGCTCGTGGGGGCCGGGCCGGCCGTCGAGGACGTGGGGGTCGCGGGGGAGGGGGCGGCAGCACTCACGCCGCGATTCTCCCACGAGGCCGGTCGGCTGGGCGGGGCGCGTCCGGCCGTCGGGCCGCGGCACCGCGCGCCGGGTCGGGGCGGTGTCGGGCGGCGGGTCCGAGACCGTCCACAGGGCGCCGTGCCGGGTGGTGGTCCACGGCGGCCCGCGCGGAGAGCGGGCACCGGTCGGCGGCTCCGTAGCGTCGGGTGGGCCGGACGGGGACGACGCCGGACGGGGACGACGCCGGACGGGGACGACGCCGGACGGGGACGACGCCGGACGGGGACGACGCAAGGGGCGGGCATGACGCTGGGCGCAGGTGGGCCGGACGGCGCTGGCGCTGAGCCCGGGGCCGGGCTCGGGGTGGGCACCGGGCCGGGGCTGGGCACCGGGTCGGGGCACGGCGAGGCGGGCCGGACGGCGCTGGCGCTGAGCCCGGGGCCGGGCTCGGGG
>NZ_LWGM01000006.1 GCF_001750215.1 Isoptericola variabilis | reverse complement strand
GATCGAGATCGGAGAGGTGACGGTGCCCGCCGCCACCGTGGCACGGCTGCCCTACTACCTGCGCGCCCTGCGCGACCTCGCGGCGCGCGGGGTCCGCACGACGTCGTCCACCGAGCTCGCGGAGGCCCGAGGAGCAGCTGCCACGGCTGCGGCGCCGGCCCGGCGGGCACCGCGGCGCCCGGCTCGGCCAGCAGCAGCCGCCAGCCGCCGTCGGACCACGTGCGGGCCACGGCGAGCCAGAACGGCGCCGCGACCACGACCGACGGCAGCAGCGCGAGCGGCAGGTAGCGGCGGTTGCGGGGCGCGGCGAGCACGGCGAGCACGGCCGCGACGACGGCCAGCGGCAGCAGCACCGGCGCGGCGCACACGGCCACGGCCAGGAGCAGGCCGGCGGCGCCGAGGGCGCCGAGCGACCCGCGCGGGGCCCGCTCGCGGGTCCGCTCGGGGGCCGGCTCCGCGGGGTCCCGGGCCTCCGGGACGTCGAGCACGTCGCGGGCCTGGACGCCGACCGCCCGCAGCACGGCGAGCAGGGCCCACGGCAGCACCAGGTGCGCGACGAGGGTGCCGAGGCGGCCGCCGGCGAGCGCGGCGAGGAACGACGGCGCCGCCGCCCACACGACCGCGGCCGCGCCGCGGGCCCACGGCGAGCGGGTCAGCGCCCCGGCGGCGAACCAGCCGCCGAGCGCGGCCAGCGGCAGGGCGGCCAGCAGCAGGAGGTCGACGCCGAGCTGCAGCGAGCCGCCGGCCAGGGCGGTCAGGACGGTCAGCGGCACCAGGAGGGGGTCGGCGGGCGCCGCGGTGCCCAGGCCGGTCTCGACCCAGCCGGCGGTGGCGGCGGCCCACACGTCCCCGAGCGTGCCGGGGGCGGGCAGGAGCGCACCGCCGACCACGCGGCCGCCCTGCGCCAGGACGCCCTGCCACGGCCCGAAGACCGTGACCGCGAGGCCCGCGGCGGCGAGCAGCACGAGGGTGAGCCCGGTGCGCCGGCGGCGCGCGAGCTCGCGCAGCTCGGCCCGCTCGAGGTCGGTGGGGACGCGACGGCTGCGGTTGGCCTCGGCCCGCGCCAGGCGGACGTCGTGCCGCTCCGCCCGCACCTGCCGCCAGCCGGCCAGCAGCGGCCGCAGGACGCGCCGCGGCAGCCGGCTGGTGCGGGCCACCCGGCGGCGTGCCCGCGCGAGGGGCGCGATGCGCGCCGCGTTCCACACGGCGGCGACGATCTCGTCGCGTGCCGGGCCGGGCTGCTTGAGCGCCAGCCGGTACATCGCGGCGACCGGGGCCCACACGAGCATCGCGACGAGCGCGACCGGCAGCAGCCACGGCGGCACGTGCACGAGGCGGTGGTGCAGCTGGCTGCGGCGGCGCGCGCCGTGGGAGGCGCTCTCGTCCGGCGGGCCCTGCGGGTACTCGCGCAGGCCGAGCAGCGAGGCCTGCGCGTGGTGCACGACGGCGTCCGGCACCACGACCACGCGGTGCCCGGCGCGGCGCGCGCGGCGGCACAGGTCGAGGCCGTCGCCGAAGGCGCCGTACTCGGGGTCGGTGCCGCCGAGCTCCGTCCACACGCTGCGCCGCACGAGCGCGCCGGCGAGGCCCACCGCGAGCACGTCCTCGCGGGCGTCGTGCTGCCCCTGGTCGATCTCGGTGTCGTCGATGCCGGTCATGCGCCGGGCCAGCGGCGAGACGGTCACGCCGACCTCGACGAGCAGGCCGCGGTCGGCGCCCGGGTCCAGCGGCGTGCCGTCCTCGGCGACCGGCCAACGCCGCTGCTTGCAACCCGCGACGGCGACGGCCTGGGTGTGCTCGACGGCGCGCAGCAGGTGCGCCAGGGTGTCCGGCTCGGGCGCCGAGTCGTCGTGCAGGATCCACAGCCACCCGTCGACGGGCGCGGCACCGGCCTCGAGGGCGGCGTCGACGGCCTCGCCGAGGCTGCGGGCGCCCGACGCGGGCACGAAGCGGGCGTCGTCGAGGCGCAGGTCGAGCGTGGAGCCGGTGGTGCGCGGCGCGTCGACGTCCACGACGACGACGCTCTCGGGCACACGGTCCTGCGCGCGCACGGCGGCCAGCGTGGGGGCCAGGAAGGGGCTGCGGCCGCGGGTCACGACCACCGCGGTGACGCTCACGACCTGCGGGAGCGCCCCGGTGAGCGCGTGCACCACGTCGAGGGCCGCGCCCGGGGGCACGGGGCCGTCCGGTCCGGGGCCGTGGAGCTGGGTGATGTCGGGAGCACTCATCGCACGGTCATCATGCGGTGGCGCCGTGGGACGCCGTGGGATTTGCCGCGCCTCGGCGCGGCGCGCACGAGCGATGGCCCGTGCGCGCCGGCGTCAGACCGCCCGGCGCTTGAGCTTGCGTCGCTCCCGCTCGGACAGCCCGCCCCAGATGCCGAACCGCTCGTCGTTCTCAAGCGCGTACTCGAGGCACTCGGCGCGGACCTCGCAGCTGCCGCACACCTTCTTCGCCTCGCGCGTCGAGCCGCCCTTCTCGGGAAAGAAAGCCTCGGGGTCGGTTTGCGCGCACAAGGCGCGCTCCTGCCACCCCAGCAATGCGTCGTCGGGCTGCTCGCCAAAAAGCGGCAGCACCGGCGCGACGCGCTCCGGACGGCGGTCGGCGTCAGACGGGAGATCGTCCCCGTCCAGCAAGTTCCACATCCCCGTGCCCCTCCACGCTCCTAGGGAAACTGCATACCGGGAATTACACGCGTGTCTTTCGGGTGCGTCAAGCCAGAATGTGCTAGTGATCGGTATCGAGGCGCATTTCACCCATAATCGGCGTCATCGTCGGCGCGCTTATACCCTGATGTGGTGAACATCGCACGCGGAATGCTCAAGACGGTCGACGAGCTGACGAAAAGGCTGTCGGGAGACCAAGGCCGCCCCCGGCTCACGTGGTACGGCGACGACGGCGAGCGCATCGAGCTGTCCGGGGCCGTGCTCGACAACTGGGTCAGCAAGACGACCAACCTCCTCGTCGAGGAGTTCGACGCCGCGCCCGGGGTCACGGTGCTGCTGGACCTGCCGGCGCACTGGCGCACGGCGGTCTGGGCGCTCGCCGCGTGGCGCTGCGGCGCCACCGTGCGCGTCCCGGCTCCCGAGGGCAGCGGCCCGGAGCTCGGCCCCACCGAGGTCGTCGTCACGACGGACCCTAAGCGCCACGCCGGCGCCCGCGACGTGGTCGCCGTCGCGCTGCCCGCGCTCGCGCGCGCGTTCCCCGACGCCCTGCCCCGCGGCGCCGTCGACGCCGCCTCCGCCGTGATGACCTACGCCGACGTCGTCCTCGCCGCGCCGGCGCCAGACCCGGCCGCGCCGGCGCTCGAGGCGGGCTCCGTCGCCGTCGCCCACGACGACCTCTTCACCTGGGCCGCCGCCGGGTCCGCGAGCGCCGCCCCCGGCGCGCGGGTGCTCGTCCGGGGCGACGCACCGCTGCCGGACGTCCTGCAGCGCCTGCTCGCGGTCTGGGCCGACGGCGGCTCGGTCGTCCTCACCTCCGCCGCGACCGCCGCCGTGCTCGACGCCGACCCTGCCCGGCGCGAGCGGCTCGTCGCGCAGGAGGGGGTCACCGACGCCGCGCCGGCGGCCTGACGCGCGCCCCGCAGGGTGCCGGACGCTGACCCAGGCTCGGCACGCGGGCTGGACGCGGGCGGGACGGCCGCGACGGCCGGTCAGCGCCCGGGCGCCGTGCCCCAGGCCACGAGGCCCGTCCCGGCGCCGGGGAAGGCCCGCTGCACCACCCGGAACGGCCAGGTGCCCGCGGCGATGACGGCGCCCTGCACCGCCGACGACGGCTGGAAGAGGCGGCCGCTGCGGGCCGTGCGGTCCGCCAGGTCCTGCTCCCGCACGTCCAGGCTCCGCCGGGCGATCCGGTTGCGCAGCGCCTCCAAGACGTAGCCGAGTGGCATGCCGTACAGCCTGGTGCCGACCCCCTGCAGCCCGGCGCCCGCCAGGAGGCCGGCGAGCGCCTGCGGCTCGTAGCGGCGGAAGTGCCCGACGGCCTCGTCCATCGCGCCGTACCGCGACGGCCACGCGGGCGTGGAGACGAGCAGCAGACCGCCGGGGCGCAGCCGCGCGACCCACTCGGCCACGGCCGCCCGGTCGTCCTCGATGTGCTCGACCACCTCGAACGCGCACACGAGGTCGAAGCCCTCGGCATCGTCGACCTCCGCGAGCGGGCCGTGCACCAGCGTGGCGCCGAGCCCCGCCTCCGCCATCCGGCGGCGCGCCACCTCCACGCTCGCGCGGTCGAGGTCGACGCCCGTGTAGTCGTGCCGCACCGCCAGGCGGACGCCGACGGCGCCCTGCCCGCACCCCACCTCCAGCACCCGGGCGCCGGCGGCCGGCAGCTCGGCGTCGAGGACAGGGGACACCACGTCCCAGCGGAGCCGGGCGTACGGCGTGAGCGGCGGCAGGGGCACGGGAACCTCCAACGATCGGATGTCGGTCCGGGCGTCCGGACCGTGAGCCGCGGTTACCTAACCACGGCCCGCGGCGTCCTCGGGAGCCGCCGTGCCGCGCTGGACGCGCCCGGCACGACGGGCGGCACCCCCGACAGCGGCCAGGAGCAGGTCGGCGAGCGTGAGGAGAGCCCTGGAGAGCAGGACGACGAGCAGCACACCGCCGTGGTCCAGCCGGCCGGCGAGCAGCAGGAGCAGCACCGCCTCGCGCGCGCCTGCCCCGGCAGGCACGAGCACGACGACGAATCCCACGACCCAGGCGAGCGCGTACCCTCCGACGGCGAGAGCCAGGGTCCGTGGCGTCGCCGCCATGCCGAGGCCCGTGGTGAGCAACCACAGGTGCAGCCCCGCCACGGCCCAGCCCGCCACGGACCACGCGACCGCGACGGCCAGGCCGCGCCACGACAGCGGCCGTTCCGGGGTCGGCCGCCGCAGCAGCCGCAGCCCGAGGCGCACGAGCCGTTCGAGCACCGCCGGGACGAGCAGGACCAGGAGCAGGGGCGAGCACCACACCACCCATCCCCACGGGCCGAGAGCGTCCGCCCCGGCGAACGGCAGGGTCGCGGCGGCGAGCGCGCAGCCGGAGACCACGCTGACGAGCACGGCCAGCGCCATCGCCGTCAGGGACCGCGTCCGCGGGATGCGGTGGTCAGCACCGATCTCCGTGGCGGCGATGACGTTCCAGACCCCGCCGGGCACGTACTTGCCGACCTGGCTGATGCCGAAGATCGCGACGGCCGGCCCGAGCGGCAGGGGTGAGCCGAGCTCGGCCAGCAGGGCGCGCCAGGCCAGGAACGTGCACCCGAGGAACACCGCGCCAGCCACGGCCGCGGCCGCGAGGTGCAGCGGCGGCATGGTCCGGGCGGCCGCCGCCACCTGGTCCCACGACGAGACGACCGCCACCACGGCGAGCCCCAGGGCCACGACGAGGAACGTCCAGCGCACCGTCGGGGCCCGGACCACGGCCAGGAGGCGTCCCGCCACGCTCACGCGCGCCGCCGGGCGGCGTCGAGGACGGCGAGGAGCGGCTGGACGACGGCGGCGGGTCGCACCGCGTCGCGGCCGGCTCGAGCGCGCTCGAGCGCAGCGGCGTAGACCGCGGCGTCGGAGAGCTCCGCCAGCCGTGCCGCGAGCGCCTTCGGGTCCGCCGGCGGCACGAGCTCGAGGTGCTCGCCGAGCGCCCGTCGCTGCGGCTCGGTGTCGGAGGTGACGACGACGCGGCCCGCGGCGAGGCCCTGGTAGACCTTGTTCGGGACGACCCGCAGGCCCTTGGGGGCGGCGGAGAAGATCCCGAGGCAGACGTGGTGCGCGGCCACGAGCGCCGGCAGCGCGTCGGGGGCCACCCACTCGCGCCAACGGACCGCGACGCTCGATCCGGCGGTGGACGCCGGCGCCAGCGCGGCCCGCGTCGCATCGAGGTCCTGCCCCGTGCCGACCATCGTCACCTCGAGCGGGACGCCGTCGGCCGCCGCGGCGGCGACCGCGCGGGCGATGACCGGCGCGCCCTGGAGCGGTGTGAACAGGCCGAAGAAGACCGCGCGCAGCGGCTCGCCCGGGCCGGGCGGCGCGGCCGGGACGGCGCCGGCAGCGAACCAGTCGTCGGTGGCGCCCACGCGGACCACGACGCCCTTCACGGGGTCGGGCAGCATGGCGCGGTGCTCGTCGGTGTCGACGAGCACGACGTCGGCGGCGCCCGTCGCGGCGCGGTCGAGCAGCCGCAGGAGGCGAACCCGCACCCCGCTCGCGCCGCGGTCGACCGCGGTGTCGCCGGCGAAGAGGAGGTGGTCGAGCACGAGCGTGGTCCGCGGATACAGCAGGCGGGCGAGCAGGACGTCGAAGTGGCCGAGATACCCCACGAGCACCGCTCGAGGGGCGCCGGCGCGCCGGCGGAGACGGACCGCGTCGAGGGCGAGCAGCGCCCAGCACCCGAGCAAGCGGGCCACGAGGAGCGGGAGCCGCCACGGCTGCTGCAGCATCCGGACCCGCGCGGCGGTCGAGAAGCCGAGCGGCCGGTTGAGCTCCTGCACCTCGACCCCGTGCGCGCGCAGGCCGGCGACCAGGACCGCGACCCTCGGGTGGCGTGCGGCGTCGTACGTACCGAAGGCGACGATCACCTCCGCATCACCGCCGGCCGGCGGCACCGACGCCGGCGTCCTCCGGCCCGCCCGACGGGCCGACGAGCGGGTTCGCCTGCTCAGAACCCCGCTCGGCACCGGACGCACCGCCGTCGGAGGCGGCCGGCGCCTCCGACGCCGCGGCGGCCGCCACCCCGGGCGCGGTCGCGGGCTCGTCCCCGTACTGGATCGCCTTGGTGCGCTCGAGAATCTCCTCAGCGATCGTCCTGTTGGTCCGCTGCAGGTCCGCGATGATGAGCAGCGCCAGGCAAAGGAGTGCCCCGACGAGCATCGAGGAACCGAAGATCACCGACTGCACGAACCGGTCGCCGTCACCCTGGAACCAGTGCACGAGGAACCGGACGAGCGGCACGAGCGCCAGGACCCCGAACACGGCGCCGAGCGTCAGGAACACGCCGTAGGGCTTGTACATCACATAGCTGCGCGCGATCGCCCGGGCCGACCGGCCCATGTGCTGCCAGATGTTGCTGAACAGCCGTGAGGGCCGCGTCTTGGGGTTCGTCGTCACCGGGACGGAGACGATTCGCAGGCCCTTGTTGCCCGCCTGGATGATCGTCTCCATCGTGTAGCTGAACTGGGTGAGGACGTTCAGGCGCATCAGCGCGCGTCGCGAGTACGCGCGGAAGCCGCTCGCGGCGTCCGGCAGCCGGGCGCCGGCGGCCACGCTCACCACCTTCGAGCCCACCCGCTGCATCAGCTTCTTGAAGGGCGAGAAGTGCGCGATCGTGGCGGTCTGGCGGTCGCCGACGACGACGTCCGCCTCGCCCCGCAGAAGGGGCGCCACGAGGTCGCCGATGCGCTCCTGCGGGTACTGGTTGTCGCCGTCGGTGTTGACGACGATGTCGGCGCCGTGCCTGAGCGCGTAGTCGACACCGTCGCGGAACGACCGGGCCAGCCCCATCGTGCTCGTGTGCCGGACCACGTGCTGCACCCCGAGCGCGCGGGCGACCTCCACCGTCCGATCGGTCGACCCGTCGTCGACCACGAGCACGTGGATCTCGTCGATCCCCGGCAGCGCGCGCGGGATCGTCGCCAGCACGAGGGGCAGGGTGGCCTCCTCGTCGAGGCACGGGATCTGGACGAAGAGCTTCACCCGAGTCTCCGTTCGTGAGGACCGAGCGGCCCGGTCAGGCACCGGCCGAGCGTGGAGGGGGCCCACCTAGGCTGGGGCCGTGACCCTTACCCTAGCCAGGTCCGGCTCCGCGGCGCGCCTGGCGCTCGGCCTGAGCGTGGCCGCGGCCGTCGCCTTCGCGGCGATGCAGGCCCTCGCCGTCGCCCCGTTCGTGACGGGTGACGAGCAGGCCCACCTCGACTACGCCTACCAGGTGTGGCACGGGCGGCTCCCGGTGTTCGAGGAAGGGCTCGTCCTGCGTCCCCCCGGCGCCTGGATCCCCGCCGTCCAGTGGACGGCGCAGCACCCACCCCTGTACTACCTGCTCCTCGCACCTGTCGTCGGCCCGCTATCGGACGCCGGCCACCCCCTCATCGCCATGTACGCGGCCCGCGGCGTCGGCGCGCTGCTGGCCGGTGTGCTCGTGCTGGCGGTGCGATGGGCGGCCGTGCCGTTCTGCTCGCGCCGCTCGACGGTGCCGACGGTCGCCGCGCTCGTCGTCGCCTGCTCGGCCGTCGTGGCGCAGGTGAGCGGCACGGTCTTCAACGACCTGCTCGCGTGCCTGCTGGCCACGGCGCTGCTCGGTCTGGCGGGGCGCGCGATCCGTACCGGCTTGTCCTGGCCGCTGGTCGCGGCGCTGTCCGCCACCGCCGCGGCGTGTGCGCTCACGCGCACCTCGGCGATGATCACGGCGGCGGTGTGCCTCGCCGGCGCGGGGGTCGCGGGCCTCCTGCACCGGCGACCGGCCCGGACGGCGGCGCTCGCCGCAGCCGCGTGCGGGGCCGTCGCCGCGGCGAGCGGATGGTTCTACCTCCGCAACGTCCGGCTCACGGGCACCGTGACCGGCGGCCATCCGGACTGGGCCGCGGAGCACCAGGGCCGAGACGTCCGGTCGCTCGCGCAGGTGCTGGCGGACCCGGAGACCTGGGAGCGGCTGCCCAACCTGTTCTGGTGGGGTCCGGTGATGCCGCGCTGGACGGCGGTCGCCCTGCTCGTGGCGCTCCCGCTGCTCGGCGCCGTCGCGGGCCGCCGGCGTCCGCGCTCGGTCGTCGGCTCGCGCGGCGGTGACCGGGCGCTGGGTGCGCTGCGGGTGGCGCTGCCTGCCGGGGCGGTCGCCGTCGCCGCCGGTGTGCAGCTCGCCTACGCGACCACGGGCGGGGGTCTGTACCCGCGCTACCTCCTGCCCGTGGTGCTGCCGATGGCGCTCGTCGTGGCTGCGGGCGTCGCGCCGGTCACGGCGTGGCGGCGGGTCGTGCTCCTGGCGTGGGTCGGCGTCGTCCTGGTCGACGCCCTGACGTGGCTCACCGTCGGCCGCGCGGGCTCCCCGGGTGCGGCGCTCGTGGACCCGCCTACGACGCCGTCGGGGCACCCCGCCCTCACCGGAGCCGCGTGGGTGGCGGCGGTCGTGGCGGCGGTGTTGGCCACCACCGCCGCGGCGGTGCTGGCGGCAGCCCCGCCGGAGGATCAGCCGACGAGGACGGACGGCTCCGGCGCCGCCCGCACCCCGCGCGACGTCGTCGCGGCGTGGCGCACGGCCACCACGAGCGCGGCAGCGGCGGCCCCGATGGTGACCAGCGGCACGGCGACGAGCCACGCGGGCCCCACCGGGCTGAACGCGAGCCAGCGCTCCGCCGCCTCGGCGAGCGACTCCCCCGGCCCTGCGTAGAAGCCCACGAACCCGAGGCCGAGGCCGTAGCCGGTCACGGCGAGCCCCGCGACGAGGACGAGCGGCGTGGCGGCTGCCAGCCGCCGCTCGTCCCGGCCCACGAGCCGCCAGGCCGCCACGGCCACGACCACGGACAGCGCCAGGAGCCCGGCGAACAGGTACCGCCCCTGGTGCCCGGTGAGACGCCCGTGCTCGGCGTAGAACCCCCAGCCGTTGGCGAGCACGGCGACGGCGAGGGTGGTCGGCAGCGCCAGGAGAGTGACGACGCCGCGGCGCAGGCCGCGCGCGGACAGCGCGACCGCTGCCAGCGCGGCGAGGGCGACCGTGCCGGTGAGCCACAAGCCCACCGGGGTGCGCACGTCGAGCCAGCCCAGGTCGCCGAAGAACGACCGCGCGAGCCGCGGCCACGCCGTCGCGACGTACGTGACGGGCCCCTCCGGCACCAAGTCTGGCAGCCGGTTCTGGACCCCGACGGGCTGCACCGTGCCCAGCACCAGCAGGTTGCGCAGCCACCACCAGCCACCGACGACCAGGGCAGCCAGGCCCATCGCGACCACCCGCCCGGCCCGGGCCGTCACCGACCACGCCGCGCGACCCGGGTCGGGCCGGGGGGCCAGCAGGTAGGCGAGCGCGACGACCGGCAGCAGGAACGCCGCCATGACCTTGGTCAGCAGGCCCACCCCGACCACGGCGCCGATCACCACGGCCGTGCGCACGGAACGGTCGCCCGTCAGCACGCGGACGCACAGCGCGGTCACCACCGTGCCCACGAGCGTCACCAGCGCGTCGTTGTTGAGCGCGCCGAGCACGTGGCCCACCTGCGGCACGAACAGGGTGAACGCGCCGGCGACCAGCCCGGCCGCGACCGACCCGGTGAGCCGCCGCGCCGCCCACGACGCCAGCGGCACGACCGGCAGGAGCAGCAGGACGTCGAACAGCCGCAGGGCGAGCAGCTGCAGGTCCCAGCGGGCGTCGACGAGACCGAGCGCGTGCAGCACCGCCGCACCGAGCGCGTAGTACAGCGGGGGGTGCTGGGTCATCTGGTCGACGTCGACCGGGTCGGTCGGCGTGCCGTACGGCTGAGAGTTCTCGGCGTCGACCCGGACACGGTCGGCCGCGGGCGTCGGGGTCGCGTCCACGAACTGCCTGCGGTCGTCACGGTCGGCGAAGCGTCCCGGCAGGTCGGTGCCGTAGGCCACCTCCTGGCGCGCCTCGCGGACCGCCGGGGACATCGTGGCCTCGCCCGGTGCGGGCCAGCCGCCGCCGTGGGCGACCCGGATCACGCTGTTGAGGTGCTGGGGCTCGTCCGGGGCCTGGAAGGGCGGGGTCAGCAGGGCCCAGGTGCAGGCGATCCCGGCCACGAGGACCGTGAGCAGGGCGTCCAGGAGCCACGTGCGCCGGGCGACGTACATGGCCTCAGTCTGACCGCCCTTCACGCAATTGGCATGCGCCGCGACGGACCGTCGGCTACGTTCCGGCTGCATGGCGACCATGCGCGGGATCATCCTGGCCGGCGGTTCGGGCACGCGGCTGCACCCCATCACCCTCGGCGTGAGCAAGCAGCTCGTGCCCGTGTACGACAAGCCGATGATCTACTACCCGCTGTCGACGCTGCTGCTGGCGGGCATCAGGGACATCCTGGTGATCACCACGCCGCACGACGCGGGGCAGTTCCGGCGCCTGCTGGGTGACGGCTCGCAGTTCGGCGTGCACATCGAGTACACGGTGCAGGCCGAGCCCAACGGCCTGGCACAGGCCTTCGTTCTCGGCGAGGACTTCATCGGCGGCGACGCGGCCGCGCTCGTGCTGGGCGACAACATCTTCTACGGCCCCGGCCTGGGCACCCAGCTCACCCGGTTCGGCAGCATCGCCGGCGGCGCCGTCTTCGCCTACCGGGTGGCCGACCCCACCGCCTACGGCGTGGTGGAGTTCGACGAGGACTTCAAGGCGGTGTCGCTGGAGGAGAAGCCGGCCACGCCGAAGTCCAACTACGCAGTGCCCGGGCTGTACTTCTACGACAACGACGTCGTCGAGATCGCCAAGGGCCTGCAGCCGTCGGACCGCGGCGAGTACGAGATCACCGACGTCAACCGCGCCTACCTCGAGGCCGGCAGGCTCCAGGTCGAGGTCCTGCCGCGCGGCACCGCCTGGCTCGACACCGGCACGTTCGACTCGCTGCTCGCGGCATCGGACTTCGTGCGCACGATCGAGAACCGGCAGGGGCTCAAGATCGGCTGCCCCGAGGAGGTGGCCTGGCGCCGCGGCTTCCTCACCGACGACGAGCTGCGCGAGCGCGCCGAGCGGCTCGTCAAGTCTGGCTACGGCACGTACCTGCTCGGCCTGCTCGACGGCTGAGGCGGTCGCGTCAGCCAAGCACCTCCGGCGCCGCGGCACGGAACCGCTGGCGCCAGTCCCCGATCGGCGGCACCCCGGCGTCCACCAGGGAGTCGTGCGCGAGCACCGAGGAGGCCGGGCGCGGCGCGCGGCGCGCCAGGACCGACCCCGTCGTCGGCCGGACGGCGTCGATCGACATGCCGAGCTCCCGCGCCACCTCCCGCGCCAGCTCGAACCAGGTCCCTCGCCCCGACGCCGTCCCGTGGTAGACGCCGCCGGGCACGCGCGCCTCCACCAGCCGTACCACCAGGTCGGCCAGGTCCACCGTCCACGTGGGCTGACCCGTCTGATCGGCGACGACGTCGACCGAGCTTCGCTCGCGCAGGAGACGGGCGATCGTGCGCGGGAAGCAGCGGCCGTACCGGCCGTAGAGCCACGCGGTGCGGACGACCAGGTGCTCGCGCCCCGCCGCCCGCACCGCCCACTCCCCCGCCGCCTTGGTGCGGCCGTACGCCGACATCGGCGCGAGCGGCCACGAGGCGGGATACGCGTCCGCGCGTGAGCCGTCGAAGACATAGTCGGTAGAGACGTGGACGAGGCGGCCCGACGCCGCCTCGGCCGCGCGGGCGAGGTTGGCCGCGCCGACGGCGTTGACGGCGAACGCCGCGCCCTCGTGCTCCTCCGCGCCGTCGACGTCGGTCCATGCCGCTGCGTTGACGACGACGTCGTATCCGCGCACGGCGGTCGCGCACGCGGCGGCGTCGGTCACGTCCAGCTCGGCGCGCGACACGGCGACGACGTCGTGCCCGCGCCCGCCGAGGACGGCGCGCAGGTCCTGGGCGAGCATGCCCCCGCCCCCGGTGATCAGCCAGCGCACAGAAGTCGTCCCTTCCTCGGTCCGGCCGTGCGGGCGCCAGAATATCCCCCGCCCTGCGCCGGGCGTCTGCGGCTACCCTGACCGCGACGGACCTGGACGCCCACCGGGAGGACCGACGTGGAGATCCGAGCACTGAGCGTCGACGGCGCGTGGGAGGTCACGCCCGTCCAGCACGGCGACGACCGCGGCGTGTTCCTCGAGTGGTACGCGGCGCGGGAGTTCGAGGAGGCGGTGGGTCACTCGCTCGACCTCCGCCAGGCGAACTGCTCAGTGTCGGCCGCGGGAGCGGTGCGCGGCATCCACTTCGCCGACGTGCCGCCGAGCCAGGCGAAGTACGTCACCTGCCTGCGGGGCGCGGTGCTCGACGTGGTCGTCGACCTGCGCGTCGGCTCCCCCACCTTCGGCCGCTGGGACTCGGTGCTGCTCGACGACGCGGACCGCCGCGCCGTGTACCTCGCCGAGGGCCTCGGGCACGCGTTCATGTCGCTCGAGGACGGCTCCACCGTCGCGTATCTCTGCTCGGCGCCGTACGCCCCGGGCCGGGAGCACGGGATCCACCCGCTCGACCCGGCGATCGGCATCGCCTGGCCGGCCCGCGGCCGCGACGGTCGGGCGCTCGAGCCGCTCCTGTCCGCCAAGGACCGCACCGCCCCGTCGCTCGCCGAGGCCGCCGAACGCGGTCTGCTGCCCACCGCCGACGCCGCCGCCGCGTACGTCGCCGGCCTGCGCCGCCGGCACGCCGCCCTGATCGACGGACTTCCGGAGGCCTGACATGCGCGTGCTCGTGACCGGCGGTGCCGGCTTCATCGGGGCCAACTTCGTCCACCAGACGGTGCGGGAGCGCCCCGAGGTCGAGGTCACCGTGCTGGATGCCCTCACGTACGCAGGCGACCGACGGTCGTTGGACCGGGTGGCCGACCGAATTCGGTTCGTGGAGGGCTCGATCAACGACCGCGCGCTGGTGGACCGGCTCGTCGCGGTCAGCGATGTCGTCGTCCACTTCGCCGCAGAGTCGCACAACGACAACTCGCTGGACGACCCGTCGCCGTTCGTGGCGACCAACCTCGTGGGCACCTTCACCCTGCTGGAGGCGGCGCGCCGGCACCACGTGCGGTTCCACCACGTCTCCACCGACGAGGTGTACGGCGACCTGGAGCTGGACGAACCTGCGAAGTTCACGGCAGCCACGCCCTACAACCCGTCGTCCCCGTACTCGGCGACCAAGGCGGGCTCCGACCTGCTGGTGCGCGCCTGGGTGCGCTCGTTCGGCGTGCAGGCAACGATCTCGAACTGCTCGAACAACTACGGCCCGTACCAGCACGTCGAGAAGTTCATCCCCCGGCAGATCACCAACTTGATCGACGGCGAGCGTCCCAAGGTCTACGGCGCCGGCCTCAACGTGCGCGACTGGATCCACGTCGAGGACCACAACGCCGCCGTGTGGGCGATCCTTGACAAGGGCCGGATCGGAGAGACGTACCTGATCGGCGCCGACGGAGAGCGCAGCAACCTCGAGGTGGTGCGCACCCTGCTGGAGATTTTCGGCCGCGACCTCGACGACTTCGACCACGTCGACGACCGCCCGGGCCACGACCTGCGGTACGCGATCGACGCCACCAGGCTCCGCGAGGAGCTCGGGTGGACACCGCGGTACGCGGACTTCCGCGCCGGCCTGGCGGCCACCGTCGAGTGGTACCGCGAGAACGAGGCCTGGTGGCGAGCGGCGAAGTCCGCCGCCGAGGCGAAGTACGCCGCCAGGCGTGCGTAGGGGTCGCACGCTCTGCCGGAAGCGGGTGAATCGTCGGATTGCCGGCGTGTGCGTGCACCGCCGAGGCGACGACGTGGTGAGATCGCACCGCGTCCCGCCCGCCGCAAAGAGAAAGACCGCACCACCTTGACAACCCCCGCACGCCGCCTCTGCCGCGCCAGCGCCTCGAACTCAGGTCGTCTCCGCGCGAGGCTGCGTCGCTTCGTAGCGGCGCTCGCCGTGGGTACGGTCACCTTGGCGGCGTTTACCGCACCCCTTCCCGCGCCGACTGCGCAGGCCGCCCTGAGCCCTGACGACTTCCAGCCCGGCATGATTATCAGCGACCGAGCCTTCTACGACTCCGACGCCATGACGGCGGCGGAGGTGCAGAGCTTCCTCAACATCAAGGGCAGCAAGTGCGTCGCGGGCGAGATGCCCTGCCTCAAGGACTACCGCGAGACGACACGGCAGCTCGCGGCCGACAGCTACTGCTCGAGCTATCCCGCGCAGTCCCAGTCGGCCGCGGAGATCATCGCCGGCGTGGCCCGGGCGTGCGGCGTCAGCCCCGAGGTGCTCCTCGTGCTCCTGCAGAAGGAGTCCTCGCTGGTCACCAAGTCGCGGCCGACGGCGACGAACTACCGCTCCGCCACCGGCTTCGGCTGCCCCGACACCGCCCCGTGCGACGCGCAGTACTACGGGTACTTCAACCAGGTATACCGGGCCGCCCGCCAGTACCAGGTCTACCGCGCGGCGCCGACGCGCTACGGATACCAGGCCGGCCGCGTGAACTCGATCCTCTACCACCCCGACGCGGCCTGCGGTCGCGGCGACGTCTTCATCGAGAACCAGGCGACCGCCGGCCTGTACATCTACACCCCATACCAGCCGAACGCGGCCGCCCTGCGCAACCTCTACGGGACCGGCGACGCGTGCTCCAGCTACGGCAACCGCAACTTCTGGCGCATCTTCACCGAGTGGTTCGGCTCCACGTCGGGGTTCTCCGTCTCGCCGCAGATGCAGGCGGAGTGGGATCGGCTCGGTGGTGCGGACGGGGCGCTCGGCGTGCCCACCGCCGACCAGGACTGCTCGTTGCAGCCGGCAGGGTGCGTGCAGCCGTTCTCCGGCGGGGTCATGTACTGGTCGCCGGGCACCGACGCGAAGGCCCTGGGCGGAGAGATTCTGATCCGGTACCGGGCCGCAGGCGCGCAGAGCTCCGGGGTCGGCTACCCCACCACCACCGTGCTGGGCTGCCCCACCACCGGCTGCACCCAGACCTTCCAGAACGGCGCCATCCTGTGGTCGGCGGCCACCGGCGCCCAGCTGATCGGCGGCGCGGTCTACGACCGGTGGAAGACCGCCGGCGGACTGGCCAGCGGCATCGGCTACCCCACCACCACCGTGCTGGGCTGCCCCACCACCGGCTGCACCCAGACCTTCCAGAACGGCGCCATCCTGTGGTCGGCGGCCACCGGCGCCCAGCTGATCGGCGGCGCGGTCTACGACCGGTGGAAGACCGCCGGCGGACTGGCCAGCGGCATCGGCTACCCCACCACCACCGTGCTGGGCTGCCCCACCACCGGCTGCACCCAGACCTTCCAGAACGGCGCCATCCTGTGGTCGGCGGCCACCGGCGCCCAGCTGATCGGCGGCGCGGTCTACGACCGGTGGAAGACCGCCGGCGGACTGGCCAGCGGCATCGGCTACCCCACCACCACCGTGCTGGGCTGCCCCACCACCGGCTGCACCCAGACCTTCCAGAACGGCGCCATCACCTGGTACCCCGCCGGCGGGGCACACCTGATCGGCGGTGAGATCCATCGCCTGTGGGCCTCCCTGGGCGGCCCCACCTCCCGCCTGGGCCTGGCCCGCACCACCGTGCTGACCTGCGCACCCACCGGCTGCACCCAGCAGTTCCAGCACGGCGCCATCACCTGGACCGCCGCCACCGGCCCCCGCACCACCTGACACCGCGCACGCTCGGACGCCCGGTAACCTGTGCTGGTCCTCCTGCGTACGAGTGAATGGGTGTGCCTTGTCTTCCACGGACCGCTATGCCGAGCTGCGCCGACGTGAGTCGGATCTCATGGTCGGTCTCCAGTCCAGCGAGGTCGGCCGTCGGGCGCTCGGGCCGGCGCGCCTCCTGAGCGGTTTCGGCGAGCACGCGGGTGGCTGGATCCTCCTGGGGCTGGGTGGTGCCCTGGTCGACCGGCGGCGACGTCCGCAGTGGCTGCGCGCCACGGCGAGCGTCGTCGTCGCGCACGCCGCAGCTGTGGCGGTGAAGCGGGTGGTGCGTCGGCGCCGGCCTGACGACGACCGGATCGACGTGCACTCGACAGCGCCGAGCAGTCTGAGCTTCCCGAGCTCGCACGCCACCTCGACCGCCGCTGCAGCCGTGGCCTTCGCGCCCCTGCTCGGCGGGCTCGGTCGGCTCCTCGGGCTCGCGGCCCCCGCGATGGCTCTCTCTCGCGTGTCGCTCGGCATGCACTTCCCCACGGACGTGGTCGCAGGCACGGTGCTCGGCGCAGCCGTCGGCGCCGCAGGCCGGCGCGCCGCCCGTCGGACGACCGCTGCGTAACGGAGATCAGGATCATGACTGACATCGAGACTCCCGTCCTCCCGGCGCGGGGTGGCAATGCGCTCACCGGCCTCGTCCGCGCGGCGCGGCCCAAGCAGTGGGTGAAGAACGTCCTGGTGTTCGCGGCGCCGTTCGCCGGGGCCCGGATCACCGAGTTCGACGTGCTCGTCGACGTCGCGATCGCGTTCGGTGCGTTCTGCCTCGCCGCCTCTGCCACGTACCTCCTCAACGACTCCCTGGACGTCGAGGCGGATCGCTCGCATCCGCGCAAGCGCAACCGGCCCATCGCCTCGGGCCTCGTGCCCGTCCCGCTGGCGCTCGGTACCGCTGCGCTGCTGGCTGCGGCAGCGCTCGCGCTGTCGGTGCTGGCCAGCACGAGCCTGACCATCGTGGTCGCGGTGTACCTCGCGGTCCAGGCCGCCTACTGCCTGTGGCTCAAGCACGAGCCGGTCCTCGACGTGGCGATCGTTTCCAGCGGCTTCCTCCTGAGGGCTGTCGCCGGCGGTGTCGCCGCCGGGATCGTGCTCTCCCAATGGTTCCTGCTCACGGCAGCATTCGGCTCGCTCTTCATGGCCGCCGGCAAGCGCTATGCGGAGAAGAAGCTCGCCATGGCTTCCGCCCGAGAGATCCGACCTGTGCTACACCGCTACACCGACACCTACCTGCGGTTCATGTGGACGCTGTCGGCGACGGTCCTGGTCATCGTCTACTGCCTGTGGGCGTTCGACATCACCGTGGCAGCCCACTCGGTGTGGGCCCCCGTGTCCATAGTCCCGTTCGTCCTCGCCGTCCTCCGGTACGCGATCGACGTCGACGACGCGCGCGCCGGCGAGCCCGAGGAGGTCGCCCTCGGTGACCGGGTCCTCCAGGTCCTGGCGCTGCTGTGGGTCGTCGCGCTCGCCATCGGCCTCTACCTGTGACGTGCACCACGTCACGACCGACGGAGCCGTGGGGTGCGAATGGCAGAATGAGGACCCGTGCCTGAGAACGACAGCGTGGCCCGCACCTTCACCCGCTCCAGCCGCTCCGCGGTCGTGCTGGGCCTGGTGGCGCTGGTCAGCCTCCTCCTCGCCGCGGCCGTGCCGGTGGCCCCCGTCTCCGTGGAACAGCCGAGGGTCCAGTGGCCGCAGTCGTCCGGGTACGCCTCGACCAGCCTGATGCTCGCCGCCTACGCTCCTGCGCAGATCGACGTCACCGTCGGCTGCGACGTCGCTGCGGCCGCCGGCGAGGACGCCACGCTCCTGCGCACCGTCCCGTCGGGTGACCCGAACGAGGCTCGGCGCGGGCTGACGATCTCCGTCCGCGACGGTGCGATCCAGGTCTCCACGGCGGGACGCGAGCTCGATCCCGTCCCGTTCGGCGACGCGTGCTCCCTCGTGCTCCACCAGGACCGGGACGGGCTCCGCCTGGACGTCGACGGCGCGATCACGTCCATGCCCGGGGCGACGATGCCCCAGGTGGACGCGTTGGCCACCGACCTGCCCGCGGACGCTCCGGCCGGTCTCACCGTCAAGGTCGCCGTGGACGACCAGTTCACGAGCAGCCCTACCGCGCTGAAGATTACGCTCCTCGTCCTCGGCGCCCTCGCGGCCGTCGCTGCTCACCTGCTGCTCCGGCGCGACGACCGGGTCCACGTCGCGCCCCGACCTGTCGGTCCGCGCGTCCCCCGACTGACGCTCGTCGACGTCGGCGTCGTCCTCGCACTGGTGTGGTGGACCTTCGTCGCACCGAACACCGACGACGACGGCTACTACGCCGCCATGGCCCGCAACGTCGACGACACCGGGTACGTGGGCAACTACTACCAGATGTACAACCAGGCCTACACGCCCTTCACCTGGGTCTGGTACTCGCTCGGGGCGTGGCAGCGTCTCGGCGGCGACGGGGTCGTTTGGCAGCGCCTCCCGATTCTGGCCGCGGGGATCGCCACCTGGTTCCTCGTGCGCCGCTACCTCGAACGGCGCATTACGGTCGACAGTCGAGCGCGACGCGTCGGCGCCGAGGTCGTGCTGGCGGCGTTGTTCCTTGCCTGGTGGCTGCCCTACTGCATGGGCATCCGGCCGGAGACCCTTTCCGGGCTCGGCGTCGTCGTCGCCCTCGTGCTGGCGACACGCACCATCGAGACCGGGCGGCTCGCCCCGCTGGCCAT
The DNA here is from genome assembly GCF_001750215.1 of Isoptericola variabilis. Classification (GTDB taxonomy): domain Bacteria; phylum Actinomycetota; class Actinomycetes; order Actinomycetales; family Cellulomonadaceae; genus Puerhibacterium; species Puerhibacterium variabilis_A. The sequence goes on along the minus strand of NZ_LWGM01000006.1, from coordinate 14,910 downwards.
CGGCTTCGGCGTCGCCAGCCTCACGTTCGCCGGCCACCCGACCGGCGCCATCGCCTTCGGCCCGCTCCTGCTCGCCGTGCCCACCCTGTGGCGTGAAGCTCGTCGGCGTGGAGCGGTCGGGACGACGCTCGGGCGTGTCGCCGCGGTGCTCTCCGGCGGCATGGTAGCGATCATCGCTGCCTTCGCCGATGCGTCGCTGCGCGACTTCATCGCCGGCCAGGCACGCTTTGCGGATGTCGAGGAGCCGCTCGACTGGACCGACGAGTGGAACCGCTACCGGCTCTTGATGATGTGGGATCCGCAGGGCAACTACGCCAAGCGCGTGGTCGTGCTGATCACGCTCGTCGCGCTCCTGTGGGTGGTCCTGGGCTGGGTCGCCGCACGGTCCGCGCACCGGCTGGAGGAGCTCGCCCCGCAGCGGGACCGGCTGGCCGCCGGCAGCCTCGCTCTCGCCCTCGTCCTGCTGTGGATCACACCGAGCAAGTGGTCCCACCACTTCGGCGCGCTCGCTGGTCTCGGCACCATGGTCCTCGCGGCGTTCGTCCTCAGTTTCTGGCCGTTCGCCATGCGGTGGTTTGCGGGCCGGCCCCCGCGCTGGTTCGGGCTGGCCGTCGCAGGCACGTTCATCCCCCCGGTCGCCGTGGGGTACGACGCACCGAACATCTGGGCCTACAACTACATGATCCGCGTGCCGCAGGCCTGGCAGGCTCCGCACCTCGGCCCGCTGACGCCGAGCTCGTTCGTCCAAGTGGCGCTGTTCACGCTGGCCGTCGCAGGGCTCGCGTGGTACCTGGAGACGCGCAGGCGCCGCCCCGCCGCCTCCCTCGCGGTCCCGGCCGTGCTCCTCGTCGTGGCGCTGACCGGCAGTGCCGTCTGGACGCTCGGGACGCTGACGCTCGCCACGGCGCGCACGACCGGCTCATGGTCCCCCTCCGCCCTCAACCTCGAGGACCCGCTGGGCACGCAGTGCGCCGCGACGGACGGGATCCGCGTGCTCGACACCCGCGCCAGCACCTCCCTGCCCGTGGCGGCGGGTGAGCCGCAGTTCGACGGCTTCACCGCCGGGGGGGGCCTATACCCCGGCGTCCGTCAGCCCGCGGGGATCGATGCGGTCTGGGGCTCCTACGGTGTCGAGCGCGACGCCTCGGCGACGTTGGTGACCCCCTGGTACTCGTTGCCTCCGGCCGGAGCGCGCGACTCCGTCGTGTCGCTCCTCAGCGGCGTCGCGACCGCTCCGGTGTCCGTGCGCGTCGAGTACGGCCGCACTGGGTCCGACGGCGTCCAGAAGGTCTCGACCGAGAACGTCGACAGCGGCCGCGGCGGCGCATGGCGTCCCCTCGAGATCGGGCGGGACGCGCCCGCCGACGCTAACGCCGTGCGCCTGGTCGCCGTCGACCCCGTGGTCGGCGACGACGACTGGGTGGCCGTCACCGCACCGGTCAACGCGCCCGCCCGCAGCCTGACCGACACCGTCGGCGACGCACCCGTCGTCACGGCCTGGCAGTTCTCGGTGCTGTTCCCGTGCCTGCGCCAGCCGACGATTGACGACGGCATCATCGAGCGCCCGCAGTACGTCGTCAGCTGGGCCGACGGCGAGTACGGCGACGCCATCTTCCAGACCGGCCGTGGTGGCATCGGCACGCAGGCACGGCGTGACGCGTCGACGACGCTGCTGGACAGCCAGATCGCAACGTCGCCCGACATCGAGTGGGGTGGCGTTCACGCCCTCGACTACGGCGACCTCGCGGACCGGGCCTACGACATCACCAGGGACCGCATCACCGTCAATGGACTGGCGGACCCGCTCGCCCGGTTCGGCGGCTGAAGCCGCCGATATACTCCAAGACCCCCGTCACCCGAGAGAAACGAAGGACCATGCCCCGCGCGCTCATCACGGGAATCACCGGACAGGACGGCCTTTACCTCGCCGAGCTTCTCCTCGGCAAGGGATACGAGGTCTTCGGCCTGATCCGTGGCCAGAACAACCCAAAGTACGGGCTGGTCCGCGAGACCGTCCCCGACGTCACGCTCCTGACGGGCGACCTGACCGACCTCTCGAGCCTCGTGCGCGCCTTCGGCGTCGCGCAGCCGGACGAGGTCTACAACCTTGGTGCCATCTCGTTCGTCGCGTACTCCTGGGAGAACGCTTCGCTCACCGCCGACATCACCGGCAAGGGCGTGCTCAACATGCTCGAGGCGACCCGTCTGTACGCCGGCGACGACCTTTCTAAGGTCCGCTTCTACCAGGCGTCCAGCTCGGAGATGTTCGGCAAGGTCCAGGAAGTGCCCCAGCGCGAGAGCACGCTGCTGTGGCCGCGCTCGCCCTACGGCGTCGCAAAGGTCTTCGGGCACTACATGACCATCAACTACCGCGAGTCCTACGGGATGCACGCCTCCAGCGGCATCCTCTTCAACCACGAGTCGCCCCGTCGTGGCCCGGAGTTCGTCACGCGCAAGGTGACCCAGGCGGTCGCGCGCATCAAGCTCGGACTCCAGGACGACATCACGCTCGGCAACCTCGACGCGAAGCGCGACTGGGGCTTCGCCGGCGACTACGTCGACGCGATGTGGCGCATGCTGCAGCAGCCGGAGGGCGACGACTACGTCGTGGCGACGGGTGAGACGCACTCGATCCGCGAGCTGCTCGACGTCGCCTTCGCCCACGTCGGCATCGACGACTGGAGCGGTCTCGTCAAGCAGGACCCCCGCTTCATGCGGCCCGCTGAGGTGGACCTGCTCATCGGCGACCCCGCCAAGGCGAAGGAGAAGCTCGGGTGGCAGCCCACAGTCTCCTTCTCCGAGCTCGTGGCGATGATGGTCGACAACGACCTCGCCGAGCAGCGCAGGCTCTCGGGTCGCTGACGTGGCCTCTATCCTCGTCACCGGCATCACCGGACAGGACGGCTCGTACCTGCGCGAACGGCTGGTCGCGCAGGGCCACGACGTCCACGGGCTCGTGCGCGCCGGGGAGCAGCCGCACCTCCCCGGCGTGACCGTGCACCGCGGCGACCTGGCGGAGGCCGGTGCGGTCTCCGCCGTGCTGCGCGCCGTCGAGCCCGACGTGGTCTACAACCTCGGCGGGATCAGCTCCGTGGCCATGTCGTGGCGGAAGCCGGCGCTGACTGCACGGGTGAGCGGTGCGGCAGTGGCGGAGATTCTCTCCGCCCTGCGCGACCAGCAGGACCGCACCGGCCGGCCGGTGCGGTTCCTCCAGGCGTCCAGTGCGGAGATCTTCGGCGCCCCCACGTCGGCGCCTCAGGACGAGACGACGCCACTGCGGCCCGTCTCGCCCTACGGCGCGGCGAAGGCCTTCGCGCACCAGCTGGTGCAGGTGTTCCGGGGCGCGGGGCTGCACGCCTCCACCGTGATCCTGTACAACCACGAATCGCCGCGCCGGCCCGAGAGCTTCGTGACCCGCAAGATCACGGCGGCAGCCGCGCGGATCGCGCGCGAAGGTGGGACCGTGGCGCTGGGCAACCTCGACGCCGAGCGCGACTGGGGCTGGGCGCCCGACTACGTCGACGCCATGGTCCGCGCGGTGGAGCATGACGAGCCTGGCGACTACGTGGTGGCGACGGGCGTCGCCCGGTCGGTGCGTGACTTCGTGCGCGCCGCATTCGCCCGCGCCGGGATCGAGGACTGGGAGGCGCACGTCGAGATCGACCCGCGCTACTTCCGGCCCAACGATGCCCCGCTGCTGGTCGGAGACGCCGCACGGGCACGCGCCGTGCTGGGGTGGGTCCCGTCCGTGACCTTCGAGGAGGTCGTGAGCAGGATGGTCGAGGCGGATCTCGGCTGACGGTGCGCCCCCGGGGGCCGGCGCTGTCGGCCCCCGGGGCCGCGCTCGCGTCTACCGCTCCGCGGCGACGCGGTCGATGAGCTCTTCGTACTGGTCGAGGGTGCTCTCGAGGCTGTACAACTCCCGGGAGCGCCGCGCCCCATCCTCACGGTCGATCTCGCCCCGCGCCAGCTGCCGCAGGGCCGCGGTGACCGACTCCGCCGACCTCGTCTGCACGATCTCCCCCATCCCGGTGCGCAGCACCGGCTGACGCACCCCCGGCATGTCGCTGGCCAGGGAGGGGACGCCCGCCATCATCGCCTCGACCTGGACGATGCCGAACGCCTCGAAAGGATTGACCGACGGGAGCGCGAACACGTCGATGGAGGCGTAGAAGTCCTCCAGCTGCTCGTCCGGCAGGAAACCGAGCAGACGGATGCGGCCGTCCTGGCCGATGCGCTCGCGGACCCTGTCGATGACCGACCCGCCCGCCACCCGGGAGAAGTCGCCCGCGATCAGCAGGCGCGCATCAGGGGCGTCGAGCGCACGGAACCCGTCCACCAGGTATTCGATGCCCTTCTCCTCGACGATCCTGCCAAGGAACCCCACGTGCAGACCGTCTCCGTCACGGAGGGTGGGACGGCCGCCCCGGCGGTCGTGACAGGTGGGTGCGAGCACGACCTGGTTGTGCCGGAGGGCCTCCGCCACCCGCGAGTGCTCCGCGTAGTCCTCGCTCGAGACCGTCACGGCCGCCGCACGGCGCGCCGACCACCGGGTCGAGAGGTCCATGGCAACGTTCTGCGCCCGGCCCAGCACCGTCGGGGGCAGGCTCACGTCGCACTGGTAGGTGAGCACGACCGGGGCCTCGCTGAGCGCCGTGACGAGCCCCGCCTCGAGCATCGGGGCGTGGATGTTCACGACCTTGGCGTGCCGTGAGGCGGTGCGCGCCATGGTCACGAACTGAGGGCTGATCACACCCTTGCCGATGCGCAGCGCCACCGGGGTCCGCACGACGCACACCCCGTTCACGGTCTCGCGCAGGGGCAGGCCGGGGTCGTGCTGAGAGGTCACGACGCTGACCCTCCGACCGCGCGCAGCAAGCCCCTCCGCGAGGTCTCGGGCCACGTTGGTGAGCCCGCTGACGTACGGGGTGTAGTAGTTGAGGACGAACGCGACGTCGTCCTTCTGCTCGCTCATCGCTTCTCCTTCTGGGATGCGGATGCGGGAATGAGGTGTTGTGTCCGCCGACCGACCAGCGCGAGCGTCGCCGCGGCGGCCCACCCGAGCCCAGCGAGCGACCCCACCAGGAACGCGAGCTCGACGCTCAGGACGTCCGACCCCGTGGCCAGCACGACGACGGTTGCCGCGGCGACAGCGACTGCCCAGGCGGCCGCGACCTGGCGGTGCCGCTGGCCCGCGATCAGCAGCTGGGTGGCGAGCACGAGCCCGACGTGCGCGACGACCCCGACCACGAGGATCGCCATGTCCGACCCGGGCAGTGCATAGTCGGGGCCGAACACGAGTTGGACGACCGGCTCGCCGAGGAGATAACCAGCTGCCCCGCCGAGCAGCGCGAGCCCCGAGAGCACACCGAGCGCCCGCATCGCTGCGCGGCGCGTCCTGCGCGCGTCGCCCGCAGCGACGAGCCGCACGAATGGCGGCACCAGCACGCTCTGCAGGGGAACGATGACGAACAGCGGGACGCGGGCCACGCTGAAGGCGTTGAGGTAGCGGCCGGCGTCGTGCGGGTCGGCGGACCACGCCGACAGCACGACCGGGCCGGCGTTGAGCAGCACCTGGCCGGCGACCGCGGCCACGAGGAGCACCAGCACCGAGCGGCGCAGCGAGTACCGCAGACCGGTGGCGTCGTCCCGGTCGATGGCCGTCGCCCAGGTGCCGCGCAGGCCGCCGACGAGCGCGGGGGCGTGCGCCAGCAGCACGGCGGCGCAGACCGCCAGAGCGGCGCTGCCGCCGTCGAGCCCTCCGGCGGCCACGAGGACGACGGCCAGCACGACCCGCAGCGCGGCGTCCGCCGCAAGCACGAGCGCGTACCGGGTCATCCGCCCCTGCGCGAGCATCACCCCGCGGGCGCAGTACTGGACCACCGAGACCACGACGAACACGGCCAGCGCCGCGACAACCGCGACGTCGCCGCCGACTGCCGGTGCCAGCACCGGCAGTCCGAGCGCCAGCAGCAGCACCGCGGCACCGGCGATCTCGACGCCGACGCGGCCCGCGGCAGCCAGAAGCGGCCGTACCGCCGTGCCCTCGGCGCCTCGCCGCGCGACCTCCTGCTCGAGGGGCAGGAAGAGACCGAAGCCCACGACCAGGCTCAGCGACCAGAACACGGCGAAGGTGGCGTACTCACCGACGGTCATGCCACGGGAGAGCACTGCGAGCAAGACGTACGTCAGACCGCCGGAAGCGAGCGACGAGGCGGCCAGCAACGCTCCGGAGGCTCGAGAGGCCATCAGGACCGCATCCGCGCGACGACCTCGCTCGCGACGCCGTCAACGACCATCTCGCCGTGCTCGAGAAGGATCCCCCGCTCGCACAGCCCCGCCACCATGTCGAGGTCGTGGCTGACGATCACGAGGGTGCGCCCCTCCCCCTTTAGCTGCTTGATCCGGTCCAGGCACTTGCGCTGGAACGGCTCGTCCCCCACCGCCAGGATCTCGTCGACCAGGAAGACCTCCGGGTCGGAGTGCACCGCCACGGCGAACGCGAGGCGCAGGAACATGCCTGAGGAGTAGAACTTCACCTCGGTGTCGATGAACCGTTCGATCTCGCTGAAGGCGACGATCTCGTCGAAGCGAGCGTCGATCTGCTCCTTCGACATGCCGAGGATCGCGCCGTTGAGGTAGACGTTCTCTCGACCCGTCAGGTCCGGATGGAAACCGGCGCCCACCTCGATGAGCCCGGCGACGCGCCCACGGGTCCGGATGGTGCCGGTGTCGGGCGTCAGGACGCCGGAGATGCACTTGAGCAGCGTCGACTTGCCTGAGCCGTTGAACCCGAGCAGCGCAACGGATTCCCCCTCGGTGACGTCGAACGAGACGCCGTCGAGAGCGAGGAAGGTGTCCGAGAGGTTCTTGCCCCGGATCGCCGCGACCGCCAGCTCCTTGAGCGAGCGGTTGTGCCGCAGCGTGAACCGCTTGGCGACATCGACGACCTCGATGTAGGTGGTGGTCACGATCAGAGCTCCTGGGCGAAGCGCCCCTCGAGGCGCCTGAAGACGAGCTGGCCGACGGTCACGATCGCGAGGACGACGACGAGCGCCACACCGCCCACCGTCCACAGGTGGTTCGGCAGAGCCTGCATCTCGCCCGGCAGGATCGACGGCCGCCCGGCCGCGCCGTACCAGAACGCGTAGTGGAACAGCTCCACCGCCGCCGTCAGCGGGTTGGCCTGGTAGACGTACCAGAGCCACCGCGGCACCTCCTGGTACACGAGGTTCCAGTGGTACAGCACCGGCGAGGTCCACGTGGCGACCATGGTGATGAGGTCGACGAAGTTCTCGGCATCGCGGAAGAAGACGTTGACCGCCCCGAAGAGCAGTCCGAGCCCCAGGGCGAGGAGAGCCACGATCACGAAGCCCAGCACGCCGGCACCGAGCTCGGCGAGATTCGGCCGCCACCCCCCGATGAAGGCTGCAAGGAGCAGCACGACGAGCTGCGGCAGGAAGTGCACCGCGGACACCCACAGCGACGCCACCGGGAACAGCTCGCGAGGCAGGTAGATCTTGTTGATCAGCGGGGCGTTCCACACCAGCGACCGGGTCGCGTTGCTGAACCCCTCGGCGAAGAAGTTCATCACGACGATGCCGGAGAACAGGTAGACCGCGTAGTCCGGCACGGTGTCGCGCAGCTTGAGGAAGATCCCCATCGCCAGGAAGTACACGGCGAACTGGATCGCCGGCTTCACGTACGACCACGCCATGCCGAGCACGGAGCCTCGGTACCGCACCCGCAGTTCCTTGCGGACGATGAGGCTCAGCAGGTACCGCCGGTCGAGGACGTCGAGGAGGCCATGCCCCTGCCCGGGGACGGACAGGGGCATGGCCGTTGCGCTGCTCACTTGCTCTGCGTCTCCGTCCGGGCGAACGTGGCCTTCCAGGCGTCCTGGCCCACGAGGTCCTCGAGCGAGGCCTTGTACCGCTCCGCCATCGCGGGCCACTCGAGCAGCACCCGCTGGTGAAGCGCCAGAGAGCGCTCCAGCTGCCTGCGGAACTCCTCGGGGCGGCGCTTGTACCAGGCCGCGCCCGAGCCGTCGGCCAGGGAGACGATGGCAGAGTCGAACCGCGAGAGCAGGAACCACTGAGCGTCCATCGCCGCGATCTCCACCTCAGGGTGCTGGCGGCTCAGGTCGCCGGTCGGGCGGATCGCCCTGACCGCACCCAGTGCCGCGCCCAGGTACTTGCCCACCCGCCCGGAGGGCAGCCGCGCCTCGTCCCCGTGCTTCGAGACCTTCTTGCGCCGCACCGCGGGGAAGGCCCCGGGGGTCTTCTCGACGCGCGCGTCGTCGTACTGCGCCCGGGTCTCGCGGATCCGCGCCAGGCGGGTGTCGAGCTGCTCGTGCAGGTGCTCCGGACCGCTCAGCAGGTCCTCGAGCGCCTGGTTGCGCAGCTCCACGACCGAGTACTGCGCCGCCAGCAGGTGCTTGATGCTGTGGTAAAGGCTCTCGCGCACGAGCCGGCCGCCGTGCTCGAACGGGGAGTGCAGCAGGGCCGCGACGAACCGGTTGCGCTCGTGGTAGTACGCCTGCCAGTCGAGCGAGTCGTCCTTATCCGTCCACGGGACGTGCCACGCGGCGACGCCGGGGAGGGTGACCGTGGGCACGCCGGCCTCGCGGGCGCGCAGGCCGTACTCGGCGTCGTCCCACTTGATGAAGATCGGCAGCGACAGGCCGATCTCGCGGATGACCGAGACCGGGATGAGCTCCATCCACCAGCCGTTGTAATCCACGTCGACCCGACGGTGCAGCCGGGGCGTGGTCCGCAGCGGCTCGCGGTCGAGGTGATGCCCCTCAGGGGCGTCCAGCACGGGTCCCCACCAGAAGCGCCACGGGTTGACCCGCTCGCCCATGGAGTGCAGGTGGGACCGGTTGAACATGGAGAACATGTGGCCGCCCACGACAGTGGGGCGCCGGGCGAGGTCGGCGAACGTCACCGCGCGCAGGATGCCCTCCGGCTCGGTGCGCACGTCGTCGTCGGAGATGAGGTGGTAGGTGCTTACGCCCTCGTCGAGAGTCTCGCTCATGCCGCGGGAGAAGCCGCCGGACCCGCCGAGGTTGGCCTGGTGGATCATGCGCAGCCGACCGTCGAGAGCCTTCTGCGCGTCGGCGAACCCGTCGGCGTCCTCGGGGTGCTTGGTCCCCTGGTCGACGACGGTGACGCGGTCGAGGATCTCGAGCAGCGCCGGGTCCGCGGCGAGTTGGCCGAGCAGCGCGACCACGTCGTCGGCGCGGTTGAGCGTGGTGACGCCGACGGTCACGCTGCCCTGCGCACGGTCGGAGTCGGCCTCCCAGTGCGCCTCCTCGAGCGTGGCGCCCTCGGAGCCAGAGACGATGTCGAACCAGTACCACCCGCCGTCGGCGAAGGTGGACAGCGGGAGCTCGAACGTCAGCGCGTCGCCGGACGCGCCCTCGAACGCCTCGCCCTCGACGCGGTAGGTGTTGCCGCGGGCGTTGGAGCGGTAGACGAAGAAGGAGCCCGTGCCCGAGACGGTCGCCACCAGGCGCACCTTCTCCACGACGGTCCACTTGCGCCAGTACGCCGCCGGGAACGCGTTGAAGTAGGTGCCGAACGACGCCCGCGTTTTGGGCTCGACTGCGAAGGAACGACGTGAGGTCACCTGTGCCACGTCCAGGTGCGAGGCGACGGCCTCGTCACCGACCTGGGTCAGGGCGCCTTCGACGTACAGCGGCAGGATGTCCTGGTCGGGCTGCAGCGGCAGGACGACGCGCTGCAGCACGCGCGCGCCGGTCTCGGCCACGGCCTTCGCCTGCGTCTCGGTTCGAGTGCTCACGCCTCGACGCCTCCGCTCTCGATGCCGGCGCCCTTCGCGAAGTGGGGGGCGAGCTTGTTGTCCACTATCGACAGCGCCGAGCCGATCGCCATGTGCATGTCGAGGTACTTGTAGGTGCCGAGCCGACCGCCGAACAGCACGTCCTTCTCCTGGGCCGCCAGGTCGCGGTACTTCAGCAGCCGCTCGCGGTCCTCACCCGTGTTGATCGGGTAATACGGCTCGTCGGACCGCTCGGCGAAGCGCGAGTACTCGCGCATGATGACCGTCTTGTCCGTCGGGTAGTCCCGCTCGGGGTGGAAGTGCCGGAACTCGTGGATGCGCGTGTACGGCACGTCCGGGTCGGCGTAGTTCATCACCGAGGTGCCCTGGAAGTCACCGATCGGCAGGACCTCCTCCTCCAGGTCGATCGTGCGCCAGGACAGGTCACCCTCGGCGTAGTCGAAGTACCGGTCCACGGGGCCGGTGTAGACGACCGGGACGTTGCCCACGACGTTGACCTTATTGACCGGCTGAGAGGCGTCGAAGAAGTCGACACCCAGCCGCACCTCGATGTTGGGGTGATCGGCCATCCGCTCGAGCCACGCGGTGTACCCGTCGACGGGCAGGCCCTCATGGGTGTCGTTGAAATAGCGGTTGTCGTACGTGTAGCGCACGGGCAGGCGGCTGATGATCGACGCCGGCAGCTCGGTCGGGTCGGTCTGCCACTGCTTGGCGGTGTAGTTGCGGATGAACGCCTCGTACAGCGGGCGGCCGATCAGGTTAACGCCCTGCTCGTCAAGGTTCGCCGGCGTCTTGCCGCCCAGCTCGGCCGCCTGCTCCCTGATGAGCTCACGAGCCTGGTCCGGGCCGTAGGCGGACCGGAAGAACTGGTTGATCGTGCCGAGGTTGATCGGCATCGGAAACACCTCGCCCTTGTGCGTGGTGTACACCCGGTGCACGTAGTTCGTGAACGCCGTGAACCGGTTGACGTACTCCCACACCCGCTCGTTGGAGGTGTGGAACAGGTGCGCGCCGTAGCGGTGCACCTCGATGCCGGTCGTGGGCTCGGCTTCGCTGTAGGCGTTGCCGCCGATGTGCGAGCGGCGGTCGATCACGAGGACCTTCCGTCCGTACTCCTCGGCGATGCGCTCGGCGACGGTCAGGCCGAAGAAGCCCGACCCCACGACGACAAGATCCGCGTCCACGTAAAACTCCTCAGACGATGGGGGCAGCGGCGACCAGCCTAGCGCGACGGCAGTGGGGTTCGTCCGCCGCCTGTCAGCGCCAGGCGAGTCTCGCCTCCAGAGCGGGGGCAAGTGACTCGGCGTATGTCCACGTCAGGTGGTTGTCGTCGAGATACACGTACACGTTCCCGACAACTGTGGAACACATCTCGTCCGGACAGGTCCGGTCGGTCAGGTCGATGATCTCGGCGCCGAGCGGAGCAAGCGCTGCCGCCGGATTTGACGGTGCGAGCACGTCCGACAGAGGCCGAGAGCACGCCTCGACGCCGCGGGATAGCGTGCAGTTCAGCATGTTGTCGGTGAACCGAGGATTGTCACGCACCGCGATCACCTGGATCCCGGCCTCGTGCAACTGACGCACATATTCCGCGATCCCCGGTACCAGCTGCTCGTCCGCCGCGTCTGCCTTTGCCGCCGTGGCGATCGTGAACACCGCGTCGGGACGGATCCTCAAGATTTCATCCAGCACCGTCTCGTTCCACGCGCGGCAGCCGGCGTCGCCTGCACGCGGTCCGAATGGGCACGCGCCTCGTAGGATCGCGGCGACCTGCCAGCTGTTCTCCTCAGCGAGTGGAAGCAGCGCACCCAACTGCTGCTGCGTGTGCGAGTTGCCCACGGCCAGGATCGTCCGAGCGGGGCGGTCCACCCCGGAACGTTGGGTGCAGGCCTCGGCGATGTCCGCGCGCGACGGTTTCAAGGCGCCCGCGCAGGGCTCGTCGAGGACGACCCACTCTCGGTCGACACGGCTTGGCAACGGCAGCGTGGGGGCGCCGGGATTGGCCTCGAAGTTGTAGCCCCGCTCCAGCGCGCGCGCCCCCGGGTTGTCGCGAGATGCCTCCGCCTCGATCTTCGCAGCACGGCGCGCCTCGGCAACCTGCCAGCCCGCCAGCGGAGCGGCTACCAGTGCGACGCACGTGGCGACCAGGGCGAGGCCTCGAAGGGACGACGCCGCACCCCACTGCCAACTCCGAACCGGCGTCTCCACGAACCGGGTCAGCAGATAAGCCAGGACTATCGAGCATACGATGATGCAGAGCCCTGCGAGGAACGACGCGTGGGTGTCACCTGTGACGGAGCGCCAAGTGACGAGCAAGGGCCAGTGAACGAGGTACAAGCCATACGCACTGCTTCCCAGAGCTCGTAACGGCCGCCATGCGAGCAGCCGTGCTGCTGAGCCGCCCGTGCTGCCTCCCACTACTACCGCGGACGCGCATAGCGTGGGCCACAGGGCGAAATAGCCCGGGAACCCGCCGGCGACATCGATGACTAGACCGCACGTGACCATTCCAACCAGACCGGCCCATGTGAGCACTTCGCCAATCGCCCTTGGCATGCGGATGCTGGGCAGCAGCAGCGCGACGAGCGAGCCGAGGGCGAACTCCCATAACCGGGCTGTGGTGTCGAAGTACGCAACCTGCTGGCGGACGGAGGTCTCGTACACAGACCAGGCGAGCGAGCCGACGAGCACCACGAGGAAAAGCCCGGTAAGGACTGCGCGCGTGCGCGACCGATGCCGGCGCACAAAGAACGCCGTGCTGGCGAGCAGCAGGGGCCACAGGATGAAGACCTGTCCCTGAACCGAGAGCGACCAGAAGTGCTGGAGCGGACTAATCAGGGCGTCGTCGCGGGCGTAGTAGTCGACAGAACTGCGCATGAGTTCCCAGTTCTGCACGTACAGCAGCGACGCCCACGTCTGCCGCCAGATCGGCTGCAGCTGTGAGGTAGGCAGCGCGAACCGTGCCAAGAGCAGGACGGCAAGGAGCACGACGGCGGCGACAGGTAGCAGTCGCTTGAATGTCTTGACCCAGTAAGCACCTAGGCCGAGCGGTCTACCGGCAGTGATCTTGCGCGCGAAGGAACCCGTCAAGAAGAACGCCGAGAGCATGAGGAAGACGTCGACACCGCCGGAAACCCGGTCGGTCCACACGTGGTAGACGACGACAAGCAGCACGGCGAGCGAACGCAGACCCTCGATGTCGTGTCGATACCCCGGCCTCGCGATTCGGGCGTCGACCGTTCGGTCACCACGCCTGGCGTGCCGAGGCAGCCTCAGACCTCCCGCCGCCGCACCGCGCGGCTCGGTCACCCGGGCCGGGCCCATGTGGCTCATTGTCGGACCTCGCCTCCCTCCGTCGTCCGGTCGCCATGTCTCGTGCTCAGTACCGACGACGGCGGCTCACACTACCGAAAGCGGTCGAACCGCGATCCGCCGAGATCCGCCTCCACAACCCCTCCACGCGGCGCGCGCGGAGCTGGCGGAAACCCGCGACACGCTCCCGCTACGCTGATCCCTCGTGAGCCTTCCACCCCGTCATGCCGCCGCAGGGCGCCGCACCGGTGCCCCGGCGACCCGGCAGCAGCCGGCGCACGCCCGCAACTTGCCGCGGCACGGCGTCGCGCGGGTCGTCGGGATGCTCCTGACCGCCGCCCTCGCGTTCGGCGTGGGAGCCGGGGCCACCGCCGCGCTGACCCTCACGGGCAACATCGACAGCGTCGACACCGACTCGCTCCTCGCCGCGGTCGACCGCCCGGAGGCGGTCGAGCCGACGGACCCGAACGGCGGCGACGACCTCAACATCGTTATCATGGGCTCGGACTCCCGTGACGGTGAGAACGGGAGCTTCGCCTCGTCGGAGAACACCGGCGGCGCCCGGTCGGACACCACGATGGTGATGCACATCTCGGCGGACCGCTCGCGGGTGGAGCTCGTCTCGATCCCGCGCGACTCGACGGTGGACGTCCCCGCGTGCCCCACCACGGACGGCACGACGACGTCGCCGCTGCGGCACACGAAGTTCAACGCCGCGTTCGCCCAGGGAGTGCTCGCTGGGCGCGACGTGGCGTCCGGCGCGCTGTGCACCATGGCGACGATCGAGTCGCTCACAGGCGTGCGCATGGACGGCTTCATCGTCGTCGACTTCGCCGGGTTCCAGAAGATGATCGACGCGCTCGGGGGCGTGCAGATCTGCATCCCGCAGGACATCTCCGCCCCCGAGGCCGGGAACCTCGTCCTGTCCGCGGGGGTCCAGGAGCTCGACGGAGCCACCGCCCTGCAGTACGCCCGCGCCCGCAAGGGCCAGGGCCTGGGTGACGGGTCGGACCTGGGCCGCATCGGCCGCCAGCAGGAGCTCATGGCCGCGCTCGCACGGACGGTCCTGAGCAAGAACCTCTTGACCGACTCCCCCGCGCTGCTGCGCTTCCTCGGCGCGGTGACGGGCTCTCTCACGATGAGCGAGAACTTCGCCTCGGTGCAGGGGCTGGCCGGGCTCGCGTACAGCTCCCGAAACCTCCGCCCTGACACGATCACGTTCATGACCGTCCCCTACGGCGCGGACCCGTCCAACCCGAACAACGTCAGGTGGACGGACGAGGCGGACGTCGTGTGGGACAACATCAACAACGACCGGCCCGCCAACGCCGCCCCGGAGGCCTCGTCCGACGACGCGTCCGGCTCAGCGTCGGACGCCGAGGCCGCCTCCTCGTCGCCGTCGACCGGTTCCGACGCGTCCACGGACGCCGGCGCGGCCGCGGTGGCCGACACCCCGGAGCCGGCGCCGAGCCCCTCGGAGACGAAGGAGGCCGGGAGGGAAGCCTTCACCGGCGCCGACGTCACGGCAGTCTGCGGGTGACACCATGACTGACAAGCGCAACGTGCCGCCGTCGTTCACGCCGGCCGGTCGCCCGGGGCAGGCGCCGAAGGCCGACGACGCGATCACGGTCGGCGGCGCCCCGCGCCGCCCGCGGATCCCCCGACCCGACGAAGCCGCCCCGGAGTCGGCCCAGCCGCGCGTGCGGCGGCAGTCGTCGCGGGACGTCCCGGTGACCCCGCCGGAGCGCCGTGGTGGCGCCGAGCGGCGCCCCCGCTCGGTCCCGCCGCGCCAGG
>NZ_LWGM01000059.1 GCF_001750215.1 Isoptericola variabilis | reverse complement strand
CCTGCCCACGACCGCCGCGCTGACCTGCGGCGCGGCCCGGCGCGACCCGGCCCCCGCGGCGGTACGTTGGGCGTGCGGGGTCGGTCGCGAGGACCGGTCCGCGCGCCCACCGACGTCCCCAGGAGGCATCGTGTCCGAGCCGTCAGACCGCCCCGTGCCGCCGGGCGGTCCCGAGCAGCCCGCGCAGCCGGGCCCCGGGGCGCCGCAGCCGCCGTACGGGAGCCCGCCGCCGTCCGCCGGCGGGCCCTACGGCCAGCAGCCGCCGTACGGGTCGCCCTACGTCCAGCAGCAGCCGTACGGCTCGCCCTACGGTCAGCAGCAGCCCGGCCAGCAGGGGTACGGCCAGCAGGGGTACGGCCAGCAGCCCTACGCCGGCTACGGCCCGCGCCCCATGTCGCAGGGCGACGAGAAGACCTGGGCGATCCTGGCCCACCTCGGCGGCGTCTTCCTGTCGTTCCTCGTGCCGCTGGTGATCTGGCTCGTGTTCCGCGAGCGCAGCCGGTTCGTCGACCAGCACGGCAAGGAGGCGGTGAACTTCCAGATCACCCTGGCGATCGGCTACGTCGTCAGCGCCGTCCTCATGGCCGTGCTCATCGGCTTCTTCACGTTCATCGCGGTGTGGATCTGCTCGGTGGTCTTCTCGATCCTCGCCTCCGTGGCCGCCTCGCGGTACGAGCCGTACCGCTACCCGGTGAACATCCGCGTCATCCGCTGAGCACCGCGGGGCCGCCGTCCGGGGCCGCACCGACGAGGCCCCGACCGCGTGCGCGGTCGGGGCCTCGTCGTCGGGCCTGCCGTCGGACCTGTCGTCGGGCCTGCCGTCGGGCCTGCCGTCGGACCTGTCGTCGGACCTGTCGTCGGGCGGTCAGCCCCAGAGGCGGCGCGAGGCGATCTCGGCGCCGCGGGCGAGCGTCTCGAGCTTGGCCCAGGCGATCTGCGGGTGCACGCGCCCGCCGAGGCCGCAGTCGGTGGAGGCGACGACGTTCTCGCGCCCCACCAGGCGAGCGAAGCGCTCGATGCGGTCGGCCACCAGCACCGGGTGCTCCACGACGTTGGTCGCGTGCGACACCACGCCCGGCAGGATGACCTTGCCCTCGGGGAGCGTGCGGTCCTCCCACACGCGCCACTCGTGCTCGTGCCGCACGTTGCCGGCCTCGAAGCTGTACGCGCCCGCGTCCACCTGGAGCACCTGGTCGACGATGTGCTCGAACCCGAGGTCGGTGGTGTGCGGGCCGTGCCAGGAGCCCCAGCACACGTGCAGCCGCACGCGGTCGGCGGGCAGCCCGCGCAGCGCGTGGTTGAGCGCCTCGACGCGCACCTGCAGCCAGCGCTGGTAGTCCTCGACGGCCGGCTCGGGGTTGACCTGGTCCCACGACTCGGCGAGCGACGGGTCGTCGATCTGCAGCACCAGCCCGGCGTCGAGGATGGCGGTGTACTCCTCGCGCAGCACGTCGGCCCAGGCGTAGAGGAACTCCTCCTCGCTGCGGTAGTGCCGGTTCGAGATGCGCGCGGCGGACCCGGGCGACAGCGCCGCGACGAAGCCCTCGGCGGCGCCTGCGTCGCGCACCGCCCGGACGAGGTTGTCGACGTCGGCGGCGACGTCGTCCTGCCCGACGTACTCCAGCGGGCCGGTGGCCGTGGGGAACGCCGGCGGCGGCAGGTCGGGGTCGGCCAGGTGGATGCCCGAGCGCGGGTCGGTGTACGCCTCGGCGAAGGCGGCGAAGTCGCGCCGGTCCAGGAAGCTGGTCAGCTCGACGGTGCCGGGCTGCGACCGCTTCGGGGCGTCGAGGTCCGGGTCGTCCACGAACTCCAGGCCGCCGGTGCGGTCGAAGGAGTAGGTCCACCAGGCGCCGTAGTCGATCGACTGCGTGCTGGCGTGCCCGTACTCGCCGTCGTTGACGACGTCGATGCCGGCCTGGACCTGGCGGCGCACGACGTCGGCGACGGCGTCGCGCAGGGCCTTGCGGTGCTGCTCGGCGGCCAGCGTGCCGTCCGCGCGGGCGGCGTCGGCCTCGAGCAGCTCGGGGCTGCGGGGCAGGGAGCCCACGTGGGTGGTGAGGATGCGGTCGGTGCTGCGGAGCATGCCGGGTCCTTTCCATCGGTCCTGGCGGTAGCACCGAGGGTGGCCCGGGGGCCCACCGGGTTGCTGCGGCGTCGTCGAGCCAGGTCTCTCGGCCGCTCTGGATGGGGTCGGCCCTATCTGACCACGTCGGGGCGCCGGACGGCGGGTCCCCGCGGCGGCGGGTCCGCGGACGGCGGGTCGCGACCGCGGCGCGCCGCCGGCGCCGGGAGGCCCGCCGCCGGTCATCCTGACCTCACGGACCGCGCCCCGGACCGCGCCCGGAGCGCCCCAGCCCCGAGCCCGCCTGGCCCGTCCTGCTCACCGGAGCGTCTCGGCGGCCGATGGGACGTGTGGGGAGTCGCCCTGCGGCGACGAGGTGTGTGACGAAGGAGGCCGAGTGGGCAGGACGGTGCTGCACAGCATCGCGGACCGGGTGGCGCGGCGCGCGCGGTCGGGCGAACCGGGGGTGCGGCTCGCATCGCTGCTGCGCCTGGTCGACCACATGCCGGTGGCCGTGATGACCGTCGACCCCGGGTCGCTCGAGATCAGCTACCTCAACGAGGCCTGCCGGCGCACGTTCGCCGACGTCGCCCTCGCCGTGCCCGTGCCCCTGGACGCGCTCGTGGGCACGCCCGTGGACATGCTCCTCGGCCGCGACCCCGACCAGCTGCGCCGCCTGCTGGCGGGCTCGGGGACCCTGCCCGAGCGGTCGCGGCAGCGGTTCGGCGAGCGCACGCTCGAGGCCGTCGTCTGGCGCCTGGACGGCCTCGAGGACGCCGCGCCGACCGGCGTGCTGCTGTGGCAGGACGTCTCCACGGAGATCGAGGCGGCCACCCGGGCGGGCCGGCTCGCGCGCCAGGACGGCCTCACGGGGCTGCTCAACCGGGACGCCTTCCGCGAGCGGCTGGACGTCGTGCTGGCGGGGCCCGACGCGGCGGCGTGCCTGCTGTACGTGGACCTCGACGGCTTCAAGACCGTCAACGACGTGCACGGCCACCTCGTCGGCGACATGCTCATCCGGCAGGCCGCGACGCGCCTGCGCGACGCCGCCGACCGCGCCGAGGGCACCGTGGGGCGCGTCGGCGCCGACGAGTTCGTGGTGCTGCTGCCGCACGGCGACCTCGACCGGGCCGCCGCCGTGGCGGACGGGATCGTCAGCAGGCTCGGCCTGCCGTACCGGCTCGGCACCGAGCGGCACGCGCGGGTGAGCGCGTCCGTCGGCATCGCGCACGCCCCGGCGCACGGGACCGACGCGGAGACCCTCGTCGCGCGGGCCGACATGGCGCAGTACGCGGCGAAGGAGGCGGGCAAGGGGTCGGTGCGGGTGTTCGCCGGCTGGATGGAGGAGCAGGTCCGCGAGCGGGTGCGGCTCGAGGCCGCGCTGCGCCGCGCGATCGAGCACGAGGAGGGCCTGTTCGTCTTCTACCAGCCCATCGTCGACATCGAGACGGGCACCGTGACGGGGCGTGAGGCGCTGGCGCGCTGGCACGACCCGAGCCACGGGTGGGTGCCGCCCGGGCAGTTCGTCCCCGTGGCCGAGGAGAGCGGGCTCATCGAGGCGCTCGGGCGGCTCGTGCTGCGGCGCGCCTGCCAGGACGCCGCCGGCTGGGCCGACGAGGCGCGCGTGGCGGTGAACGTCTCCGCGGAGCAGCTCGGTCACGGCACGCTCGTGGAGGCGGTGCTCAGCGCGCTCACCGCCTCGGGGCTGGCGCCGGCGCGCCTGGAGCTCGAGGTGACGGAGACCGCCCTGTTGCCGGTCGACGCCGCGGCGAGCGTGGCGGAGCTGACGTACCTGCGCGAGGCGGGCGTGCGCGTCGCGCTCGACGACTTCGGCACCGGCTACTCGTCGCTCGCCCACCTGCGGGCCTTTCCCTTCGACAAGATCAAGATCGACGGCAGCTTCGTGCGCGAGGCGGTCGAGCGGTCGGACAGCGCCGCCGTCGTGCGCGCCGTCGCCGAGCTGGGGCGCCGGCTCGAGGTCACCACCGTGGCCGAGGGCGTGGAGACGCAGGACCAGCTCGACCGGGTCCGGGCCGAGGGCTGCGTCGAGGTGCAGGGCTACTTCTACGGCCGCCCCGTGCCGAGCGACCGCGACGCTGCGGTCGTGGCGGGGCTCGGGTGAACCTCGGGTGAAAGAGGCCGTTCGACCTGCGGGGAGACCACCGAGGGCACTAGGTTCGCTCGGCGGCGGACGCGCGGCCTGGCGTCCGACGGGCTGAAGGGGAGGGAAGGCGCATGCACGAGCTGCGACCGGTCTATCTCGACATGGACGGGGTGTACGCCTCGGGCCACGTCGAGTGGTGCGACGGCGCCGCCATGCGGGTGGAGCTGCCGAGCCTGGGGCGCGCCTGGACGGTGGGCGCCCAGGTCCGTGCCGAGGTGCTCGACGACGTGCGCGGCCGCTGCGTGTACGACGGGACCGTGACGCACCGCGAGGACCTCGCCCTCGAGCTCTCCGGCCTCGCCCGGGTCGCCACCGTCCAGGAGCGCGAGGCCGTGCGCGTCGCCGTGCACGAGGTCGTGGCCGCGAAGGTCACGCCGGCCGCCAAGCCGGCCGCCGGGTCGGCCGCCGGCGCGGCGGAGGACGACGAGGTCAAGGTGACCCTGGTCGACCTCAGCGCCCACGGCCTGCGGCTGGTCGCCCCGCTCAAGCTCGCGCCCGGCGACACGCTCGAGCTGGCCGTCCCGGGCGTGGAGGGCCCCGGGGGCGTGCGCGAGGTGCCCGTGCGGGTCGCGGTCGTGCGCACGCAGCAGATGAACGACGTCACGCACTACGGGTGCCGGTTCCTGGGGCACGACGCGGCGCGCACCGAGCTGCTCAGCCGGCACGTCGCGCGCCTGCAGCGCGAGGAGCTCCGCCGGCGCGCGTCGTACTGACGCCGGGCTGGCGCCGCGCCTGGCGCCGCGCGTGGCGACTGGCCCGGCGACGGGCCCGGCGACGGGCCCGGTGTCCGCACGACGCCCGGGCGGCCGGCGTCAGCCGGTGGAGCGCCCGGTCAGCTTGTCCCGCAGCCGGTCGACCATGCCCACGCCCGGGCCCACGGTCTTGTGGAAGAGCTCCGAGTGCGGGGCCGTGGGGTGCGGCCGGGTGGGGGCGAGCTTCTTGGCGTTCTGTACCTTGACGCCCAGCTCGACGAGCTGGTCCGGCGGGATGTGCGCCCGCAGCTGCGGGAACTGGTCGGTCTCCTCGTCGTTCGCGTGGTGGCGCAGCTGCGCCTCCAGCTCGCGCACCAGCTCCATGAACGTGGCGTCGGAGGCGTCGACGTCCTCGAGCCGCTTGAGGAGCTGGACGATCTCCTCGTGCTCCTGCTTGTCGTGCGCGATCTCCTCGGAGCCGTTGGGCATGTGCTCCTCGACCGCGGGGTAGACGAACATTTCCTCGGCGACGGCGTGCCGCATGATCTCGGCGGTGACGGTGTCGGCCAGGTCCCGGCGCTGCGTCGCGTCCGGTGCCGTCTCGATCTGGCCGATGAGCTCGAGCATGTCCCGGTGGTCGCTGGTGAGGATGTCGACCACGTCGGCGCCGCCGGCGCCGGTGCTGGCGGTGGTGTCGGTCATGATGGGGCCCTCCTTCGGGCGGTGCTCCCAGCGTAGGCAGGACGGCGTGCGGCCGCACCGGGCGAGGTGGGATGGTGCACGGGAGCGGCGTCCCCAGCGTCCCGAGGAGGTGCGTCGGATGGCCCGGGTGGGGGTCGGCACGGCCGTCGGCAGGGTGCGCGGCGCCGTCGCCCGCGCGGTGGACGCGGCGGCCGACTACAACGACCGCTGGGTCCTGGAGCTGCACGAGCCGTGGCAGGACGGCGCCCGCGTGGTGTGCGGCGGGCCGCACCGCGGCCGGGTGCCGGGCTGGCCCTGCCGCGCCTGGTCGGCGGCGGACGCCCGGCGCGCCGCGCGGCGCCGCAGGACGCGCCGCTGAGCGGGCATGCGAAAGGCCCCGGCTCCGTGAGGAGCCGGGGCCTTTCCGACGTGTCCGGAGGGGGACTTGAACCCCCACGCCCTATACGGGCACTAGCACCTCAAGCTAGCGCGTCTGCCATTCCGCCACCCGGACGAGTGGACCGTTCCGGCGCCCTGCGCCGTCTCGGTGCGGGTAGAAACATAGCACGTCACCGGGGTCCGAGGACAAACCGCCCGGTTCCCTGCCGGGGATCGTGACCGGGTGCACACTGGGGCACACCGGGCGCGCGGTACCGCGCGGGAACCGGCCTGCGAGCAGCGCGCCGCGGCGCGCGGAACGACCCCAGGAGGCGACGACGTGACCGACGACCGGCCGGCGCTGAGCCCCGCTGCCCGTCGTCTGGTGCAGACCCGGCGCGACGCCGAGCGGGCCGCGACGAGCGAGAACGTCCCGGCGTGGCTACGCACCGCGGCCGGGTGGTCCTGGCGGTTCGTCGCCGTGGTCGTCGCCGTCTCCCTCGTCGTCTTCGCCACCGCGCGCGTGCAGCTGGTGTTCGTCGCGGTGTTCCTCGCCCTGGTGCTGACCTCGGTGCTCAAGCCGGTGACCGACTACTACGCCCGGGCCATGCCCCGGCGGCTGGCCGTGGTGCTCGCCTTCCTCACCGCCGTCGTCGTGTTCGGCGGTCTCGTCACCTACGTGGTCGCGTCGGTGGCGGGGCAGTGGAGCGAGCTGGCGGGGGAGTTCAACGACGGCATCGAGCAGATCGTCCGGTGGCTGCAGAGCGGGTTCCTGCCGGTGTCCTGGGCGCAGATCAGCGAGTGGATCGACACCGGCCGGCAGTGGGTCACCGACCACAGCGACGACCTGGCGAGCCAGGCGGTCGCCAGCGCCGGCTCGGTGGCCGAGGGGTTCGCCGTCGTCGCCCTGTCGATCTTCTGCACCGTGTTCTTCCTGACCTCCGGCGGCCAGATGTGGCGGTGGTTCCTCGACCAGGTGCCCGAGCCGCACCGGTGGCGGTGGAGCGCCGCGGCGAGCGCCGGCTGGTACAGCTTCTCCGGCTACGCGCGCGGCACGGTGATCATCGCCATCACCGACGGCATCCTCGCCGGCGCGCTCCTGGCGATCCTCGGGGTGCCGCTGGCGGCGCCCCTGGCGGTGCTGGTGTTCATCGGCGCCTTCATCCCGCTGATCGGCGCGCCCGCGGCCATGATCATCGCTGCCGTCGTGGCGCTCGCGGCTGAGGGACCGGTCACCGCCCTCGTCGTGACCCTCGGCATCGCGCTCATCGGCCAGATCGAGGGGCACCTGCTGCAGCCGCTGATCATGGGCAAGCAGGTGGCCCTGCACCCGGTGGTCATCGCGCTCGGCGTCACGGCCGGCACGGTGGTGGCGGGCATCCTGGGCGCGGTGGTGGCCGTGCCGGTGCTCGCCGTCGCCTGGACGGTGTTCACCACCCTGCGCCGCGGTGAGCCGCCGGGCGAGCCCGACGACGTCGTGCGCGACGTGCCGGCGGAGCTCGACGGCGGGGGGAACGGCACCGACGGCGCGGCGGCCCGGGGCGCGGCGCAAAACCCGTGAGCGGCGCCGCCGGCGCGTGAGAGGCTGCCGCGCATGGAACCGTTCCCGCTGGTCAACGAGCACGTGCACCTGTCCGCGCCCACCGCTGCCGACGTCGACCGGGTGACGGAGGTCTGCCAGGACGCCGAGGTGCAGCGGTGGACCACCGTGCCGAGCCCGTACACGCGCGCGGACGCCGAGTCGTTCGTCACCGGGTTCGTGCGGCGCGGGTGGGAGACGGGGTCCGACCTCACGTGGGCCGTGCGGCCCGCGGACGACCCCGCGGGGCCGCTGCAGGGCATGGTGGGGATCGCGGTGGCGGACGGCGGCGGCGAGCGCACCGGGGAGATCGGCTTCTGGGCCGCGCCCGAGGCACGGGGCCGGGGCCTGGTCACGGAGGCGGCCCGGATCGTCGCCGACCTCGGGCTCGACCCCGAGGGGCTGGGCCTGGTGCGCGTGCAGTGGCTGGGCTACGTGGGCAACTGGCCCTCGCGCCGGGTGGCGTGGAAGCTGGGCTTCCGCTTCGAGGGCACGCTGCGGCGCTTCGCCGACCAGCGCGGGGTGCGGCGGGACGCCTGGGTCGCCTCGCTGCTGCCGGGCGACCCCCGCGAGCCGGCCGCCCCGTGGCCGGCGGAGGCGCCGCGCTGAGGAAAGGCGTTGTGCTCGCGCGCACCCCGTGCCAACCTCGTCGTGTCCCCGCGGCACCGCCGCGCGTGAGAGGGGACGGCTCCCGAGCAGCATCGTGAGGCACCAGACATGACGGGCACCCCGGCCGCCGCCTGACCGCGCGCCGTCCGCCCCGCGGGGCCGGGCCGGCGCACCAGCCGACCGTCCGGAGCCCGCGCATGCCCGCCACCACGTCCACCCTGCCCGCCGTCGTCCTGCACGACGTGACCTTCGCCTGGCCCGACGGGGCCACCCCGATCGCCGGCGTCTCCGGCGCCTTCGGCCGCGGCCGCACCGGCCTCGTCGGCAGCAACGGCGCCGGCAAGTCCACGCTGCTGCGGCTCGTCGCGGGCCGGCTGCGGCCCACCGCCGGCACGGTCACCGTCGCCGGGGTCGCCGACCACCTGCCCCAGCGCCTCACCCTCGACGTCGACGCCACCGTCGCCGACCTGCTCGGCGTGCGCGCCGTCGTCGACGCCGTGCGCGCCGTCGAGTCCGGCGACGTGCGGCCCGAGGTGTTCGACGTCGTCGGCGACGCCTGGGACGCCGAGGAGCGCGCGGTCGCGGCGCTCGCGGCGAGCGGCCTGCCCACCGACCTCGACCGCCGCGTCGGCACCCTGTCCGGGGGAGAGGCAATGCTCGCCGCCGTCACGGGGGTGCGGCTGCGGGGCGCCGACGTCGCGCTGCTGGACGAGCCCACCAACAACCTCGACGGCGACGGGCGCGAGCGCCTCTACGAGCTCGTGCGCACCTGGCGCGGGGCGCTCGTGGTCGTGTCCCACGACCGGGCGCTGCTCGAGCTGGTCGACGCCACGGCCGAGCTGCGCGGCGGGGCCCTCACCACCTACGGCGGGCCGTACTCGGCCTACGAGGAGCGCCTGGCCACCGAGCGGGCCGCCGCCGAGCGGGCCCTGCGGGACGCCGAGCAGACGCTGCGCCGCGAGAAGCGTCAGCGCATCGGGGCCGAGGAGCGCATCGCCCACTCCCAGCGCCAGGGGCGCAAGGACGCGGCCGACCGCAGGTACGTCAAGGCCGTCGTCCACGACCGGCGCAACTCCGCGCAGAAGGCGCAGGGCGCGCGCCGCGGGCAGGCGGCGGACAAGGAGGCCGCCGCCCGTGCGGGGGTCGAGGCCGCGGAGCGGGCGGTGCGCGACGACGACGCGATCGTCGTCGACCTGCCGGACCCCGGCGTCCCGGCGGGTCGGCGCATCGCCGTGCTGAGGGGCGCCGACGGGCGCGAGGTGGTGCTTCAGGGGCCCGAGCGGGTCGCGCTCACCGGGCCGAACGGGGCGGGCAAGACGACCCTGCTCGAGCGCCTGCTCGGCCACGGCCCCGGGGGCGGTGCCGGCGAGGCCGGTGCTGTCGAAGCCGGTGCTGCCGCCGGCGACGGCGCGCGCCCGGACGGGACGCTGCTCACCGACCGCGTCGGCTACCTGCCCCAGCGGCTCGACGTGCTCGACGACGCCGCGACGGTGCTCGACGCCGTGCGCGCGGGCGCGCCAAACGTCCCGCCGGGCGAGCTGCGCGGCCGCCTGGCCCGGTTCCTCGTGCGCGGCGAGGCCGTCGACCGGCCGGTCGCGACCCTCTCCGGCGGGGAGCGCTTCCGGGTGACCCTGGCCCGGCTGCTGCTGGCCGACCCGCCCGCCCAGCTGCTGGTGCTCGACGAGCCGACCAACAACCTCGACCTGGGCAGCGCCGACCGGCTCGTCGAGGCGCTGCGCGCCTACCGCGGCGCCCTGCTGGTGGTGAGCCACGACCGGCCGTTCCTCGACCGGCTGGGGCTGGACGTCGAGCTGCGGCTGGCGCGCGACGGCACGCTGCACCGGGTGCGGTAGCGCGGGCGGCGGTGTGGGTGGTGGTGCGGGCGGCGGTGTGGGTGGTGGTGCGGGCGGCGGCGCGGGTGGCGGCAGGGGTGGCGGCACGGCCCGGCCGGCGCGGGTGCTTGGATGGGCGCATGACGTCGTCCGCGCCAGCCCCCGCCAGCGCCACGCTCGACCCCGCCAACCCGTTCGCCTCGCCGTCGCCGCTGCCCTACGGGCTGCCCGACTACGCGGCGGTCCGCGAGGAGCACTACGAGCCGGCGGTCCTGGCCGGGATGGCGCAGCAGCGCGCGGAGGTCGAGGCGATCGCCACCGACCCGGCGCCGCCCACGGTCGCCAACACGCTCGAGGCGCTGGAGCGCTCCGGCCGGCTGCTGGACCGTGCGCTGCGCGCGTTCGACAACCAGCTTGCGGCGGACGCCACGCCGGGGCTGGAGGACGTCCAGGAGCGCCTGGCGCCGCGGCTGGCCGCGCACGCGGACGCCCTGGCGATGGACGCTCGGCTGCACGCCCGCGCCACGGCGCTCGCCGACGCGGCGGCGTCGGGCGACCTGGAGCTGGACGCCGACACCGCCTACCTGCTGGAGCGCCTGCTCACCCGGATGCGCCGGGCCGGCGTCGCCCTCGGGGCGGCGGAGCAGGAGCGGCTGCGCGCGCTGAACGCCCGGCTGACCACCCTCGAGGCGCAGTTCGGCCGCCGCCTGCTCGCGGGCGCCAACGCCGCCGCGGTGCTGGTCACCGACCGTGCAGAGCTCGACGGGCTGCCCGAGGACGCGGTGGCCGGGGCCGCCGCCGCGGCGGCGGCGCGCGGGCACGAGGGCGCCTGGCTGCTGGAGCTGCAGCTGCCCACCCGCCAGGGCGTGCTGGCGTACCTGCGCAGCCGCGACCTGCGCGAGCGCGTCCAGCGCGCCTCGGAGTCGCGCGGCGCCGACGGCGGCGAGCACGACACGCGGGCGATCGTGCTGGAGACCGCGCGCCTGCGGGCCGAGCGGGCCCGGCTGCTCGGCTACCCCCACCACGCCGCGTACGTCGCCGAGGACTCCACGGCGCGCACCGCCGACGCCGTCGAGCAGATGCTCGCGCGGCTGGCGCCCGCCGCGGTCGCGAACGCCCGCGCCGAGGCGGGGGAGCTCGAGGCGCTGCTGCGCGCCACCGAGGGCGACGACGCCGAGCTGCGCGCGTCGGACTGGGCCTTCCTGTCGGAGCAGGTGCGCCAGGCGCGGTTCGCGCTGGACGACGCGGCCCTGCGGCCCTACCTCGAGCTGGAGCGGGTGCTGCGCGACGGCGTCTTCGAGGCGGCCCGCCGGCTGTTCGGGATCTCGCTGGCCGAGCGGACCGACCTGGTGGGCTACCACCCGGACGTGCGGGTCTTCGAGGTCTTCGACTCCCCGGAGCCGGGCCGGCCCGGCGAGGGCCTCGGGCTGTTCCTCGGCGACTGGTACACCCGCGGGTCGAAGCGGGGCGGGGCGTGGATGAACGCGCTCGTCGACCAGAGCCACCTGCTCGGCGAGCGGCCGGTGGTGGTGAACAACCTCAACGTCGTCAAGCCGCCGGCCGGCGAGCCCACCCTGCTGACGTGGGACGAGGCGATCACCGTCTTCCACGAGTTCGGGCACGCCCTGCACGGCCTGCTGTCCGACGTGCGCTACCCCTCGCAGTCCGGCACCGCGGTGCCGCGCGACTTCGTCGAGTACCCGTCGCAGGTCAACGAGATGTGGGCGTGGGAGCCGCAGGTCCTGCGCGCCTTCGCGGTGCACCACGCCACCGGCGAGCCGATGCCCGCCGCGTGGGTCGAGACCATGCTCGCCTCCCGGCAGTGGGGCGAGGGCTTCGCCACGACCGAGTACCTCGCCGCCGCGCTGCTCGACCAGGCGTGGCACCGCCTCGCGCCCGAGGAGGTGCCCACGTCGGTCGACGAGGTGGTGCCGTTCGAGCGGGCCGCGCTCGAGGCCGCCGGTGTCGCCCTCGCGGCCGTCCCGCCGCGCTACCGCACCACCTACTTCAACCACGTCTGGGGCTCCGGGTACGCCGCCGGCTACTACTCCTACGTCTGGTCCGAGGTGCTCGACGCCGACACCGGCGAGTGGTACCGCGAGCGCGGCGGCCTGGCCCGCGCCAACGGCGAGGAGTTCCGCCGCTCGCTGCTGGCCCGCGGCGGCTCCCAGGACCCGATGACGTCGTTCCGCGAGCTGCGCGGGCGCGACCCCGAGATCACCCCGCTGCTCGCCCGCCGTGGACTGGAGGCCTGACCGATGACCGACGAGACGACGACCGCCCGCACCACCCTCGCTGCCACCGCCGCTGCCGGCGGTGCCCCTTCGCCGACCGCCGAGGACGAGGTCGTCGGCATCTGCCGCGACCTGCTGCGCATCGACACCTCCAACTACGGCGACGACTCCGGCCCGGGGGAGCGCAAGGCCGCCGAGCTCGTGGCCGAGCTGCTCACCGAGGTGGGGCTCGACGTCGAGGTGTTCGAGTCGCGCCCCGGGCGCACGTCCGTGGTGACGCGCGTCGAGGGCGCCGACCCGTCGCGCCCGGCGCTGGTGCTGCACGGGCACACCGACGTCGTGCCGGCAGTGGCCGCGGACTGGTCGGTCGACCCGTTCGGCGGCGAGGAGCGCGACGGCCTGCTGTGGGGCCGCGGCGCCGTCGACATGAAGGACATGGACGCGATGATCCTCGCCGTCGTGCGCCAGATGGTGCGCGAGGGCCGCAAGCCGGCGCGCGACGTCGTCGTGGCGATGTTCGCGGACGAGGAGGCCGGCGGCGTGCACGGCGCCGAGTGGGCCGTCGAGCACCGCCCCGAGCTGTTCGAGGGCGCCACCGAGGCGATCAGCGAGGTCGGCGGGTTCTCCGTCGAGGTCGGCGGCCGGCGCGCGTACCTGCTGCAGACGGCGGAGAAGGGCCTGGCCTGGCTGCGCCTGCTCGCCGCCGGGCGCGCGGGCCACGGCTCGGCGGTCAACGAGGACAACGCCGTGACGGCGCTGGCCGAGGCGGTCGCCCGGATCGGCCGGCACCGCTGGGAGACCACGCTGACGCCCACCGTCGAGGCGTTGCTGCGCGGGGTGGCGGACCTCACCGGCCTGCCGTTCGACGCCGAGGACGACGGCGCGCTCGACGCGCTCGTGCGCGCGCTCGGCCCGGCCCGGCCGTTCGTCGGGGCGACGCTGCGGCACACGGCCAACCCCACCCAGCTCGACGCCGGCTACAAGGCCAACGTCATCCCCGGCACCGCGAGCGCCGCCGTGGACGTGCGGCTGCTGCCCGGCCACGAGGCCGAGGGCCTGGCCACGCTGCGCGAGCTGGCCGGGCCGCACGTGCGCCTGGAGCCGATCCACGAGGCGACCGCCCTGGAGGTGCCGTTCGCGGGGTCGCTCGTGGACGCCATGGCCGACGCCGTGGTCGCGGAGGACCCGGGCTCGGTGGTGCTGCCGTACATGCTCTCGGGCGGCACGGACAACAAGTCGCTGTCGCGCCTGGGCATCACCGGCTACGGGTTCGCGCCCCTGCGCCTGCCGGCCGACCTCGACTTCGTCGCGATGTTCCACGGCGTCGACGAGCGCGTGCCGACCGACGCGCTGCGGTTCGGCACCCGGGTGCTGGACCGGCTGCTCGGCACCTGCTGAGCCGGGCGACCACCGGCGCGGGCACCCGCCGACGGGTGGGCGGGGGAGCGCGGCCCCATGATGGACGGCGACCCCCCGCCCCCGCCCGCCTGGAGCGCCCATGCCGCACGACGCCTCGTCCCGCCCCGACCCCGGGTCCCGCCCCGAGACCGGCGCCGCGTCCGGCTCCGGGACCGGCTCTAAGACCGGCACCGGGACCGTGCCGGTCGGCACCGCGACCCTGCGCGACGTGCGCCGCACCGCGCGCGAGGTCTTCGGGTACGAGTCGCTGCGCCCGGGCCAGGCGGAGGCGATCCGCGCGCTGCTGGACGGGCACGACGTGCTGCTGGTGCTGCCCACCGGCGCCGGCAAGTCGGCCGTCTACCAGCTGCCCGGGGTGGAGCTCGACGGGCCCACGCTGGTGGTCTCGCCGCTCATCGCGCTGCAGCGCGACCAGGTGCGCTCGCTGCTGGAGGTGGGCGACGAGGACGTCTCGGCGCGGGCGCTGAGCTCGGCGGTGCCGGAGAAGGAGCGGCGGGCGACGCTCGAGGCCGCCGCCCGCGGCGAGCTGGAGTTCCTCTTCCTCGCCCCGGAGCAGCTCGCCAACGACGAGGTGCTCGAGGCGGTGCGCGCCGCCCGGCCGAGCCTCGTGGCCGTCGACGAGGCGCACTGCCTGTCGGTGTGGGGGCACGACTTCCGGCCCGAGTACCTGCGCCTCGGCGAGCGCATCGACACCCTCGACCCGCGCCCGCGGGTCATCGCGCTGACCGCCACCGCCTCGCCGCCCGTGCGCGACGACATCGTGCGCCGCCTGCACCTGCGCGACGCCGCCGTCATCGTGCGGGGGTTCGGCCGCTCGAACCTCGAGCTGACGGTCGAGCGGGCCCTCACCGAGGCCGACAAGGACCGCGCCGTGCTGGACCGGGCCGCGGCGGAGGCCGAGCGCGCGGCCGAGGCGGCGCGCGCCGGCGACGGCCCGGGCGGCAACGGCATCGTCTACGTCGCCACCCGGCGGCGCACCACCGAGCTGGCCGAGGCGCTGGCCGGCCGCGGCCTGCGCGCCGCGGCGTACCACGGCGGCATGCGCCGGGCAGAGCGCGACGAGGCACAGCACCGGTTCACGGCGGGGGAGGTCGACGTCGTCGTCGCGACGTCGGCCTTCGGCATGGGCATCGACAAGCCGGACGTGCGCTTCGTGCTGCACGCCGACGTGCCCGACTCCCCGGACAGCTACTACCAGGAGGTCGGCCGCGCGGGCCGCGACGGGCAGGACGCGACCGCCGTGCTGTTCTACCGGCCCGAGGACCTCGGCCTGCGCCGCTTCTTCGCCGGCGGGACGCCCCGGCGCGAGGACCTGCTCGAGGTGGCGGGCGCGCTGCCGCAGGACGGGCGGGGCGGCCGCCGCGCGCCGTCGGGCCTGCCACGCCGG
>NZ_LWGM01000058.1 GCF_001750215.1 Isoptericola variabilis | reverse complement strand
CCGGGCAGCACCACGGGCGCCGACGGGCCCGGCGAGCCGGCGCCCGAGGCGCTCGGCCTGCCGGCACCGAGCGCGTGGCTCGGGCTGCGCCGCCTGGAGGCCCTCGACGCCCTCGAGCAGGGGCTGGCCACCGAGGCGGTGGCCCTGGCCAACTGGCACGCCGTGCACGCCTTCTGCCCGCGCTGCGGGGCCGCCACCGAGCCGGCGCTGACCGGGTGGGTGCGCCGCTGCCCGGTCGAGGACCGCGAGCTGTACCCACGGACCGACCCGGCGGTGATCATGGCGGTCGTCGACGACGCCGAGCGGATCCTGCTGGGCCACGCCGCGCACTGGCCCGAGGGCCGGTTCTCGACGCTGGCCGGGTTCGTCGAGCCCGGCGAGAGCCTCGAGCAGGCCGTGCGCCGCGAGGTCGCGGAGGAGGCGCGGCTGGTGGTCGCGGACGGCCCGGGCGACGTGGTCTACCGGGGCTCGCAGTCGTGGCCGTTCCCGGCCTCGCTGATGCTCGGCTTCCACGCCCGCGTCGCCGGCACCGGCCTGCCCCCGCGGGTCGACGAGGTGGAGCTCACCGACGCGCGATGGTTCACGCGCGACGACCTGCTCGGCGCGGTGGAGGCCGGCGAGGTGCTGCTGCCCGGGCGGCTGTCGATCGCCCGCGCGCTCATCGAGGAGTGGTACGGCGGGCGCCTGCCGGACTGACGCCCGAGACGGCTGTGGGTACAGGACACGCCGTGCGGATCGCGATCCGCACGGCGTGTCCTGTACCCACAGCGGGGAGGGTCAGCGGCCGAGCGCCGCCTTGACGTCCTGCAGCGACGGGTTCGTCGCGGCGCTGCCGTCCGGGTAGACGACGGTCGGCACCGTGCGGTTGCCGCCGTTGACCTGCTCGACGAACGCCGCGGTCTCCGGCTGCTCCTCGATGTCGATCACCTGGTAGCCGATGCCCTCGGAGTCGAGCTGCGTGCGCAGCCGCCGGCAGTAGCCGCACCACGTCGTCGAGTACATCGTGACGGTGCCCGGCGCGGGCAGGGCGGGCTGGGCGGCGGGCTGCGCGCCCGGCTGGTCGGTCGGCTGCGTGGTCGACGTGGTCATGCGGGTCCTCCTGGACTGTCTCGGGGTGACGGTGGGTGCCCGGCGCGCCGCGCTGCGCCCGGCGGGGGCTGTGCACGACGCGGGGCCCGTGTCGGGACCGGCTGCAAGAATCGCACCGATGTCCACGCAGACCAACACGCCGGCGGTCCCCGCTATGCCCACCCCGTCCCCGCGGTCGTCCGCGCCGTCGCCCGCGTCGTCGCCGGTGGCGGCGCCGACGTCACCCGACGCGATCCTCGAGGCGCTCGACCCGGAGCAGCGCGAGGTGGCGCTGGCGCTCACCGGCCCGGTCTGCGTGCTCGCCGGCGCGGGCACGGGCAAGACCCGGGCCATCACCCACCGCATCGCCTACGGCGTGCGCACCGGCGTGTACAAGCCGACGTCGGTCCTCGCCGTGACGTTCACGGCGCGCGCCGCGGGCGAGATGCGCACCCGGCTGCGCCAGCTCGGGGTCGCCGGCGTGCAGGCGCGCACGTTCCACGCCGCCGCCCTGCGGCAGCTGTCGTACTTCTGGCCCCGCGTGATCGGCGGCGCGCCCTCGCGGATCATGGAGTACAAGGCCCCGGCGGTGGCGGAGGCCGCCCGCCGGCTGGGGATGAGCGTCGACCGGGTCGCCGTGCGCGACCTGGCCAGCGAGATCGAGTGGGCCAAGGTCTCCCTCGTCGCGCCGGACGACTACGAGCGGCGCGCCCTGACCGAGGGGCGCCCCGCCCCGGCCGGCTACGACCTGCAGACGGTGGCCCGCCTGGCCACCGCCTACGAGGACGTCAAGAACGAGCGCGGGGTCATCGACTTCGAGGACGTGCTGCAAATCCTCGCCGGGATCCTCGCCGAGAACCGCGCCGTCGCCGAGGAGGTGCGCAGCCAGTACCGGCACTTCGTCGTGGACGAGTACCAGGACGTCTCGCCGCTGCAGCAGTTCCTGCTCGACCAGTGGCTCGGCGGCCGCAAGGAGCTGTGCGTCGTCGGCGACCCCTCCCAGACGATCTACTCCTTCACCGGCGCCACGCCGCGCTACCTGCTCGACTTCCGCCGCCGCTTCGCCGGCGCGCAGGAGATCCGGCTGGTGCGCGACTACCGCTCCACGCCGCAGGTGGTGCACCTGGCCAACGAGGTGCTGCGCCGCGGCCGGGTCTCCGGCGCGCTCGAGCTGCGCGCGCAGCGCCCGGCCGGCCCGCCGGTGAGCTTCACGGTGTACGACGACGACGAGGCGGAGGCCGCGGGGATCGCCGCGCGCGCCGGGCGGCTGATCGCCCAGGGGGTGCGGCCGAGCGAGATCGCCGTGCTGTACCGCACCAACTCCCAGTCGGAGGCCTTCGAGGCGGCGCTCGCCGACGCCGGCATCGGGTACCAGGTCCGCGGCGGCGAGCGGTTCTTCCAGCGCAAGGAGGTGCGCGACGCCGTCGTGCTGCTGCGCGGCGCCGCCCGCTCCTCGGACCCCGACGTGCCGATGCCCGAGCAGGTGCGCGACGTGCTCACCTCCGCCGGGTGGTCCGACCAGCCGCCCGCCGCCCGCGGCGCCGCGCGCGAGCGCTGGGACGCCATGCAGGCGCTCGTGGCGCTCGCGGACGACCTGGCGGCCGCCGGCACGCCCGAGGGCCCGGCCACGATGGCCACGCTGGTGGCCGAGCTCGAGGAGCGCGCCTCGGCGCAGCACGCCCCCACGGTGGAGGGCGTCACGCTCGCGTCGCTGCACGCCGCCAAGGGCCTGGAGTGGGATGCGGTGTTCCTGGCCGGCATGAGCGAGGGGCTCATGCCCATCTCCCTGGCGGAGACCGACGACGCGGTGGCCGAGGAGCGACGCCTGCTCTACGTGGGCGTCACCCGCGCGCGGGTGCACCTCGAGGTCTCGTTCGCCCGCTCGCGCAACCCCGGCGGCCGTGCCGGCCGCAAGCGCACGCGGTTCCTCGACGGGCTGTGGCCCGACGACGAGGCCGACCGGCGGGCGCGCGCGCCGCGGGCCCGCAAGGGGCAGGCGCGCGAGCTGCTGACCGGCGAGCACGACCAGGCGCTCTTCGACGCGCTGCGCGAGTGGCGCCGCGGGGTGGCGAGCGAGACCGACAAGCCGGCGTTCACGGTGCTCTCGGACGCCACCCTCGCCGCGATCGCGGAGGTGCGTCCCACCTCGACGGCGCAGCTGGCCCGGGTCAACGGGATCGGCCCGGCGAAGATCGACCGGTACGGCGCCACGATCCTCGAGATCGTGGCGCAGGCGGCGGGCTGAGCGGGCGAAAAAACTCCCGCGAGAAAAAACCTCGAAAAAAAGATGTGGCCCCCGAGGGGCCCCGGTCTATGCTCGGGGAGTCCCTGACGGAAGGGGTGCGGGCCGAGAGGCCGGCGCCCGAGCAGAGTGAGGAGGTGGGTACAGCGATGGAGAGCTTCAACAGCACCGTGTCGGCGAACGTCCCGGGCATGCCCCTGCAGGCTGCCGCGACCGCCGGCTTCCGTGTGCGCCCGTTCGGCGACGTCCTGCTCGCGGCCGGTGAGTCCGGCAAGCGGCACACGTCTGCCATCTCGCGGCGTGCTCGCGGCGGCCGCGTCGATAACACGCTCTCGCTCGTACCCGACTCCGTCCCCTGGGTCAGACCGGTCTAGCACCGGATCCAGGCCGCGGAGTCCACTCAGGACCCGCGGCCTTCGTCTTCCCGGCGAAGAAACGGCCCCACGAGGCCGCCCCTCCGGATCCCTGGCACCACCAGGGGTCCACCGCAGGTCCTGGACGCAAGAACCGACGTTCATCCCACAGGACCTCACGGAGGACACCGTGCGACTCGCACACCTGCTCGACGAGCGGCACCTGGAGACGGCTCCCGGGACCGCTGCCTGGACTCCCCACCAACCCCTGGCCACCGCCGACGCCGACCGGGCCGCGCTCGACACCATGCTGCCCTGCCGCACGAACGACGCGGAGCTCTGGTTCGCCGAGCACACCGCCCAGGTCGAGCAGGCCAAGGCGCTGTGCCGCACGTGCCCGCTGCAGGCCGGCTGCCTCGCCGGCGCGATCGACCGCGCCGAGCCGTGGGGCGTGTGGGGCGGCGAGGTGTTCGTCGACGGCGTCGTCGTGGCCCGCAAGCGCGGCCGCGGCCGCCCGCGCAAGACGGACACCACCGCGCCCGCCGCACCCGCCACGCAGCCCGCGTCGTCCGCCCCCGCGGCCCCGAGCGGCCCCGCCGTCGCCGAGCGCACCGGCCTGACCACCTGGCCGGCGGACCTGCCCGAGCTGCCCGACGCGGTCTCCACCGACCTCGGCGGCGGCGTCGTGGTGCGCGGCTACCCGGCGCTCGTCGAGGAGCCCGGGCCCCGGCACGAGCCCACCGTGGCGCTGCGCATCCTCGCCGACGCCGCCGAGCGGGACGGCACCCACGCCCGCGGCGTGCGCCGGCTGCTGCTCGCCGAGACCGCGCTGCAGCCCGGCCGCGTCACCTCGCGGTGGACCGGCAAGCAGGCGCTCACGCTCGCGGCGAGCCCGTACCGGAACACCGACGCGCTCGTCGCGGACCTGCAGCTGGCCGCCGTCACCGCACTGACCAGCGGCGACGCCGACCTCGCGCCGGGTACGCCGCCCGGCCCCGATGCTGTACAGGTCCGCACCGCGGACTCGTACGCGGAGGCGCGGACGTTCGTCCGCGGCCACCTGGAGGACGAGGTGCACCGCGCCGCCGGGCACGTCGTCGCCGCGCTCTCCGCGTGGCGCGCGCTCGAGGCCGAGGTGCGGGGCACGTCGTCCCTGGCCCTGCTCAACACGCTCACCGACGTCCGCGACCACGCGGCCACGCTGGTCCACCCCGGCTTCGTCAGCGCCACCCCGCCCCGCAGGCTGCCGCACCTGGTGCGCTACCTGCGCGCGGCGTCGTACCGGCTGGAGAAGGCGCAGGCCAACCCGGCCCGCGACGCCGAGCTGGCCTGGCGGGTGCACGACGTGGAGGAGGCGTTCGCCAAGGCGCGCGCGGCCTACGCCGCCGGCCCCGCCGACCCCGTGCGCGCCGCCGAGCTGGCGGAGGTGCGCTGGCTGATCGAGGAGCTGCGGGTGTCGCTCTTCGCCCAGCAGCTCGGCACCGACGGGCCGGTCAGCGAGAAGCGGGTCCGCAAGGTGCTCAGCCCGAACGGCTGGTGAGCCTCCGCGCTCAGAGCACCCGCAGCCCGGCGGCCGCGGCCGCACCGCGCAGGTCCCGCACCGCGGCGCAGGTCAGGGGCACCTGCGACGCGTCGGCGAGCACCAGCCAGTGCCGGCGTGTCGCGAGCAGGTGCGGCACGCCGCTGACCAGCGCGACGGCGGCGAGGTGCTGCGCCGTGCCGTCGGGGCGCACGAGCCGCACGGGGACGCCGTCCGCCTCGGTACCGCCCGCGACGCCCTCCAGCTCCAGGCGCGCCGGCCCGGGCGCCACCGCCGTCGGGCCCTGGGGCGGCACGTCGTCGGTCAGCACCCGCACGCCGAGCCCGCCGTCGCCCGCGCGGGCCCGCAGCGCGCGCACGCCGAACGAGGCCAGCAGCACCGCCAGCGGCACGGCGACGAGCCCTCCGCCCACCAGCAGGTGGGCCGTCGTGACCGTCCCCGAGGCGAGCCGGCCCAGGTAGAGCAGCAGCCCGACGAGCGCCACCGGCAGGAGCGCCAGGTCCGCCCGCCGCCAGCGCGGCCGCACCGCGCGCGGCTGGGCGAGGCCGTGCAGCACCCGCCAGCCCGTCCAGCGCGCCAGGTCGTCCCGCTGGTCGGCCGCCAGCGCGGTGACGCGGGCGAAGCGGTACCAGGCCCGCACCGTGCCGCCCAGGGCCGCCAGGGTCAGCGGCACGGCCACCGCGACGCCGGCCAGCCGCGCGCCGAGGTCCGGGTAGCGGAGCGCGGCGACGACCAGGAGCACCCCTGCCGCCAGCGCCAGCGGGTGGAGCGCCAGCCGCAGGGCGTCGAGGGCGCCGGAGACCCCGCCGACCGACCGCAGGCCCGGGTGCGGGTGCGGCCCGTCCTGCTCCGCCCGCGAGCGGTAGGGGTGCTGCGCCTCGGGGTCCAGGCGGCCCGGCGCGCGCCGGTCGGCGGGCAGGGCGAGCACGCGCGGGTCGCGCAGCGCCGCCGCCCACGCCCACCGCAGCCGCCGGGCGCGTGCCCAGCCGCGCCGGAACCAGGCCCACCAGGCGAGGGCCGCGAGCACCACGACGAGGCCCAGCACCAGCGCGGCGACGTCGGCGCCCTGCCACTGCCCGCCGGCGACGAGGACGCCGAGCGCAGGAGCGACGCCCACCCCGAGGCCGAAGGAGCACAGCGCGACGACCAGCGCCCCGGCGGCCAGGCGCAGGGCCCCGCTGTCACGCTTCTCGGCGAGCCCGAGGTTTGCGGCGGCCAGGTGGTACCAGTCGCCGAAGGTGGCCGGCAGCGGCACCTCGTCCGGGAATGGCGGTAGCTGCGCCCGGCCGCGCCCGGGCGCGACGGTCCGGACGGTCGTCGGGGTCACGGCGGCATTGTGCCCTGCGGCAACGGCCCTGGGAACCGGCGCGCCCGTCACGGCGGCCCGGCGGCGGCGAAACCGGTGGTCGGCGAGCCGGCCGGCGGCCTAGCGTGCGGCCATGCCCGAGCCCCCGCAGCTGCACGACGACGAGGTCGTGGTCACCGCCGACGACGTCCGCCGGCTCGTGGCCGCGCAGCTGCCGCTCCTGGCGCGCCTGCCGGTGACGCCGGTGGCGGAGTCGGGCACGGACCACCGGCTGTTCCGGCTCGGCGACGACCTCGTGGCACGGATGCCGAAGGTGGCGTGGGCGGCCGCGCAGGCGGAGTCCGACGCCCGCTGGCTGCCGCGGCTGGCCCCGCGGCTGCCCGTCACCGTGCCGGCGCCGGTGGCGCTGGGTGCGCCGGACGACGCCTACCCCTTCCGGTGGTCCGTGGTGCCGTGGCTGCCCGGCCGCGCCGTGGGCGACCCGCTGGCCGGCGAGCCGCTGGGCCTCGACCCGCACGAGGGCGCCGAGCTGCTCAGGGCGGTCGTGCGGGCGCTGCGCTCCACGGACGCGGCGGGCGGGCCGGTCAAGGACGGCACCGGCCGCGGCGTGCCGCTCGCCCGCCTCGACGCCGACGTCCGGGCCGCGGTCGCGGCGTGCGGGAGCCGGGTCGACGCCCCCGCCGTCCTGCGCGCCTGGGAGCGCGCCCTCGCCGCGCCGCCGTCGTCCGCCCCCGGGTGGATCCACGGCGACCTCATGCCCGGCAACCTCCTGGCGCACGACGGACGGCTCGCCGCCGTCATCGACTGGGGCGCCCTCGGCGTCGGCGACCCGGCCGCGGACCTGGCCCCCGCGTGGTGGCTGTTCGACGGGTCCGCGCGCCGGGCGTTCCGCGAGGCCGCCACCGACGGCCTGCCCGACGCCGACGCCGCCTGGGAGCGGGCGCGCGGCTGGGTGCTGGTGCAGGGCGTGGTCGCGCTGCCGTACTACTGGGGCCGGTGGCCCGCGTTCGCCCGGGCCTCGCAGCGCCGGGTCGCCGCGGTGCTGGCGGACGCCGCCTGACGCACGCTGGTGCCATGGGACCGCTCGACGACGCCCAGCCGGCCGGCGACGTCGCGGCGCAGGAGGTGCGCGACGTCGCGGCCGCGTGGGACCGCGCGATGGTGGCCAACGACGTCGCCGCGATCGGCGCGTTCATGGCTGACGAGTGGTTCATCGTCGGCTCCGACGGGAACGTGGACCGCAAGGACGCGTTCCTCGCCCGCGTGGCCTCGGGCGAGCTGGTCCACGACGTCATGGAGACCCACGACATGGAGGTGCGGGTCGACGGCCGCACGGCCGTGACCGTGGCCCGCGGCGTCTCGGGCGGCCGCTACCGCGGCACCCCGTTCCTGGAGCACGAGCGGGTCTCGTGCGTGTTCGTCCGGCGGGACGGCACGTGGCTCTGCGTGCTCACGCACCTGTCCCCGCTGGGTCCGCCCGACGCACCGGGCGGCGCGCGGGGCTCCGGCTAGCGCGCCGTCGGCGTCAGCCCAGGCTCGGGTCGAGGACGTCGAACCGGTCGGCCGCCCACGGGAAGACCCACAGGAACAGCACCGCGACGACGGCGGCCAGCAGCACCAGCGTCTGCAGGACGCGCCAGAACAGGTTGCCGGGCAGGTGGCGGAAGATCCAGGCGTACATCAGCGGGCTCCAGGCGTGGACAGGGCTTCAGGCGTCGGGCGCATCTCGGGGCGTCGGGCGCGTCACAGGACGGCGGGGTCGGAGAGCACGCTCTCGGGCATGCCGTCGGCGCGGTCCATCCAGCCCACGAACCTCGCGTAGGTGATCCAGCGGTGGGAGTTGCCGTACTCGCCCAGCGTGGGCGAGTGGCACGTGGTCAGGGTGAGCAGCCGCTCGGTGGGGACGGCACCCGGCTCGTTGGGCACCGGCGCCACGACCTCGACCTGGGTGGGCAGCACGACCTCGTGGCCGGTCACCTCGTAGACGTACCAGGCGTTGCCGGTCTCGACGACCACCTGGTCGCCCGGCTCGAGCTCGTTCACGTAGCGGAACGAGTTGCCGTGGCTGCGGCGGTGGCCCGCGAGCGCGAAGTTGCCCACCTCGCCGACCTGCTGCGTCTCCGTGTAATGGCCGGCGGCGGCCTTGTCGAGCACCGACTGCGTGGTGCCCTCGAGGATCGGCATCGCGTTGTCGGTGCGCCCGTACCACTCCGGCACGACGAGCACGCCGAACATCTCCCCCGGCGCGACCGCCTCGGGGACCGGCGGCTCGTCGGTGCGCAGCTCGCCCGCGACGCGCGGCGCCTCCGGCAGGGTCTGGTGGAAGTCCGTCATGAGGGTCTGCGCCTCGTCCTTGGCCTCGACGCTGGTCCACCACAGCTGCCAGACGACGAAGAGCCCGAGCAGCACGCCCGCGGTGATGAGCAGCTCGCCCAGGACGCCGACGCCGCCGAGCGCCACGCGGCCGGCGCGGCTCCCGCGGGTCGCCCGGGGAGCGGTCGTGGTCTCGGCCACCCTGACCCCCTCCGTGCCGATCTCCCTGCCGGCGGTGCCCCTCGCCCCGCCATGCACACCCTAGGACCCCGGCACGGGCCCGCCGCCCGCCCGCGCGCCGGTGGACCGGGCGCTCACCTCGCCGACACCCCGGCGGCACCCCGACGACGGCCGGGCACCACCCCGGCGTCACCCGGACGGCCCCGGCCGAGGGTCAGGGTCGGATCCGGGCGCCACCCGATACCGGGCGAGCGACGGCGGGGGCAGGCTCGAGACATGGAACCCACCACCTCGAACCCCGCCTCGAACCCCGGCTCGAACCCCGCCCCCGACCCGCGCTACCCCGGCCCCTCCGGCGCCCCGTACCCCGGTGTCCCCTCCTCCGGCCAGCCGTACCCGCAGCAGCCGCCGTCCGGCCGTCGCACGTTCTTCCGGCCCGCGCGCGGGCGCATGCTCGGCGGCGTGTGCGCCGGCGTCGCCGACTACTTCGGCTGGGACCGCACCGCCGTGCGGCTCCTGACCGTCGCCTCGCTGCTGCTGCCCGGCCCGCAGGTGCTGGCGTACCTGGTGCTGTGGGTGCTCGTGCCCGACGAGCACAAGGCCGCGGCCCGCGCCGCCCGCGACCAGGGCGGCTACACGGGCCCGTACCCGGCGCCGTCGCCCGGTCCGACGCCGCCCGCCGCGTGACCCGCCGCGGGACCACTGCGTGACCCGCCCACCCGGCCCCGCCCGCCCGGCCTCGCTTCCCGCGGTCGTCAGCACCAGCGCACGCCCCGGCGTGCGCTGGTGCTGACACGCGCTGCGGGCGCGCCCGCGCCAGCGCGCCGCCCGGGCGACAGACTGGGACCGTGCGCATCACCGCGGAGCTCGGCGACATCACCAAGGTCGACACCGACGCCATCGTCAACGCGGCGAACTCGTCGCTGCTGGGCGGGGGCGGGGTGGACGGCGCCATCCACGCCGCCGCGGGCCCCGAGCTGCTCGAGGCGTGCCAGGAGCTGCGCCGCACGCGGCTGCCCGGCGGCCTGGCGGTGGGCGACGCCGTCGCGACCCCCGGCTTCGCGCTGCCGGCGCGCTGGGTGATCCACACCGTGGGCCCGAACCGCCACGCCGGCCAGACGGACCCCGCGCTGCTCGGCTCCTGCTTCGCCCGGTCGCTCGAGGTCGCCGCGGGTCTCGGCGCGAGGTCGGTCGCGTTCCCGGCCGTCAGCGCCGGCGTCTACGGGTGGGATCCCGACGACGTCGCGACCATCGCCGTCGGCTCGGTGCGCGGCTGGGCGCCCCCGCCGCGGCCCGACGACGCCGCAGCCGAGGGGGCCGACGGCTCGGGCGACGTCGAGCACGTGCGGTTCGTGCTGTTCTCCGAGCGGCTGCTCGAGGCGTTCGACGCCGCCCTGGCGAGCTGATCCCCGTGCAGGAGCCGCAGCCGGCGCAGCTGCCCGAGGGTGCCGACGCCGACACCACGCCGACGTACTACGTGACCTTCCTGCACCGGTTCGCCGACGACGGGGAGGACTTCGCGGCGGAGGCGACCTACCGCTTCGACGGCGAGCGGGACGTGCTCGTCGTCATCGACTGGGCCCGGCGGAACCTGCCGGACGAGCTCCTGCTCGCGGAGGTGACCGCCGCGCGGCGGGGCGAGGAGGCCCACGGCAGGGTCCGGGTGTGGGCGCACCGGCCCGACACCCCGTGGGCGCGGCGCGTGGGGGCCGACTACACGTACTGACCGGTCCGGCGCCCCGGCGAGGCCGGGTCAGCGGCGCCGCGGGTACGGCCCCTCGGGCCGGTGCTCGTCGAGCTCCTCCACGCGCTCGAACTGCAGCGGCCGGTGCCGGACCGTGCGGGTGTAGAGCCAGGTCAGACCCGAGAGCACGAGGCCGACGGCGAGCAGCGCGCCGGCGATGGCGTACTGCGGCATCTGCTCGGCGCTGCGGGCCCACGGCCCGGCCAGGAAGGCGCAGGTGAGCGCGCCGAGCATCGCGAGCGGCGTCCAGGTGTGGAAGTGGGCGTGCTCGACGTGGTCGCGCCGCAGCACCAGCAGCGCCACGTTGACGACGGTGAAGACCACGAGCAGCAGCAGCGACGTCGTGCCGCCGAGGAGGGCGACGGCGCTGGCGCCGGACTCCGAGGCCTGCGCCCTGACCACCCACAGGATGAGGCCGAACGCGATGGCCGTGGTGACGATGATCGACACCCACGGGGTGCGCCGCGTGCGGTGCACGGCGCCGAACGAGCGCGGCAGCACGCCCTGGTTCGCCAGCCCGTAGAGCAGCCGCGAGGCCATGAGCATGTTGATCAGTGCCGAGTTGGCCACCGCGAACATGCCGATGAACGGGAAGAGGGTGTCGAACGGGAAGTTCGGCGCGCCGGCGGCCACGGCCTGGGTCAGGGCCGAGCCGCGCGACTCGTCGACGAGGTTGCCGACGGGCACGAGCGCGACCGCGGTGATCGCCACGAGCACGTAGATCAGCCCCGTGATCGACAGGCCGGTGAGCATCATCCGCGGGAAGTCGCGGACCGGGTGGTGGCACTCCTCCGCCATGTTGACGGAGTCCTCGAACCCGACCATCGCGAAGAACGCCAGCGTGGTCGCGGCGGTCACGGCGAGGAAGGCACCCTTGTCGTCGGGCGACTCGAAGACCACCACGCGCGAGAAGTCGGCGCGGCCCTGCGTGACGCCCCACAGGCCGACGAAGATGACCAGGAGCAGGCCGGACAGCTCCACGCAGGTGAGCACCACGTTGGCCTTGACGCTCTCGCCCACGCCCCGCAGGTTCACCGCCGCCACGAGGGCCATGAACCCGAGGGCGATCATCATGCGGCCGACGCCGCCCGGGTCGAGACCGAGCCGGAAGCCGTCGGAGAGGAAGCCGGCGAACGCGTTCGCCGCCGTCGACGCCGACGTGATGCCGGAGGACATCACCATGAACGCCACGACGAACGTGACCACGTGGATCCCGAACGCCTTGTGCGTGTACAGCGCGGCGCCGGCGGCCTGCGGGTACTTGGTCACGAGCTCGAGGTAGCTGAAGGCGGTGATCGTGGCGACGGCGAACGCCACGAGGAACGGCGCCCAGGCGGCGCCGCCCACCTCGCCGGCCACCTGGCCGGTGAGCGCATAGACGCCGGTGCCCAGGATGTCCCCGACGATGAACAGCAGGAGCAGCTTCGGCCCCATCACCCGCCGCAGCCCGCCCTCGGGCGCCTCGGCCGGCCTGTCCTGCGCGACCTGGCTCATGGGTCCTCGCCTCCTCGCCGTCCCCGTGCCGCCAACCCCCTCGCTGCGAATGTCTCACGGACGAGTGACACACGTCACTCGGGGCGCCCCCGGGTGCCTGCGGGCCGGGGCGCTCGCAGCATGGCCGGGGACGGCGCGCCGGCGGGGCGCGCCGCACGAGGGACCCACCGAGGGAGGGCCATGAGCAGCAGCGAGCAGACCGGTGCCGGCACGGTCGCGGACGGGATCGTCGACCGCCTCGTCGACTGGGGCGTCGAGCGCGTCTTCGGCTACGCGGGCGACGGCATCGACCCGCTGCTGGCGGCGCTGCGGCGGCGCGAGGACGACGTCGAGCTGGTCACCGCCCGCCACGAGGAGATGGCGGCGTTCATGGCCACCGGCCACGCCAAGTACTCCGGCACGGTGGGCGTCTGCCTGGCCACCCAGGGCCCGGGCGCGATCCACCTGCTCAACGGGCTGTACGACGCCAAGCTCGACCGCCAGCCGGTCGTGGCCGTCGTCGGGCAAGTGGTGACGACGGCGCTGGGCTCGGGCTACCTGCAGGAGGTGGACCTGCACACGCTGTTCAAGGACGTGTGCGGCCAGTACGTGCAGACCGTCATGGCGCCGGAGCAGCTCCCGCACGTGCTCGACGACGCCTTCCGCACCGCGCGCGCGACCTCCAGCCCGGTGTGCGTGATCGTGCCGCACGACGTGCAGAAGGCCGACCTGCCCGAGCTCGGCCAGGAGCACGGCGTCGTCGTGTCCTCCACGGCGATCGCCCGCCCGCGGGTCGTGCCGCACGACGACGACCTGCGGCGCGCCGCCGACGTGCTCGCCGCGGGCGAGCGCGTCGCCGTGCTGGTCGGCCAGGGCGCCCGCGGCGCGGCGGACCAGGTGCGCGCCGTCGTCGAGCGCCTCGGCGCCGGGCTGACGACGTCGCTGCTGGGCAAGCCGCTGCTCGACGAGTCGCTGCCGTACCACTGCGGGGTCATGGGACACCTGGGCACCACGGCGTCGGCCGACCTCATGGCCGGGTGCGACACCCTGCTGATCGTCGGCAGCAACGACCCGTGGACCGAGTTCTACCCCGCCCCCGGCCAGGCCCGCGCGGTACAGGTGGACCTGACCGGCCGCAACGTCGGGGCGAAGTACCCGGTGGAGGCGCCGCTGGTCGGGGACGCCGCCGAGACCCTCGGGGCGCTGCTGCCGCTGCTGCCCGAGCGGGCCGGCTGGCGCGAGGAGGTGGAGGGCTTCGTGCGCGGGTGGCAGGACGTCGCCGCCCGCCGGGCCGAGCAGCGCACCGCGGCGCTCAACCCGCAGCTCGTGGTGCACGAGCTGTCCGCCCACCTGCCGGAGGACGCCCAGGTGGCCGTCGACGTCGGCTCGGTGACCTATTGGTACGCCCGGTTCCTGCGCCTGCCGGCCGGCGTGCCGGCCCACCTGAGCAGCACGCTCGCGTCGATGGGCTCCGCGATGCCGTACGGGCTGGCCGCGAAGCTGCTGCACCCCGAGCGGCCCGTGGTGGCGCTCGCGGGCGACGGCGCCATGCAGATGAACGGCATCAACGAGCTGGTCACGGTGGCCGCCCGGTGGCGCGACTGGGCCGACCCGCGGTTCGTGGTGCTCGTGCTGAACAACCGCGACCTCGCCGAGGTGTCGTGGGAGCAGCGGGAGATGGAGGGCGACCCGCGCTTCGCCACCTCCCAGCACGTGCCCGACTTCCCCTACGCCGGGTACGCCGAGCTGCTGGGCCTGCGCGGCATCCGCGTCGAGCGGCCGGAGCAGGTCGCCGACGCCTGGCGCGAGGCGCTCACGGCCGACCGGCCGGTGGTGGTCGAGGCCGTCGTCGACCGCGACACGCCGCTGCTCGCGCCGCGCGTGCCGGAGGCGAAGGTCGACCAGATGCGCCAGGGCCTGGCACAGGAGGCCGACGGCGACGCGGCCGCCGGCCTCCTGGACGAGCAGCGCGGCCACGAGGGGGCCGCCGAGGGCTGAGCGCCGTCACCGCCGTCGGCGGAACCCCCACGCCGCGGCGACGGCGAACACGAGCGCGAGGCCCGCGCACCACGCCACGGCCAGCAGCGCCGTCGCGCCGACGTCGGTCCCGGGCGCCGCGCCGACCAGCAGCGAGCGCACCGTCTCGATGACCGGCGTGACCGGCTGGTGCTCGGCGAACCCGCGCAGCCACGTCGGCATGGTCTCCACGGGCACGAAGGCGC
Organism: Isoptericola variabilis; assembly: GCF_001750215.1. Classification (GTDB taxonomy): domain Bacteria; phylum Actinomycetota; class Actinomycetes; order Actinomycetales; family Cellulomonadaceae; genus Puerhibacterium; species Puerhibacterium variabilis_A. Next base: position 628 of record NZ_LWGM01000058.1, on the reverse strand, counting down.
TGGAGACGTACGGCAGGAACATGACGAAGAACGTGAAGCCGCTCGCGGCGTCGGGCGAGCGCACCAGCACGCCGACGAAGGCCGCGGCCCAGCTGATCGCGTGGACGAACAGCAGCAGGAGCCCGACGGCGCCGAGCCAGCCGAGCAGCGTGGCGTCGGGCCGGAAGCCGATGGCCACCGCCACGCCGAAGACGATGGCGGTGGTGACCAGGTTCTTCACCAGGCTGGCCGCCACGTGGCCGGTGAGCAGCGTCCACGGGGCCATCGGCATGGAGCGCAGCCGGTCCACCATGCCGCCGGACATGTCGTGCTCGACGGCCATGGCGGTGCTGGCGGCGCCGAACCCCGCGCACAGCAGGATGATGCCCGGCGTCGCGTAGGTGACGTAGGAGCCGCCGCCCACGTCCATCGCGCCGCCGAACACGTAGGTGAACAGCAGCAGGATCATCACGGGCAGGACGGCGGCCGTGATGATCGAGTCGACGTCGCGGCGCGCGAGCCGCAGCGCGCGCCCGGACATCGTGACGGCGTCGGCGAGCGCGTCGCCGACGCGGCCCAGCGCGGACGCCGGGCTCCAGGACGTCGCTCATGCCGGCTGCTCCTTGCTGTCCGTGCTGCTGTCCGTGCT
>NZ_LWGM01000057.1 GCF_001750215.1 Isoptericola variabilis | reverse complement strand
CGCCGCAGGGCGCGGACGCCGCCGCCTGACCGGCGCCCGCCTGACCGGCGCCTGCCGACCGCCGCCGCTGCCGAGCGCGGTCACGACCAGCGGAACAGCCGCACCCCCAGCGGCAGCAGCACCGCCGTCCAGGCGAGCAGGACGACCATCTGGAACGCCGGGAACCCGTCGCCGAACCAGCCCTCCGTCATCGCCTGCGAGGCGGCGCCGAGCGGCGTGAACCGGCCGACGTCGCGCAGCACGTCGGGCATCACGGGCCCCGGCGTCCACAGCCCGGCGAAGAGCAGGAACGGGAAGTAGATCGTCATGCCGATCGCCGACGCCGTCGCACCCCGCTGGGCCCGCGCGGCCACGAGCGTGCCCAGCGCGAACATCGCGGCGACGGCCAGGACGAACGCGAGCAGCACCACGCCCACCTGACGGGGCGAGACGGCGTCGAACACCAGCGTGCCCACCACCAGCGCCACGAGGGAGGCGGCGAGCGTGGAGCCGAGGTTGATGACGAGGTGGGAGGCGATGAGGCCCTGCGGCCGCATCGGCGTCGTGGAGAGCCGGCGCAGCACGCCCTTCTCGCGGAACGTCGCCAGGGTCACCGGCATGACCGTGAGCGCGGAGGTGCCGATGGCCGTGGCGAGCACGACCGGCAGGTAGAGGGCGATCGGCGTCAGCCCCGCCCACGGCGGCGGGGCGTCGGTGATGACGTCACGCATCCCCGGGATGGCCAGGCCGACCCCGAGGAGCACCACGGTGGGGAAGGCGATGCCGAAGAAGACGGCGCCGGCGTCGCGCAGCCACACGACGGTCTCGGTGCGCAGCAGGCGGCCGAACCCGCGCCAGCCGGCGCGGGCGCGGGGGCGGGCGGCCGCGAAGGGTTGCTGGGCGGTGGCGGTCATGACCGGTCTCCTCGCTGCGAGCTGGGGGTGAGGTCCCGGCGCCGGTCGGCGCCGTCGGAGCCGTCGGCGACGGCGGGGGCGCCGCTGCCGACGGCGGCGGGTGCCGCGTCCGGGTCGTAGGTGCGGCCGGTGACGGCCACGAAGACGTCCTCGAGCGAGCGGGTGACGGTCCGCACGTCGTCGGGCAGGACGTCGGCCTCGGCCAGGGCGGGCACGACGGCGAAGAGCACGCGCCGTGTGCCGGTGACGGCCACGACGCCGCTGCCGGCGTCGTCCACGGACTGCACGTCCGGGTGCGACGCCGCGAGCCGGGCGAGCGCCTCCCGGCCGCGGGCGGCGTCGGCCTCGCGCAGCCGCAGCTGCACGGTGCGCGAGTCGTCGAGGCCGTCGACGAGCTGCAGCGGCGTGCCGGCGGCGACCACGCGGCCGGCGTCGATGACCACGAGCCGGTCGCAGAGCCGCTCGGCCTCCTCCATGAAGTGGGTGACGAGCAGGATCGTCACGCCCGTCGAGCGGACGCGCTCGACGAGGTCCCACGTGCTGCGCCGGGCCTGCGGGTCCAGGCCCGTGGTGAGCTCGTCGAGGATCGCCACCCGCGGGCTGCCGACGAGCGCCAGCGCGATGGACAGGCGCTGCTTCTGGCCGCCGGAGAGCTTGGCGTACTGCACGCCCTGGTGCGCCGTGAGGTCGAGCAGGTCGAGCAGCTCGCCGACGTCGGCCGGGTGCGGGTAGAACGACGCGAACAGCCGCACCGCCTCGCCGACCGTGATCTTGTCGTGCAGCGCCGACTCCTGCAGCTGGACCCCCAGCAGGCCGCGCACGGCCCCCGGGTCGGCCTGGGTGTCGACGCCGAGCACGCGGGTCGCGCCGCCGTCGGCGTGCCGCAGCCCGGCGAGGCACTCGACGGTCGTGGTCTTGCCGGCCCCGTTGGGGCCGAGGATGCCGAAGATCTCCCCCGGCTGGACGGCGAACGACACGTCGTCGACCGCCACCTTCTCGCCGTAGGTCTTGCGGAGGTGCGAGACCTCCACGACGGGTGTGGCACTCATGGTCGTCTCCCGGTGGTGGTGGTGGAGGCGGATCAGGACGGCGGCCGCAGCTGCACGCGCAGCAGGTGCACGCGCAGCCAGCCGGCCGCGAGGGCGCACGTGACGAGCGCGCCGAGGAGCCCGACGAGCACGCCGGTCGAGCCGTCGAACGGCAGGGCCCGGCCGAGCGTGTCCCCGGCCGCCCCGGTGCGCGTGGTGACGCCGACGAGCGCGAGGAGGGCGAGCCCGGGGAGGATCAGGGCCGTGCCGAGCCAGGAGCCGTAGCCCTGGTACCCCATGCCGATCGCGGTGCCGACCAGCGAGTAGACCGCGCAGGCCAGCCCCTCGGCCGCGGCGTCGGCCACGGTGGCCGCCGCGCCGGTCGCCGGCAGCCCCTCGGGGCGCACCCAGTCCCAGCCGAGCGCGCCGAAGAGGGCCTGCTCGCCGACCGTGGCGAGGCCGTACAGCGTCCCGTAGGTGAGGCCCACGACGGCGGCGGCGGCGACCGTCGCCCGGAGGAACGAGCGGCGCGTGCCGCCCGCGGCCAGGTGCATGGTGATCAGCGTCGAGGTGGTCGCGATGCCCAGGGAGAAGGCGAACCAGCGGGCGCTGTAGCCGGCACCCGTCAGCACGCCGGAACCCATGACACCGCCGTTGGCGCGCACGACGAGCGGCACGACCACCATGACGAGGGCGAAGAGGACCCAGAAGCCGGCGGCGAAGAGGACCTGGCCCCCGGCGAGGTAGTCCCAGGCGGCCCGGAACGCGCGCCGGTCGGCGTCGCGCACGACGACGTGCCGGTCGGCGGGACGGTCCGGGGCGAGGGCGGTGGTGTCCGCGGCGGGGCGGGCGGCGGCGCTCATCGCAGCGCTCCCTTCGAGACGGTGGGCTCGGCCTCCGCCGCGCCGGGGCGGGCGGGGGTCGCGTGGTCGGTGAGGCGCACGAAGAGGTCCTGCAGCGGCACGGCGCCGACGGTGACGCCCGTCGCCGCCGCGGCGGCGGTGACGTCGGCGGGCAGCGACCCGGCGAGCGTGACCTGCACCGTGCCGCCGAGCTGCTGGCGGTGCAGCATCTCTCGCCCCGCCACCAGGCGTTCCACGGCCGACGCCGGCCCGGTCAGCGAGACGCCGCGGGCGCGCATCTCGTCGGCCGTCTCGGCGATGAGGACGCGGCCGCGGTCGAGGACGACGACGTCCTCGAAGAGGCGCTCGACCTCCTCGACGAGGTGGCTCGACAGCAGGATCGTGCGGGGGTGCTCGGCGTAGTCGGCCAGCAGCTCCTCGTAGAACGCGTACCGGGTGGGGGCGTCCATGCCGAGGTAGACCTCGTCGAAGATGGTCAGGGGCGCCCGGGACGCCAGGCCGATGGTGGCGCCGACGGCCGAGCGCTTGCCCCGCGAGAGGGCGTTGGGCTTCTTGCGGGTGTCGACCTCGAAGCGGTCGAGCAGCCGCCCGGCCAGGTCGGCGTCCCAGCCGGGCCGCATGCCGGCGTAGTACTTGAGCGCCCAGGAGACCTTCTCGTCGTCGGCGACGTCGCCGCTCTCGCGCACCAGGAGCGTGCTCGAGGTGACCCACGGGTTCTCCCAGGGACGCTCCATCCGCCCCTGCGGCCCGACGAGGACGGAGCCGCCGGTGGGCCGGGTGAGCCCGGCGAGGAGGGACAGGAGCGTGGTCTTGCCGGCGCCGTTGCGGCCGAGGATGCCGGTGATCACGCCGGGGCGGATCGTGAGGGTCGCGCCGTCGAGGGCGGTGGAGGAGTCGCTCACGTGGGTGGTCCCCGTGGCGACGTCGAGGTCGCGGCGGCGCCCGAAGCGGACGACGACGTCGTCCACCTGCGCGCCGAACGGCGGCAGCGGGGGCAGGGTCGGTGGCATGGTCACGGGCCCTTCGGTTCGAGGCGGTCAGGGGCGGGGCCGTCGGCGGCAGGGCCGTCGGTGGCGGAGCCGGAGCGGCCGAGGACGTACGCGACGACGTCGGCGGTCGGGATGCCGAGGATGTCGGCCTGGAGCAGGGCCGGGTCGAGGACCTCGTCGAAGTAGCGGCGGCGGTGCTCGCCGAGGAGCTTCTCGCGGGCGCCCGGGGACACGAACATCCCCAGGCCGCGGCGCTTGTACAGCACGCCCTCGTCGACGAGCTCGGCGAACGCCTTGGCCGCCGTCGCCGGGTTGATGCGGAACGTGGTGGCGAACTGCGTGGTCGACATGACCTGCTCCTCCTCACCGAGCTCGCCGGCGAGCACCTGCGCGCGGATCATCTGCGCGATCTGGAGGTAGATCGGCTCAGGTCCGTCGAACATGGTCTCGCCTCGGGGATGTCGTGGGTGCCGCCGTGGGTCCGGCGGTGGATCTGTGGTTCATTACTCGACTAATGAACCACAGAGGCTCGACCGGCACAAGGGTTTTGACGCGAACCCGCGTCTCTTCACCCCCGTGGTGCCGCGGGCCCCGCCCGCCCGTGCGGCAGGCTTGCCCCGTGACCGACACGGCCGAGGGGCGACTGTGGGCGGCTCTGCGCGCCGGGCGCCGGGACGACACCGTCCGGGCGGTCCTCGACCTGCCCGGCGACCGCCGTCGGCGGCTGCGCCCCGCCGTGCGGCGGCACGACCGGGCGGTGGGCAGCGCGCCGATCGGGGCGCGGGCACCCGACGGCGAGTGGCGCGGCGAGCTGCGCATCGGTCACCACTCCGCCGCCGCGGCCGCGGTGCTCGGCTGCTCCACCCTCGAGCAGGCGGTGACCTACGCCCCGCTCGACGCACCCGACGCCCACGACCTGCCCAAGGCGCTCTTTCCCGGGCACCTCGAGGCGTTCGCCCGGGAGTGGTCGGCCCGCTTCCTGCGCAACCCGAAGGCGTGGGACCGCATCGGCGGCATCGAGGTGCAGTTCGACTGGGCGCACGAGGGCCTCGTCCCCGCTCCGGTCGACCGGGGCGCCGTGCTGTTCCTCGTCAGCCGGACGCTCGTGACGTTCGACGGGCCGGGGCAGCTGCGCTACCTCGAGGCCCGCCCCGTGCTGATCGACGTCACGCTGCGCCGCATCTTCGACGTCGACGGCATCAAGGGCGCCTCGCTCGCCCAGCGCGACGACACCTCGCTCGAGGGCCGGGGCATGGCCGACTGGGTCATCCCCGAGCTGATCCGCCGGGGGCACTGGTCGGTCGACTTCGTGCGGGACGGCATCGACCGTGCCCTCACCCGCGGCCAGACGCCCTACCTCGCGCGCTGGTTCGCCCGCCTCGACGAGCGGATCGCGCGCCTGGCGGCGTAGCCGCCCCACCGCGACGCCGGCACGTCGCCGGCGCGTCGGCGGTGCGTCGCCGGCGCGGGCCGTCCACAGGCACCGAGACGCGCCGGGAAGCGATCCTCTATCGTCGTGGCGTTGTCGCTGACGGCAGGGGGAAGCAACGACATGACGCGCACCTGGACTCAGAGTCGAGCTCGTCGGTGGGCCGCGATCGCCGGCGGAGGCCTCGTGGCGGCGCTGGTCGCGACCGGCTGCACGGCCGACGACCCCGATGCTCCGCCGCCGCCCTCCTCGAGCCCCAGCACGCAGGCGTCGGCCACGCCGACGCCCTCGCCGAGCGCGTCGAGCGTGGTGGTGAAGCCGGAGCGGCCGGCGGAGATGGACGACGACGACGCCGCGGGCGCGGAGGCGGCGGCGCGGTACTTCCTGGAGCTCGACAGCTACATCCAGGCCACCAACGACACCGCCGAGTGGGAGGCGATGTCGCACCAGGAGTGCGAGTACTGCACCAATCGGCTCGAGCAGGCGCGGGAGATTGCTGAGCGGCGAGACGTCTTCCAGGGCGGCGGAACGGACGTCCGAATAGTCCGCGTATACGACCAGGACGACACGACAGGCATCTGGCCTGTCGACGTTGAGGTTGCGAAAAGTGCCACGTCGATTGTGGACGCTTCCGGGCAGCAGGTCTTCACTGCAGACGCCGAAGTAACACAGCGACGAGTGGAAATCGGGCGTCGGAACGATCGATGGGTCATCGTCGGCGTTGGACTCCTTGAACGGTGAAGCCATGCGAAGCTCTCCGACGCCAGCTGCAATCATCCTTTCCGTTGCGCTAAGTCTCTTCGCGCAAGGGTCTGCATTCGCGTCCTCCGGCGGTCCCGACCTCCCTGACTACGAGACCGATGCATCCGCTTCCCGCGATCGCTTCAACGTGTCGGCGAACCAAAGTCTCCAAACTGAGAAGGCGGGTACGAGCGGCCGCAAGAAAACTGACGCCCCGAAGGACAAGTACTTCCGCGCCGACGCCAAGATCTGCGCGCTGTCGGACCTCGACATGCTGGTCGAGGTCGTCAACCAGGCCGGCGCCTGCGCCGAGGGGTACACCGAGAACGTCGTCCCCGCGCCGTGCGAGGAAGGCACGTACCAGCTCGACGCGCTGTGGGTGCAGCGGGTCCAGGACGACGGCTCGTACGGCCCGGCCGAGCAGCTGGGCGACGACCAGTGCGTGACGCCCGCCGACATCCGGGCGGAGGCCGAGCGCGCCTTCCGCTCGATGCAGGTCGACGCGCCGCCGGTCACCCTCCAGGGCGCCGAGCCGTTGCTGGTGAACGTGCGCTACCCGGCCTACACGACCGCGACGGCGCAGGAGCAGGAGGTCACGCTGCTCGGCGTCCCGGTCACGATCCGGGCTGAGCCGGTCGAGTTCGCCTGGGACTTCGACGACCCGCACTCCCCCGGCGGCGGCACCCTCGTCACGTCGGACCCCGGCCGCCCGTGGCAGGCGGGCGACCCCGCGCCGGACGAGTCCTGGGTGGGCCACACGTACACGCGGCTCGGCGACCCGGGCAGCGACGCGGGCTCCGCCGTCGACGACGCCGGGAACACTTACCGGTCCGGCGTCGCCGTCAGCCTCACGACCACCTGGGAGGGCAGCTTCCGCGTCGCCGGCAGCACCGACTGGACCGCGATCACCGGCACGATCACCACCACCAGCGAGGCAGCACCGGCCACCATCACCGAGGCCCGCACGCGGCTGGTCTGCGACGACCTCGCGGGAGCCGCCACCTGCTAACGGATCCGTTCCAGGCACACCAGGCGCTCGCGCCCGTCCCATGCGGCCGCGGGCGTGAACCCGTGGCGCCGGTACGCCCGGATCGCGTCCTCGCGCCAGTCCCAGACGGTCAGCCGCACCGGGCCGGCGACCAGCCCCAGCGCGTGGTCGAGGAGCGACCGGGCGACGCCGGCCCCGCGGGCCGCCGGGTCGACCCAGAGCCGCTTGAGCTCGCCGTCGCCTGCGGCGTCGCGGGTGACCACGACGACGCCGACGTCCGCCCCGCCCCGGGCGGCCAGGAGCACGGTGGCACCGGCGAACGCGGCCGCCGGGTCGTCGACCTCGGCCTGGTAGCGCGGCGGGAGCGGCCCGTCGCCCGGGTCGGACGCCAGGCCGCGCGCCGCCTTCTCCTGCTCGGTGGCGCGCAGGTAGGCCGCGACGAGGCGGCCGACGGCCGCGGCGTCCGGGCCGGGCAGCGAAGCGGCGCGGATCGTCGTCATGGGACGCAGCGTCCCACAGACGCAGGCGGCGCCGGCCCCGACGGGACCGGCGCCGCCCGGGCTCAGCCCTCGGCGAGCTGCTCCGGCACGCCCGCCTCGGCGGCGTCGAGCGCCGCGAGCTCGGCGAGGTCGGCCGCCACCAGCTCGGCGATCTGGATCGCGTTGAGCGCTGCACCCTTGCGCAGGTTGTCGTTGGAGACGAACAGCACCAGGCCGCGCCCGTCGGGCACCGACTGGTCGGTGCGGATGCGCCCCACGAGCGACGGGTCCACGCCCGCGGCGGCGAGCGGCGTCGGCACGTCGGCCAGCTGCACGCCCGGCGCGGCGGCCAGCAGCTCGCGCGCCCGCTCCGGCGTGATCGGCTCCGCGAACTCCGCGTGGATCGCCAGGGAGTGCCCGGTGAACACCGGCACGCGCACGCACGTGCCGGCCACCGCCAGGCCCGGCAGACCGAGGATCTTGCGCGACTCGTTGCGCAGCTTCTGCTCCTCGTCGGTCTCCCCGGACCCGTCGTCCACGAGCGACCCGGCCAGGGCCACGACGTCGAACGCGATCGGCGCGACGTACTTCACCGGCGCCGGCAGGTCGATCGCGGACCCGTCGTGCGCGAGCGCCTCGAAGTCCTGCCCGACGGCGGAGCGCACCTGGGAGGCGAGCTCCTCGACGCCCGCCAGGCCCGAGCCGGAGACCGCCTGGTAGGTGGCCACGCGCAGGCGCTCGAGCCCCGCCTCGTCGGACAGCGGCTTGAGCACCGGCATCGCGGCCATGGTGGTGCAGTTCGGGTTGGCGATGATGCCCTTGGCCGCCTCGCCGATCGCCTCGGGGTTGACCTCCGAGACCACCAGCGGCACCTCGGGGTCGAGCCGCCAGGCCGAGGAGTTGTCCACGACGACGGCGCCCGCCTCGGCGAACCGCGGCGCGTGCTCGCGCGACGTGCCGCCGCCCGCGGAGAAGATCGCCACGTCGACGTCGGCCAGCTCCTCGGTGGGCGTCGCGGCGACGTCCTCCACGGTGACCGGCACGCCGGCGAACTCGATCGTCTGCCCGGCCGAGCGGGCCGAGGCGAAGAAGCGGATCTCCTTGACGGGGAAGTCGCGCTCCACCAGCAGGCGGCGCACGACGCCGCCGACCTGGCCGGTGGCGCCGACGACGGCGAGGTTGACGCCGTTCTCGCTGATCTCAGCCATCCCGGCTCACCGCCCCGTCCCGGCGTAGACCACGGCCTCGCCCTCGGAGGAGTCCAGCCCGAACGCGTGGTGCACGGCGCGCACGGCCTCGTCGAGCGAGTCGGCGCGGGTGACCACGGAGATGCGGATCTCCGAGGTGGAGATCATCTCGATGTTGATGCCGGCGTCGCGCAGCGCGCCGAACAGCGCGGCGGAGACGCCGGGGTGCGACTTCATGCCCGCCCCGACCAGCGACAGCTTGCCGATCTGGTCGTCGAACTGCAGCGAGGCGAAGCCCAGCTCTTCCTGCACCGACTTGAGCGCCGACATCGTCTGCGGGCCGTCGCCCTCGGGCAGCGTGAAGGAGATGTCCGTCAGGCCGGTCTGGGCCGCGGACACGTTCTGCACGATCATGTCGATGTTCGCGCCGGCCGCCGCGACGACCTCGAAGATGCGCGCGGCCATGCCCGGCACGTCCGGCACGCCGACGACGGTGATCTTGGCCTCGCTGCGGTCGTGCGCGACGCCGGAGATGATCGGGGCTTCCATCTCTGCTTCCTCCTGGGCGGCCGGGTCGCCGGCGGCACGGGCCGCGGCGGGGGCGGGGGCGTTGGGGTCGATGCGGTCACCGTAGGTGCCGATGACGAGGGTGCCGGCGGCGTGCGAGAACGAGCTGCGCACGTGCACGGGCACGCCGTAGCGGCGCGCGTACTCGACGCTGCGCAGCGCCAGCACCTTGGCGCCGGACGCCGCGAGCTCGAGCATCTCCTCGTAGGTGAGGCGGTCGATCTTGCGGGCGGCGGGCACGATGCGCGGGTCGGCGGTGAACACGCCGTCGACGTCGGTGTAGATCTCGCAGACGTCGGCGTCCAGGCCGGCGGCCAGCGCGACGGCGGTGGTGTCCGAGCCGCCGCGGCCGAGCGTCGTGACGTCGTTGGTCTCGGTGGTGACGCCCTGGAACCCGGCGACGATCGCCACCTGGCCCCGCTCGATCGTCTCGCGGATGCGCGACGGCACGACGTCGACGATCCGCGCCCGGCCGTGCACCGCGTCCGTGATGAGGCCGGCCTGCTGGCCGGTGAAGGACTTCGCCTTGACCCCGAGGTTGGTGATCGCCATGGCGAGCAGCGACATCGAGATGCGCTCGCCGGCGGTCAGGAGGATGTCGAGCTCCCGCTGCGGCGGGAGGGGGGTGATCTGGGCGGCCAGGTCGAGGAGCTCGTCGGTGGTGTCGCCCATCGCGCTCACCACGACGACGACGTCGTTCCCCGCCCGCTTGGCCTCGGCGATCCTCTTGGCCACGCGCTTGATGCTGGACGCGTCGGCGACGGAGGACCCGCCGTACTTCTGCACGACAAGTGCCATGCTCGCTACTTTCTGTCGCCGGCCTCCGTCTCTCTCAACGGTCCGCCGGGTGCTTGCAGGAACGCTCGATGGTAGGCGCCGGGCGGCCGCCCGGTCGAACCCGTCTCACCGACCCGGCTCATGTGGCCGGGGCTACGGGGCCGGCTGGTGCCGAGCGTCGTAGTTCCCCGGCTTCCGGGCCCCGGAAGCCGGGGAACTACGACGCTCGACGGCCCGGCGCTCAGGCCGCGTCGACGACCTTGACCTCGAGCTCCACCGGCACCACGAGCGTGTTCGCGATGTAGCACTGCTCGTGCGCCTCGTGGGCCAGGCGCTCCACGGTGGCGTGGTCGGTGCCGGGCGCCACCTCGACGACGACGGCGAGCCGGACGGCGGTGAGACGTGGGCGCTCGAGCGACAGGTCGAGCGTGCTGGTCGCGTCGTCGGCGTACCCGCGCACGTCGACGCCGGCGCGAGCGGCCACCGCGAGGAAGGACAGCAGCTGGCACGAGCTCGCCGCGGCGACCACGAGCTGTTCGGGGTTGAGCCGCTCGGGCGCGCCGCGGAACGCCGGGTCGGCGCTGAGCGCCAGCTCCTGCTCCGCCGGCGCCGCGGTCACGGCGTGGTCGCGCGAGTAGGCGCGGTAGCCCGCGCCGGTGGAGCCCTGCCAGGTCAGCCGCGTCGCGTAGGAGTGCGTCATGGCGGCGACGCTACCGGCGCAAACCCCTGGCGGGCCGGCCGCCGCGTGCGCCACAGTGTGGACCGGCGGGCGCGACGCCCGGCGCAGCGCGGGCCCGGCCCGCCGACCGACGAGGGGTGGACGATGTCGTTCCAGGCGTATCTCGACAGCGTGGAGAAGCAGACGGGGCTGACGCCGCGGCAGCTCGTGGAGCTCGCCGCGGCCCAGGGCTTCGGCCCGGAGTCGAAGGCCGGGCCCGTCGTGGAGTGGCTCAAGACCGAGCACGGCCTCGGCCACGGGCACGCCCAGGCGATGGCCCAGGTGATCCGCAAGGGCGACCGCATCAGCGCCAAGCACGTCGGCACCGCCGGCTCGCACCGCGACTCCGGCGACCGGCTGTGGCTCGACGGCGCGGCCACGAGGCCGGCCGACTGGTGACCCGCGCTCGTCCCGAGCGGCGACGCTCCGTCAGCCGCCGGTGACGACGTCGTACCCGAGGCGGCAGACGAGCGCGCCCACCACGACGACGAACACGACCCGCACGAACCGCGAGCCCTTGGCCACGGCCATGCGCGCGCCGACGTACCCGCCGACGAGGTTGGCGGCGCCCATCGCGAGGCCCAGCGGCCACACGACGTGGCCGGCGGGGACGAAGAAGATCAGCGCGCCGAGGTTCGTGGCGAAGTTCGCGATCTTGGCCAGGGCCGAGGCGGGCAGGAACGCGTAGCCGAGCGCGCTGACGAGCGCGATCACCAGGAACGTGCCGGTGCCGGGGCCGAGCACCCCGTCGTAGAACCCGATGACCAGGCCGATGGCGGCGGCGGCCCACCGGTGCCCGTTGCCCTCCCAGCGCAGCCGCGTGTGCTCCCCGAGCGACGGCTTGACGATGGTGTAGACCGCGACGCCCACCAGGACGACGAGGATGATCGGCTTGAACGCCGACGCCGGGATGCGCGAGGCGAGCGCCGCTCCCCCGACGGCGCCGGCCAGCGCCGCGAGCGCCAGCGGGCCGGCCGTGGTGAAGTCCGGCTTCACGCGCCGGGCGTAGGTGATGGCACTGGTCGAGGTGCCCATGATCGACCCGACCTTGTTGGTGGCCAGCGCCTGCACCGGGCTCAGCCCCGGCACCAGCAGCAGGGCGGGCAGCTGGATCAGCCCGCCGCCGCCGACCACCGCGTCGACCCACCCGGCGGTGAGGCCGGCGAGGAGCAGCAGGACGAGGGTGAGCACGTCGATGTCGGGCACCGGGCGATCCTGCCACGCGGTCCGCGCGCGCCGGGGCCGCGTCCGGGCGCGCCCTGGCGACCACGCGCGCCGCCACGCGCGCCGCCGTCCGGGAGGCCGTCCGGGAGGCCGTCCGGGAGGCCGCCCGCGTGCCCGGCCAGGCACGTCGCACCGGGTGAAGTCGCGACAAGGCCTTCAACCCGCGTGTCGGACGGCCGATGACGCGGACAAGAGGTTTCTCCTTCAACCATGACCCGATCCGAGGTGACGGCGGTGACCCACATCGAGGAGCACGGCGCCGCCCCCGCCCCCCTCTCCGCCGAGGAGCTCACGGCCCTCGAGACGGAGGTCGCCGAGGTCGAGCTGCTCCCCCGGGTCGACAGCGCCGCCGCCGCCACCCGCGCGGAGCGCCTGCTGCGCGTGGTGCGCGCCCACGGGCTGACCGAGCTGGAGATGCGGGCAGAGCTGGCGCAGGCGGAGGTGCTGCAGCGCGACGGCGAGCTCGGCCAGGCCGGCGTGCTGGCCCAGCAGGCGCTGCGCTGGGCCACCGAGAACGGCGCCACGCTGGTGCAGGCCCGCGCCCACTACGTGCTGCAGCGGATCTTCCTCGACCTCGGCGACCTGTCGCGCGGGCTGGAGCACTCGCTGCGCGCCGTCGAGCTGCTGGACGAGCGGGCGTCGGCGACGATGCGCCTGGACCACCTGTGCCGGCTCGGGGACGCGCTCGGCCTCAACCGCGACGTCGAGGGCGCCCGGCGGCGCTACCGCCAGTCGCTCGCCATGGCCGTCGCCCTGGGGGACGTGGACCGCGAGCTCACGGTCGTCAACAACTGGGCCTACATCGAGGCGCAGCACGGGGACGCCGAGACGGCGCTCGGGCTGTCCACGCGGCTCCAGGAGCTCTCCGCCGCCCAGGGGCGTGTGCTCACCCTCGGCCGGCTGGACACCGTCGCGCGCGTCCTCATCCGGCTCGACCGCCTGGCCGAGGCGGAGGAGGTGCTGCAGCCCGCCACCGACCCCGAGTTCCGGCGCTTCGACGCCGACGGCGACGCGGGCGCCGAGGGCCTGCTCGCCCTCGTCCGGGTCCAGCGTGCCCTCGGCAAGCTCGAGGAGGCCCAGCGGAACCTCGACGTGTGCGTCGAGATCTGCGACAGCCTCAGCCTGGGCACCCTGCGGGTGCAGGCCCGCGAGGAGCAGGCGGAGCTGTACGCCGCCGCCGGGGACTTCGAGGCCGCCTTCCACGAGCACCAGGCGTACGCCCGCGAGGCGCTGCGGCTGCAGTCGGACGAGCGCGACGCCCGCGCCCGCGCCATCCAGGCGGTGTACGAGACGTCCGAGGCGCGGCGGCAGAGCCGGCGCTACCGGGAGCTGTCCCTGCGCGACCCCCTCACCCACCTGTACAACCGCCGCTTCGTCGACGAGGAGCTGCCCCTGCTGCTCACCGCCGCCGCGGGCCGCGGCGAGCCCGTCACCGTCGCGCTGCTCGACCTGGACCACTTCAAGTGCGTCAACGACGAGAACTCCCACGACGTCGGCGACCAGGTGCTCCGGGCCGTGGCGGAGCTGCTCGAGGACGCCGTGGCCGAGGCGCCCGACGGGTCGTTCGCCGCCCGGATGGGCGGCGAGGAGTTCCTGCTCGTGCTCGCCGGCGGTGACCACGCCGCGAGCGCCACGCTGCTGGAGGAGCTGTGCGCCACGATCCGGGCGCACCCGTGGGCCGCCCTGACGGGCGACGTGCCGGTGACCACCAGCATCGGCGCGGCGAGCGCGCCGACGGTGCCGGTGCCGGACCCGGCGCAGCTGCTCAGCCGCGCGGACGCCTGCCTCTACCGCGCCAAGCGCGCGGGGCGCGACCGGGTGGTCTGCGACCTCGTCTGAGGCCGGGCGACGTCCGAGGTCAGGCGACGTCCAGGCGACGTCCGAGGCCAGACGACGTCCAGGCGCCGTCCGAGGTCAGGCGACGCGCGTGCCCCGCGGCAGGGTGTACGCCGGGATGCGCAGGCGCCGCACGGCCAGGACCACCGCGCCCAGGCCGAGCAGCAGGTGCAGGCCCAGGCCCCACGGCCACACGGGCGCCGTCGAGGGCTCCGGCGCCTCGACGGGCGAGTCGGGGTCGGCCGACCCGTCGGCGTCGACGGCGGCCCACGCGCCGCTGCACCAGTCCACCTCGTCGGCGGGGCCGGTGCGGGCCGCCCGGACCGCCTCCTGGATGGCCGCGAGCGGGTCGCTCGACGCGAAGAGCCCGTCCTCGTCGCGCCACCCGACCGGCTGCACGTCCGCGACGACCACGAACGGGTTCGCGGCCAGCAGCCACCAGGTGCGCTCGGTGTGGGTCTGCGGGATCTCCTGCACCTGCCACTCGCAGGCCGGCCGCTCGTCGGACTCCCAGTCGTGGTCCGCCGCCACGTTCCAGATCCGCACCTCCTCGTCCACGGTCACCGCGGGCAGCGTGAGCCCGAAGACGAGCAGGGTCCCCACGCTCAGACCGCCCGCGACCAGGTAGGTGAGCACGCCCGAGCCGGACGTCTTCGCGACCAGCGCGGAGAAGCCCAGCCCGATCGCGCACAGGACGCCGAGCTCGAGCGCGAGCACGACGAGCGTGGCGAGCAGCGTCAGCGGGTTCAGCCCGCCCGCGACGATCGCCCAGACGATGAACGGCACGCTGGCGGCGAGGAAGGCCAGCGCGGCCGCCCACGCGGCGAGCAGCTTGCCGACGACGATCTCGGCGGGCGTCAGCAGGGTGGCCTGGAGGGTGGCGAGGGTGCCGGCGTTGCGGTCGCCGTTCACCGCGGCGGAGGACAGGGTCGGCGCGACGACCAGGCCGAGGAACAGCACGAAGAACACGACGATGCCGAAGATCGTGGAGCCCAGGCCGGTCCCGGGCGACGTGGCGTCGCCGACGGCACCCACGGCCAGCGCGGTGATCGCGCCGACCACGACGAACCACACCACCAGCGCCACCTTCCAGCGCGTGGAGCGCAGTCGCTGGCGCAGCTCGAGCTGGGCGACGGTGCGCACGCCCTGCCAGGTCAGCCGCCAGGTGGGGCCCCAGCCGCCGCGGCGGCGCGGCCGGCCCGACGCCGGCGGGCGGACCGTGGGGTCGACGGTCTCGGTGGTCATCGCCGCTCCTCCTCCAGGGCCAGGTACGCCTGCTCCAGCACGCCGCCCGCGGGGGCCAGGCTCGTCACCGGCACGCCCGCGGCGACGGCGTCGCGCAGCACCGCCGCGGCCGCGGCGTCGTC
>NZ_LWGM01000056.1 GCF_001750215.1 Isoptericola variabilis | reverse complement strand
GCGAGTGACCCGCCCGCTCCGCTGACGCCGACGGCCACGCCGGGCGCCTCCCGCCCGGGCGTCGCAGCCACCGCGCGGACCGCCGGCGTGCGCCCCTGCCCGGCGCCGCGGCGGGGCCGGCGCGGCCCGGAGTGAGATCCGTCACAGAGGTCATGACGCCCCTCGCCGACCTGGCTCGCGGTTGACGCGGGCTCGCCGATCGGTGACGGAGCGTTGCCCCGCGTTTTGCCTGGCGCGACCCCGGCGCCGACCCGGCCGCGCGCCACGGCGGGGCGCCAGCCGCGGGCATGTGTCCCAAGGCATAGGCTGGCAGCACCCGCCGACGGGCCGCCACGAGCACGGCCCGCAGCGGGCCGACCCGACCGTGCTACAGGTGTGAAAGTGGGCGATCCACGCGTGTCCCCGAAGGCTGAGTCAGAGACGATCAGCACCAGCGCCGGTGCCTCGTTCGGAGCCAATGCCTGGCTCGTCGACGAGCTGTACCAGCAGTACCTGAAGGACAAGAACGCGGTGGACCCCGCGTGGTGGGACTTCTTCGCCGACTACAAGCCCGGCGAGACGGAGCCCGGCAACGGGGAGCCGGCCGGCTCCGACGCCGCGGACGAGGGTGGCGAGAAGGCCGCGGCCCCCGCGCAGCCGGCCCCCGCCCAGCCCGCCGCGCAGCCGGCCCCCGCCCAGCCCGCCGCGCAGCCGGCCCCCGCCCAGCCCACCGCCGCGCAGCCCGCGCCGGTGCGCGAGGCGCCGCAGCCGGCCGAGCCCGAGGGCGACCTCCCCGTGGCGACCGCGCAGCCGACCACCGCCCCGTATGCCGAGGCCGCGCGCACCAAGCCCAAGCCGCACGTCGAGGCGCAGGACGAGGTGGCCAAGCTGCGGGGGCCCGCCGCCCGCGTGGTCACGAACATGGAGTCCTCGCTCGAGGTCCCCACCGCCACGTCGGTGCGCGCGGTGCCCGCCAAGCTCATGGTGGACAACCGCATCGTCATCAACAACCACCTGTCGCGCACGCGCGGCGGCAAGGTCTCGTTCACCCACCTCATCGGCTTCGCCCTCGTCGAGGCGCTGGCCGACATCCCGGTGATGAACGCCCACTACCAGCTCGTCGACGGCAAGCCCGGCGTCGTGCAGCCCGCGCACGTGGGCTTCGGCCTCGCGATCGACCTCGCCAAGCCCGACGGCTCGCGCCAGCTGCTGGTCCCCAGCATCAAGGCGGCCGAGGAGCTCGACTTCGCGGGCTTCGTGTCCGCGTACGAGGACCTGGTGCGCAAGGCGCGCGGCGGCAAGCTCGGCGTCGACGACTTCCAGGGCACGACGATCTCCCTGACCAACCCGGGCGGCATCGGCACCGTGCACTCCGTGCCGCGCCTCATGCAGGGCCAGGGCACCATCGTCGGCGTCGGCGCGATGGACTACCCCGCGGAGTTCGCGGGCGCGTCCGAGGAGCGCCTGTCGCGGATGGGCGTCTCGAAGGTCATGACGCTCACCTCGACCTACGACCACCGCATCATCCAGGGCGCGCAGTCCGGCGAGTTCCTCAAGCTCATCGCCGACAAGCTGCTCGGCCTGGACGGCTTCTACGACCGCGTCTTCGCCTCGCTGCGCGTGCCGTACGAGCCGGTGCGCTGGGTGCGCGACAACAACAAGGACGACGACGTCGAGGCCGCCAAGCCGGCGCGCATCGCCGAGCTGGTGCACGCCTACCGCTCGCGCGGCCACCTCATGGCGGACACCGACCCGATCGCGTACCGCCAGCGCAAGCACCCGGACCTCGACGTCCAGAGCCACGGCCTGACGCTGTGGGACCTGGACCGCACCTTCCCCACCGCCGGGTTCGGCGGCCGGCCCAAGGCGACGCTGCGCGAGATCCTCGGCCTGCTGCGCGACTCGTACTGCCGCACCATCGGCGTCGAGTACATGCACATCGCCGACCCGGCCCAGCGCCGCTGGCTGCAGGAGCGCCTCGAGTCCGGCTACGCGCGCACCCCGCGCGAGGACCAGCTGCGCATCCTGCGCCGCCTCAACTCCGCCGAGGCGTTCGAGACCTTCCTGCAGACCAAGTTCGTGGGCCAGAAGCGCTTCTCGCTCGAGGGCGGCGAGTCGCTCATCCCGCTGCTCGACGCGATCCTGTCGAAGGCGGCCGAGAACGGCCTCGACGAGGTCGGCATCGGCATGGCGCACCGCGGCCGGCTCAACGTGCTGGCCAACATCGCGGGCAAGAGCTACGCGCAGATCTTCAAGGAGTTCGAGGGCCAGATCGACCCGAAGAGCGTCCAGGGCTCCGGCGACGTGAAGTACCACCTCGGCACCGAGGGCACGTTCACGGCCGAGTCGGGCGCGACCACGAAGGTCTACCTCGCGGCCAACCCGTCCCACCTGGAGGCCGTGGACCCGGTGCTCGAGGGCGTCGTGCGCGCCAAGCAGGACCGCATCGACCTGGGCGGCGACGGCTTCTCCGTGCTGCCGATCCTCGTGCACGGCGACGCGGCCTTCGCGGGCCAGGGCGTGGTGCCCGAGGTGCTCAACCTGTCGCAGCTGCGCGGCTACCGCACCGGCGGCACGATCCACGTCATCGTCAACAACCAGGTCGGCTTCACCACCGGCCCGGCGAGCTCGCGCTCGACGACGTACGCGACCGACGTGGCCAAGGGCTTCCAGATCCCGGTGTTCCACGTGAACGGCGACGACCCCGAGGCCGTCGTCCGCGTGGCCGAGCTGGCCTTCGCCTACCGCGAGCAGTTCGACCGCGACGTGATCGTCGACATGGTCTGCTACCGCCGTCGCGGCCACAACGAGGGCGACGACCCGTCGATGACCCAGCCGCTGATGTACAACCTCATCGAGGCCAAGCGCTCGGTGCGCAAGCTGTACACCGAGAACCTCGTGGCCCGCGGCGACATCACGGTGGAGGAGGCCGAGCAGGCGCTGCAGGACTACCAGCAGCAGCTCGAGCGCGTCTTCACCGAGACGAGGTCGGGCGTGAACTCCGAGCCGCAGGCCGAGCACGTGCTGGGCCTGGAGCGCCCGGAGGCGCAGCGCGAGGACGCCGGGACGATGGTCGGCTGGAAGACGGCCGTGCCGCACACCGTGCTCGAGCGCATCGGCGAGGCGCACGTGTCGCCGCCCGAGGGCTTCGCGGTGCACCCCAAGCTGGTCAAGCTGCTGGAGAACCGCCAGCTCATGGCCAAGGAGGGCGGCATCGACTGGGGCTTCGGCGAGATCCTCGCCTTCGGCTCGCTGCTGATGGAGGGCACCCCGGTCCGCCTGGCGGGCCAGGACTCGCGCCGCGGCACGTTCACCCAGCGCCACGCCGTCTTCCACGACCGCGAGACCGGCGCCGAGTGGACGCCGCTGCAGTACCTCGTGCAGGACCAGGCGAAGTTCTGGGTGTACGACTCTTCGCTGAGCGAGTACGCCGCCCTGGGCTTCGAGTACGGCTACTCGGTGGAGCGGCCCGACGCCCTGGTCATGTGGGAGGCGCAGTTCGGCGACTTCGTCAACGGCGCCCAGACGGTCATCGACGAGTTCATCTCGTCGGCCGAGCAGAAGTGGGGCCAGTCCTCGTCGCTGGTCATGCTGCTGCCCCACGGCTACGAGGGACAGGGCCCGGACCACTCGTCGGCCCGCATCGAGCGGTTCCTGCAGCTCGCGGCCGAGGACAACATGGTCGTCGCCCAGCCCTCCACGCCGGCGTCGTACTTCCACCTGCTGCGCCAGCAGGCCTACCGGCGGCCCCGCAAGCCGCTCGTCGTCTTCACGCCGAAGCAGCTGCTCCGGCTCAAGGCGGCGGCCTCGGGCGTGGAGGACTTCACCTCCGGCACGTTCCGCCCGGTGATCGGCGACACCCTGGACCCGGCGGGCGTGCGCAAGGTGGTGCTGTGCACCGGCCGCCTCTACTACGACCTGCTGGCCGAGCGCACCAAGCGCCAAGACACGAGCATCGCGCTGGTCCGCCTCGAGCAGCTCTACCCGCTGCCCCTCGAGGAGCTGCGCGCCGAGCTGGCGCGCTACGGCACCGAGGACGTCGTGTGGGCGCAGGACGAGCCGGAGAACCAGGGCGCCTGGTCGTTCCTGCACCTGGCGCTGCCGGAGGACCTGCCGCGCGTGCGCGTCGCCTCCCGCCCGGCGTCGGCGTCGACCGCCGCCGGCACGGCCAAGCTGCACCAGGCCCAGCAGCGGACGCTGCTCGAGCAGGTCTTCGCCTGACCGAGGCCCCGCCCGCACGACGACGGCCCGCCACCCGAGGGGTGGCGGGCCGTCGTCGTCGGTCCTGCGGCCGGCGCCGGGCGGGCGCCCGGCGCCGGGGACGTCACCAGCGCTCGTGCACCGCGGCGCGGAAGTGCTGGTCGTAGATCTCGCGGACGCCGCTGTTGAACAGCGGGCCGAGGGTCGGCGCCGCGCCGGCCTCGGCGTTCGAGCGGGCCTGCTCGGCGCTGCGCGCCCCCGGGATCACCGTGGAGACGCCCGGCTGCTGCCAGACCCACGCGATAGCCGCCTGGGCCGCCGTGAGGCCCGTGTCGCCGAGCGTGGTGCGCACGAGCTCGGAGAACTCCGCGGCGGCGGTGACGCCCGTCTCGAAGTCCACCCCGGAGAACGTCTCGCCCACGTCGAAGGCCTCGCCCTGGCGGTTGTAGCTCCGGTGGTCCGACTCGGGGAAGCTCGTGTCCTTGGTGTACCGGCCCGACAGCAGCCCGGAGGCCAGGGGCACGCGCGCGATGATGCCCACCCCGGCCGCCGAGGCGGCGGGCAGCACCTCCTCGAGCGGCTTGAGCCGGAAGGCGTTGAGGATGATCTGCACCGTGGCGACGTTCGGCCGGGCGATGGCCTCCAGCGCCTCCGACGTCTTCTCCACGCTGACGCCGTAGGCGGCCATGACGCCCTCGGAGACGAGCTGGTCCAGCGCGTCGTAGACCTCCGTCGTGGAGTACACGGCCGACGGCGGGCAGTGCAGCTGCACCAGGTCGAGGGTGTCCACGCCGAGGTTGCGCCGGGACCGGTCCGCCCACTCCCGGAAGTGCGGCAGCACGTAGTTCTCCGGCACCTGCTCGGCGCGCCGGCCCATCTTGGTGGCCACCGTGATCCCGGCGTCGCCGTGGTCCTTGAGGAACGCCCCGATCGCCTGCTCGCTGCGGCCGTCGCCGTAGACGTCCGCCGTGTCGTAGAAGGTGACACCCGCCTCCAGGGCGGCCTCGAGCACGGCACGCGACTCGTCGTCGGAGATCTCGCCCCAGTCCGTCCCGAGCTGCCACGTGCCCAGGCCGACCACCGAGACCAGGCGGCCGGTGCGGCCGAGTACCTGATTTTCCATCGCTCCTCCTGAATCCTCAGTGGTCAAACATATGTGTGACGCAGCGCGCTGGCCTCACGACTACGGTGTGAACGTGACCACCAGTCAGAACACCAGTCTCTTCCCCACCAGCACGGACGTCGCGGCGACACCGCCGTCGGGCGGTCAGCACGTCCTCGCCCACGGCGAGCACCGCGCCGTCGTCGCCGAGGTCGGCGCCATGGTCCGCGAGTACACGGTGGGCGGGCGCGACGTGCTGGTGCCGTTCGGCGAGGACGAGGTGGCGCCGGTGTTCAACAGCGCCGTGCTGGTCCCGTGGCCCAACCGGCTGCGCGACGGCCGCTACGCCGTCGACGGCCGCACCTACCAGCTCGCCGTGAGCGAGCCGGAGCGCGGCACCGCCCTGCACGGCCTGGCCGCCTGGGAGCGCTGGAGCGCCGTCGACGTCGCGGAGGCCGCGGTCACCCTGGAGCTCGCCCTGCCGGCGCAGAAGGGCTGGCCGTTCCAGCTCGTCACGCGGGTGCGCTACGCGCTGTCCGACGCCGGGCTCGAGGTGACGCTCACGACGCGCAACGTCGGCGCCGGGACCGCGCCCTACGGCGTCGGCTTCCACCCGTGGCTGTCCACCGGCGGCGCGGGCCTGGACGAGTGCACGGTGCGCCTCGACGCCGCCACCCACGTCACCGTGGACGACCGGCTGCTGCCGACCGGCACCGAGCCCGTGGCGGGCGACTACGACCTGCGCGAGGCCCGGTCCCTGGCGGACCTGGACCTCGACGACGCGTGGGTCGACCCGCTCCGGGACGCCGACGGGCTGTCGTGGTGCCTGCTGGGCTGTCCCGACGGGCGCACGCCGGCCGTGTGGATGGACGGGTCGCTGGACTGCTGGCAGGTCTGCTCGGCGAACCACATCCCCGAGCACGAGCGCTACGGCCTGGCGGCCGAGCCGATGAGCTGCGTCGCGGACGCCTTCAACTCCGGCGAGCGCCTCGTGCGCCTCGCCCCGGGGGCCGAGCACACGGTCCGCTGGGGCGTCACGCTCCGCTGAGCCGGGCCCGCGGGGGCGGTGCGCGGCCGGTCCACCCACGTCTTCGCCGACGACGTCGCCGGCCGGCGGCGTGGAGTGCCGCCGTGCCCGCCTCGCGCGGTCCACAATGTCGGGGCATCGGTACGACGAGGAGAGGTCCGTGGCGGAACGCGAGGTGCGCATCTGCGTCGTCGGCGACGAGCTGAGCACGGGCGTGGGCGACGCCCGCGCCCTCGGCTGGGTGGGCCGGGTGATGGCCCGCACCCGGTTCGAGCGCCCGGCGATGGTGTTCACGCTCGCGGTGCCGGGCGAGACGACCACGGGCCTCGGCGCCCGCTGGGAGGCCGAGGCGGCCGCGCGGTTCGACCCGGAGTGCGACAACCGGCTCGTGGTCGCGCTCGGCCGGCACGACGTCGCCACGGGCCACTCCGTGGCGCGCTCGCGCCTCAACCTCGCCAACGTGCTCGACGTCGCCGACTCCTCGCGCATCCCGGCGCTCGTCGTCGGCCCGCCGCCGGGGCGGCCCGAGGACGGGCCGCGGCTGGCGGAGCTCTCCGCCGCGTTCGCCGACGTCGCCTCCCGCCGCCGCGTGCCGTACGTGGACACGTACACCCCGCTGGCCCAGCACGAGCAGTGGCTGGCCGACCTGGCCCAGAACGGCTCCGGCTACCCGGGCCAGGCCGGCTACGGCCTCATGGCGTGGCTGGTGCTGCACACGGGCTGGCACCAGTGGCTCGGCCTGCCCGACGACGCAGCCTGACGACGCTCCCGCAGCCTGCTGGACGGGCGGCCACCCGCCTCAGCGGCCGGTGCGCTCCAGCACGCCGCGGACGTACGCCGCCTGTGCCGCGTGCTGGTGGCACTCGCCGACCACGCTGACCAGCCGCACGCCGAGCGTCACCGGCGGGTCCCACTGCGCGTCGACGACGCGCTCCAGGTCGGCGTCGTCCAGGGACCGCACGAACCGCACCGTCTCGGCGTGCACGGCGTCGTGATAGGCGCGCAGCAGCCCGGCGTCGGCCCGCACGGCGGCCACCTGGTCCGGGTTGTGGCCGTAGCCGGTGTCGGACGGGTCCAGCGGCAGGCCGAACCGGTCCGCCCAGCCCGCCGCCGTCCACACCTGCTCGGTGCCGGCGACGTCGGCCACGTGGTCGTCCTGCACCCGCGTCAGGTGCCACACGAGCCATGCCACGGAGTTGGCCTCGGGGTCGAGCCGCGCCGTGAGCCGGGCGTCGACCGCACCGTCGGCACCGTCGAGGCCGTCGAGCACGCCGTGGACCAGCTCCGGCACGCGGCCGAAGGCGTCGAGGAGCACGTCAGAGGAGTTCATGGCCCCACCCTGCCGACCGGGCCGGGCTCACGCGCGCCGGACGCTCGTCGTGCCGCTGACCGTGGAGACGGACACGTAGGCCGCGGCGCCCGCCTCGGCCACCTCGACGACGACGCCGCGCGTCGAGGTGCTCGGCTGCGCCGCACCGTCCAGCTCCACCCGGCCGGACACGCTGCGGGCGCGCAGGTTGACCGGGGTGCCGGGGTCGAGCGACACCGCGACGGCGCCCGACACGCTGCGGGCGGTCAGCAGCGGCGTCGTGCCGTGGGCCCGGACCTCGACGGCGCCGGAGACCGTGTGCACGGCCACCCGGCCCAGCGCGCCCGCGACGGACAGCCGCCCGGAGACGCCGTCGACCGAGAGGTCGCCGCGGTGGTCGGCGACCTCGACCCCGCCGGAGACGGTGCGGACGGTGAGCGGCCCGGCCGCACCCTGGGCGATCACGTCGCCGCCGACGGTCTTCACCGCCGTGCCGGCCGCCGTGCCCGTGAGCTCCACGCGCGCGCCCACGACGGCGACGTCGACCGGGAGCGCCGCCGGCACCGTGACCCGCACGGCGACGGCGCCGTCCTCGCGCGCCGTGCGCAGGCTCTCGAGCAGGCCGCCGAGGCCGCCGCGGGGATGGCGGCCCACGCGCAGCGCGCCGTCCTCGAGCACCACGTGCACCGGGCGGGGGCCGGGGTCGAGCACCTCCACGGTCACGCCGTCGGCGTGCGCGGCGTCCCCGACGACCTCGACCGTGCCGCTGGTGAAGCGCACCGCGAGCCCGCGCGCCGCGGGCACCTCGACCGTCTGCGGGGCCGCGACCGTCCAGGCCTGCGTGCCGTGCGGGTGCCCGTCGTCGGGCCGGGGGGCGTCGGGGGTCGTCGGCTCGTGGGGGGTGGACATGTCGCGTCGCCTCCGTGCTGCTCGGGGTGTCGGGAGAGGTCAGCGTCCCACGGAACCCGTCCCGCGGGCACCGGCGCACGGGCACCTGCGGGCGTGTGGGACCATAGGGGCGACCCATGTCGTCCGGTTTTGATGGAGAGACAGCCATGAGCAAGCGCGGTCGCAAGCGTCGTAGCCGCAAGGGCAACGCCGCGAACCACGGCAAGCGTCCCAACGCCTGAGCACAGGCAGCAGACGTGACGAAGGGCCGGGACCCCACGGGGTCCCGGCCCTTCGTCGCGCTCAGGCCGTCAGTCGCGTGCCGTCAGGTGCCTGCCGTCAGGACCGGACCGCCATGCCGGTCAGCTGCTGGTGGATGCGCGCGCGCAGCGTCTCCGGCGCCCGCTCGCTGCAGGAGCGGCGGACCAGCTGCTTGACGAGCTCCTCGACGCTCAGCTCCGCCAGGCACGGCGAGCAGTGCGCCACGTGGGCGCGCATGCGCCGCTCGTCGTCCGGGGTCATCTCCGAGTCGAGGTACTCGTAGAGGTGCTCGAGCGCGTGCTCGCACTCGGTCTGCCCCGCGGTCTCGTGCGGGATGGGGGTCACGGGTTCCGTGCCCGCCGACGACTCCTGCGCGTTCACTGCTCACCTCCGTGCGACGGCGCCTGCGCGCCGGCCGGGACCAGACCACGCTGGGCCGCGTAGTCGGCCAGCAGCTCGCGCAGCTGGCGACGACCGCGGTGCAGGCGGGACATCACCGTCCCGATCGGCGTACCCATGATCTCGGCGATCTCCTTGTAGGGGAAGCCCTCGACGTCCGCGTAGTACACGACCATGCGGCGGTCCTCGGGCAGTGACGCGAGGGCGCGCTTGACGTCCGAGTCGGGGAGGCGGTCCAGCGCCTCGGCCTCCGCGGAA
Organism: Isoptericola variabilis; assembly: GCF_001750215.1. Taxonomy (GTDB): domain Bacteria; phylum Actinomycetota; class Actinomycetes; order Actinomycetales; family Cellulomonadaceae; genus Puerhibacterium; species Puerhibacterium variabilis_A. The sequence goes on along the minus strand of NZ_LWGM01000056.1, from coordinate 5,833 downwards.
CGCAGCCCCTGCGACGTGTGCGACGCGGCGCGGGCGATCTGCCAGTCCTCGACCTCCTCGGCCTGGGACTGCTGCGGCTCGCGCTGCTTCTTGCGGTAGCTGTTGATGAAGGTGTTCGTGAGGATCCGGTACAGCCAGGCCTTGAGGTTGGTCCCGGGCTTGTACTGGTGGAACGCCGCGAACGCCTTGGCGAACGTCTCCTGGACCAGGTCCTCGGCGTCGGCCGGGTTGCGCGTCATGCGCAGCGCGGCCGAGTAGAGCTGGTCGAGGTACTGCAGCGCGTCGGACTCGAAGCGCGCCGCACGTACGGCCGAGCCCTCGTCCTCCGGGGCGCGGTCGGTGTTCTCCGGGTCGATCTCTGGGTCGATCTCCTCGGCGGTCGCCGCGCCGGACGGCGTCGCGCCCGTCTGCGGGTCCGTCGTGGTGGGGCTGGGCGCCTCGTCCGCGGGCGCGACGACGGCCTCGGCGTCGTCTCGCCCTCGGGGGGCCGGAATGTCGGGGCTCATCGACGTCGAGCCTAGCCCGCCGCCGAGCGGCTCGCGGGACCAGGCCTGGCGGGACCAGGCGGGGAGCGCGGGGCCTGCGGCGGGCACGGGCTGCTTGACCAGACCGTCGACCTCGGCGGGGACGCCGAAGAGCCGCACGGGGGCGGCGGACGTCGGCTGCGGGGGGCACGGGATCACGACTGTCACAACGCCGCCCCGCACGGCTCCATTCCCGCCGCCCGTCGCCGTCCCCGCCCCGGCGCGGCGGGCGACCGACGACGCGCCCGCCGGCACACCCTGCGAAGCCGGCGCTCGTCTGCCAAGGTGGGTCGCATGCTGCTGCGTCGCTTCGCCAGGCCCCTCCTGGCCACCTCGTTCGTCTACGACGGCGTGCAGGCCGCGCTCCACCCGGCCGAGCACACGGCCGCCGCCCGCGAGGGCGCCGCCCTCGCCACCGAGCGGCTCGGCGTCAAGCCGCTGAGCGACGCGCAGCTGACGCTGTGCGTGCGCGTGCACGGTGCGGCCACCGCCCTGGCCGGGCTGCTGCTGGGCCTGGGCAAGGCGCCGCGCACCGCCGCGCTGGCGCTCGCCGCGCTCACCGTGCCGCTCGCCGTGGTGAACCAGCCGTTCACCAGCAAGGGCGCCGAGCGCCAGGCGAGGACGACCCGCTTCGTGCGCAACCTCGGGGCCGTGGGCGCGGCGCTCATCGCCGGCGTCGACACCGAGGGCCGCCCGGGCGTGGCGTGGCGCGTCAGCCACGCGCGCCAGGCCGCGGCCGAGGCCACCGCCCGCTCGGCCCGGCGGGCGGAGAAGAAGCTCGGCGACGTCGCGTCCTGACGCCACCGGCTCACACCGTGAGGCACCGCGCCGGGGCGTCTCACGGCGGCCCCGGCGCCGACCGCCGGGCGCCGCGTCAACTAGCCTCGTCGCCATGACGTCGACCGCGCCCGGCAGCCTCTCCCCCGCACCCGCACCCGCGTGGGAGGCGCCCGTCGCGCCCGGACCGCTCGACGCCGTCGTCGAGGTGCCCGGCAGCAAGTCGCTCACCAACCGCCTGCTCGTGCTCGCCGCCCTGGCCGACGGGCCGGGCGTGCTGCGCGGGGCCCTGCGCAGCCGCGACGCCGACCTCATGATCGCCGCGCTGCGCACGCTCGGTGCCGGCGTCACCGAGGGCGACGCCCCCTCGACCCTGCACGTCACCCCCGGCCGCCTCGTCGGTGACGTCGACGTCTTCACGGGGCTGGCCGGCACCGTCATGCGCTTCCTGCCGCCCCTGGCGGCGCTGGCCGACGGCCCCGTCCGGTTCGACGGCGACCCGCAGGCGCGGGTGCGCCCGATGCTGCCCGTGCTCGCGGCGCTGCACGCGCTCGGCGTCGACGTCCGGCCGGGCGACGGCACCGGCGGCCCCGCGGCGGGCACCGACCTCCCCGCGCACCTGCCGTTCACCGTGGTGGGCACCGGGGCCCTGCGCGGCGGCAGCGTCGACGTCGACGCCTCGGCGTCGTCCCAGTTCGTCTCCGGCCTGCTGCTCGCCGCGGCCCGGTACGACGAGGGCCTCACCGTGCGGCACATCGGCACGACGCTGCCGAGCCTGCCCCACATCGCGATGACCGTCGAGACGCTGCGCGAGGTCGGCGTGGCCGTCGACGACTCGCGCGACGGCATCTGGCGCGTCGAGCCCGGACCGGTCGCCGCGCGCGACGTGCGCGTCGAGCCGGACCTGTCGAACGCCGCGCCGTTCCTCGCCGCGGCGCTCGTGGCCGGCGGCACCGTGGCGGTGCCGGGCTGGCCCGCGCGCACCACGCAGCCCGGCGCGATGCTGCCCGACCTGCTCACCCGGATGGGCGGCACGGCGGTGCTCGACGGCGACGTCCTGCGCGTCACCGGCACCGGCGAGGTCCGCGGCATCGACGTCGACCTGCGCGCCGCCGGCGAGCTCGCCCCGACGATCGCCGCGCTCGCGGCGCTGGCGGACTCCCCCAGCCGCCTGCGCGGCATCGGGCACCTGCGCGGCCACGAGACCGACCGCCTGGCCGCGCTCGCCGCCGAGATCACCCGGCTGGGCGGGCGCGCCGAGGAGACGCGCGACGGCCTGGTCATCACCCCGCGGCCGCTGCACGGCGCGACGTTCCGCACCTACGCCGACCACCGGATGGCGACGTCCGGCGCGCTGATCGGGCTGCGGGTGCCGGGCGTGCTGGTCGAGGACGTCGAGACCACCGCCAAGACGCTGCCGGGCTTCGCCGGGCTGTGGCGGGCCATGCTGGCCGGCGACGCGGTGGAGAGCCGCTGATGGCGCGCGCCCGCGACGAGCACGAGCGCTGGGCGCGGCCCTCGAAGCGGGGCAGCCGGCCCCGCACCAAGCAGCGCCCCGAGCACGCCGACGCGCTGGTCGGCCTGGTCACCGGCGTCGACCGCGGCCGCTACACGTTGCTGATCGACGAGGGCGGTCCCGACGAGCGCGACATGCTGGCGATGAAGGCCCGCGAGCTGACGCGCACGCGCGTGGTCGTGGGCGACCGGGTCGACGTCGTGGGCGACACCTCGGGCGCCAAGGACACCCTGGGGCGCATCGTGCGGATCGCGGAGCGGACGTCGGTGCTGCGCCGCACCGCCGACGACACCGACCCCTACGAGCGCATCGTCGTGGCCAACGCCGACCAGCTCGTCGTCGTGACGGCGCTGGCCCAGCCCGAGCCGCGCACCGGCATGATCGACCGCGCGGTGGTGGCCGCCTATGACGCCGGCATGGAGGTGCTGCTGTGCCTCACCAAGGCCGACCTCGCCGCTCCCGACGCGCTGCGCGCGCTGTACGAGCCGCTCGGCGTCGAGGTCGTGGTGACGCGGCGCGGAGAGCCGACGGCGGACGGCAGCGGCGACGGCGCGGACGGCGGGGCTGCCGGCGGGGCTGCCGGCGGGGCTGCCGGCGGGGCGCGCTCCCTGGCGCTGGCGGCCGCGTCGGTCGAGGACGTCCGCGACCGGCTGCGCGGGCGCGTCTCGGTGCTGCTCGGCCACTCCGGCGTCGGCAAGTCGACGCTGGTCAACGCGCTGGTGCCCGGCGCGGCGCGCGCCACCGGGCACGTCAACGACGTCACCGGGCGCGGGCGGCACACTTCGACCTCGGCCGTCGCGCTGCGCCTGCCCGCGGCGCCGGACGGCGACGCCGGGTACGACGGCTGGGTCATCGACACCCCCGGCATCCGCTCGTTCGGGCTGGCGCACGTGGAGGTCGCGCACCTGCTGCACGCGTTCGAGGACCTGGACGCGGCGGCCGAGGAGTGCCCGCGCGGGTGCACGCACCTCGCGGACGCGCCGGACTGCGCCCTCGACGAGTGGGTCGAGGCGACCGACGACGCCGAGGCGCGCGCGACACGCGCCCTGCGGCTGGCGTCCTTCCGCCGCCTGCTGGCCTCCCGCACCGCTACCGTGTGAGCCGTGCACCCCTCCGCCACCCGGACGTACGAGGACGACCTGCGCCTGGCCCACGTCCTCGCCGACCAGGTCGACGCCCTGACCATGGAGCGTTTCCGCGCGCTCGACCTGCACGTCGAGACCAAGCCGGACAGCACGCCGGTCTCGGACGCCGACCGCGCGGCCGAGGACTTCGTGCGCGGGCAGCTGCGGCGCGCCCGCACCCGTGACGCGATCGTCGGCGAGGAGTACGGCGCGTCCGGCAGCGGGCCGCGACGCTGGATCGTCGACCCGATCGACGGCACCAAGAACTTCGTGCGTGGCGTCCCGGTCTGGGCCACGCTGATCGCGCTGGCCGACGGCGACGAGGTGGTGGTCGGCCTGGTGTCCGCCCCCGCGCTGGGCCGGCGCTGGTGGGCCGCCAAGGGCTCCGGCGCGTGGACCGGCAAGTCGCTCGCCGCGGCCACCCGGATGTCGGTCTCCGGGGTGCGGCGGCTCGAGGACGCCTCGTTCTCCTACTCCTCGCTGTCGGGCTGGGACGAGCGCGACAAGCTCTCGGGGTTCCTGGACCTGACCCGCCGGTGCTACCGCACCCGCGGCTACGGCGACTTCTGGTCGTACATGCTCGTCGCCGAGGGCGCCGCCGACATCGCCGCCGAGCCCGAGCTCGAGCTCTACGACATGGCGGCGCTCGTGCCGATCGTCACCGAGGCCGGCGGGCGGTTCACCTCGCTCGAGGGCGAGCCGGGCCCCTGGGGCGGCAACGCGGTGGCCACCAACGGGCTGCTGCACGACGAGGTGCTCGTCTACCTCGGCTGAGCCGCCGGGCTGCGCCGGCGTCGCCCGTCCCGCGGCCGGTCACGGCCGCGGGATCGTCGGGATCTCCGTCGGGTCGTACCAGAGCAGGTCCCGGTCGGTGACGCGCTGCAGCGCGTCGTCGAGCAGGGACTCCGACGCCGCCGCCACGTCCCCCGCGGCTTCCGCGTCGCTCTCCTCGTCGGCCGCGGCCAGGACGTCGTGCACGTCGGCGGCGGCCTCGGGCTCGTCGACGTGCACGGCGACGACAACCGTGCCGGGCACCTCGCGCGTGACGCGCACGGCCGAGGGCACGGCGGCGCCGTCGTCGGCCCCGCCGTCGAACCCACCGCCGGCGGCGAGCAGCACCACCGCGTCCGGCACCTCCACCGTGACGACGACCCGCAGCGGGACGACGTCGCCGCGGGCGGCGACCAGCAGCAGCGAGTCGTGGGCGGCGGCGAGGAAGGCGGCGTACTCGCGCCCCTCCTCGTCCTCGTCGGGCAGGGACCCGGCGAGCGCGGGCGTGACGGCGTGCGCGCCGCGCGGGGGCACGGTCCACGTCGCCCCGGTCGCGGTCACGGCAGCGGTGGCCAGCTCGTCGAGCGTGGCGGGCACGTACAGGCGCATGGGCACAGTCTGCCCTGTCACCAGCACGGACACCGCGCCGTCGGGGAGCGGGTCGCCGTCCCGGCGTCGCTCGCGCGGGGCTCCTCGACGACCGGACGACGACCCGGGCGACGACCGGACGACGGAGGCCGGACGCACGACGGCACCCGTCGCAGGGGGCGTGACGGGTGCCGTCGAGCGGGCGGCCCGCCACGAAAGGGGACGGGCGGGCCGGGGCCGGCGCCGGAGGGGGATGGCGCCGTGCCGTTGATGATTCAACTACTTGTCGAGGCGCCCCGCCAGGGGGTCGCGCTGTGAGGTGCGGAACAGCGGCAAGGGCTCAGGCGGGCACAGGCCGGCGGAGCCGGTCGGCCAGCGCCGCGAAGGCCTGCCGCGCCGGCGACGCGGGCGCGTGCTCCGCCAGGGAGCGCCCCGCCAGCAGCGCACCGTCGCAGGCCGCCGGGTCGTCCGGCACCACGACGAGGTCGGCGATCCCGGCGTAGCGCTCCATCGCGGCCCGCACCGCCGCCTCC
>NZ_LWGM01000055.1 GCF_001750215.1 Isoptericola variabilis | reverse complement strand
GCGCTCGCCGCGGCGCTGCGCGCGGGGCTGACGGTCGCCCGCGCCGTGCTCGCCGCGACCGGTCCGCGCGACGCCCTCGTCGTCGGCTCGTCCAACCCGGTCCGCGACCTCGAGCTCGTGCTCGGCGCCGCCGAGACGTGGGCGGACGACGGGTCCGACGACGGGTCCGACGACGGGTCCGACGGCGGGGCGTCCGCGGACGGCGCCGCCGCCTCGCCGCTCGTCCTGGCCAACCGGGGCCTGGCGGGGATCGACGGCACGGTCTCCACCGCCCTCGGGGTGGCGCTGGCGCGGGCGGTCCGGTCGGACGCCCGCGGCGGCCGGACCCGTGCCCTGCTCGGCGACCTCACGTTCCTGCACGACGTCGGCGGGCTCCTGGCCGGGCCGCACGAGCCGGCCGCCGACCTGCAGCTCGTGGTCGTCAACGACGACGGCGGGTCGATCTTCGCCACCCTCGAGCACGGCGCGCTCGCGGCCGCCTCGCCGGCCGGCGCGGCGGTGTTCGAGCAGGTCTTCGGCACGCCGCACGGCGCCGACCTGGCCGCCCTGTGCGCCGGCTACGGCGTGCGGCACCGCGCGGTGCGCGACCTCGCCGGGCTGCGTGACGCGCTCGCCCGCCCGGCGCCCGGCGTCGAGGTGGTCGAGGTGCGGGTGCCGCGCACCGACCGGCTCGCCGAGTCGCGCGAGGTCGCCGCACGCGTGGCGGCGGCCGTGCGCGCGGTGGCCGTGCGAGCGGGCGCGGGGGACGGCAGCGTCGGGTGACGAACCCCAGCGCCGCGGCCGCGACCGTTCGCGGCCGCGCGCGTGCAGAGAACTCTCAGGTTCGCTCAAGGGCCACGTCAGTCTGATGGTGTTGTCTCGTGGCCAGGAGAACGAGGAGGCCACCATGAGCACCGAGAACAACGACGCCCGGCAGGGGCAGGACGCGCCGCAGGAGCAGCGCCCCGCCGCGCCGGGGTCGCGTCCGCAGGCGGACCCGACGGGCCGGCAGCCGGCGCCGTCCGGTGCGACGCCGGCGGCCCCGCACCCCGCCGAGCCGGTCGAGCACCCGACCGAGCGGCTGGCTGTGCACGACACCGCCCCGCTGCCCCGACCGGACGTGCCGGCCCCGCAGCCCGCGCAGGCCGCCGGCCCCCGCTACGGGCAGTACGCGCCGTACGGGTCGCCGCAGCAGCCCGGCCAGCAGGGCCACTCTCAGGGCCACTCTCAGGGCCAGCCGCAGGGCCAGCAGCCGGGCCAGCAGCCGGCCCACCACGCCCCGGGCCACGCGCAGGCCCCCGCCGGGCCGGGGTGGGGCTCGCAGCAGCAGCCCGGCCACCACGACCCGTCGAACCCGTACCTGTACCCGGACGCCCGCCCCGAGGGCGGCCGGACCACGACCCGCGAGCGCCGCCCGCGCGCGTGGGTGCCGGTGGCGAGCGCCGCGGTCATCGCGGCGCTGCTCGCCAGCGGCGGCACGGCCGCGCTCGTCGCGGGTCTCGACGACGACGGCGCGCCGGCGTCGATCGCGGCGGTCGGCCGCTCGGACAGCTCCGACGCCGCGCCGGTCGAGGACTCCACCGCCGAGGACCCGGACTGGCAGGCGGTCACGGCCGCCGTGGCGCCGTCCGTCGTCGCGATCCAGGTGAGCAGCCAGCAGGGCGGCTCCGAGGGCTCCGGCCTCGTCATCGACGACTCCGGCCACGTGCTGACCAACAACCACGTCGTCTCCGGCGCGGCGAACGGCACGGTGCAGGTGACGCTCAGCGACGGCCGGCTCTTCGAGGCGACCATCGTGGGCACCGACCCCAGCACCGACCTCGCCGTCGTGCAGATCCAGGACGCGCCCGACGACCTGCAGCCCGTCGCGCTCGGCGACTCCGACGCCGTGCAGGTGGGCGAACCGGTGCTCGCCGTCGGCAACCCGCTGGGCCTGGCCAACACCGCGACGACGGGCATCGTGTCCGCGCTCGACCGCCCGGTGTCGGCGGCCGGCGAGGACGCCACCGACTCCGTGGTGACCAACGCGATCCAGGTCGACGCGGCGATCAACCCCGGCAACTCCGGCGGCCCGCTGTTCAACGCGAGCGGGCAGGTCATCGGCGTCAACTCGTCCATCGCGACGCTGTCGAGCGGCGCGAGCGGGCAGTCCGGCTCGATCGGCCTGGGCTTCGCCATCCCGGTGAACCTGGCCAAGAACATCAGCAGCCAGCTCATCGAGAACGGCTCGGCGCAGCACGCGTTCCTGGGCGTCACGATGAGGGACGGCACCGCGACCGCCGACGGCGTCACGCGCCGCGGGGCGCAGGTCCAGGACGTCACGGCCGGCTCGCCGGCCGCCGAGGCGGGCCTGCGGTCCGGCGACGTCATCGTGGCGATCGACGACGAGCCGGTGAACGGCGCCGAGTCGCTCACCGCGTTCGTCCGGGAGCGCACCGCCGGCCAGGAGTCCACGCTGACCGTGGTGCGCGACGGCTCCGCGGAGCAGGTGACGGTCACCTTCGCCGTCCGCGAGGAGACCAGCAGCGGCTCCGACCAGGGCGGCTCCGACCAGGGCGGCTCCGACCAGGGGAGCGGCCAGCAGGCGCCGCAGCCCGGCTCCGGCGAGGACGGGTCGAGCGACGGCTCCGGCAGCTCCGGCTCGGGCGACTCGCTGTGGGACTGGCTCTTCGGCGGCAACGGCTGACGGTGGCTCTCACGGCCTGACGGCGTCCTGACGGTGGCCTGAACGAGCGCGGCGGCCGGCTCCCCCGGGGAGCCGGCCGCCGCCCTCGTGCGTGACGGGACCGGTGCCTCAGCGGGCCAGCGGGTTGGGGCCCTCGATCCGGGTGGCGCCGCGCCGCCGCGTCGAGGTCACCGGGTCGGCGATGTCCTCCAGCGACTTGCGCTCGGCGTCGATGCCGAGGAACCACGCCACGAGGCCGCCGACCAGCATGATGCCGGCCCCGAGGAAGTACCCGAAGGTGAGCGGCCCGCGCGCGTCGCCCTCGCCGACGAGCGAGGCGTACAGCGCCGCGGCGACCGCGCCGGAGAGCTGGGCGATGCAGAAGAACAGCGCGATCGCCTGGCCGCGCAGCTCGAGGGGGAAGATCTCGCTCACCGTGAGGTAGGCGGACGAGGCCCCGGCGGAGGCGAAGAAGAAGCAGACGCACCACAGGATCGTCTGGGTGACCGCGGTGAGCAGCCCCATGCTGAACAGCACGGCGGCGACGGCCAGCACGACCGCCGCGAGGCCGTAGGTCAGCAGGATCATGCGCCGCCGTCCCCACGTGTCGAACAGGTGGCCGAGCGCCAGCGGGCCGATGAGGTTCCCCAGGGCGAACGGGATGAAGTACAGCGGCACGCTGCCGTGCGGGACGTCGAAGAAGTTGTGCAGCACGAGCGCGTAGGTGAAGAAGATCGCGTTGTACAGGAACGACTGCGTGATCATCAGCGTCGCCCCGAGCACGGCGCGCTTCGGGTACTCGGCGAAGATGATCCTGGCGACGCGCAGGATCGGGATCGACTTCTCCGCGACGACCTCGATCGCCTTGCCGTCGTCGACGGGCGCGAGCTTCCCGCCCTGGGCCTCGATGGTCCGCTCGATCTCGTCGACGCTCGCCTCCGCCTCGGTCGCGTGGCCGTGGGTGAGCTGCCAGCGCGGGCTCTCGGGGATGTGCCGGCGGATGTAGATGATGATCAGGCCGAGCACCGGGCCGAGGAAGAACGCGATGCGCCAGCCCCAGAAGATCGGGACCAGGTCCGGGTTGAGCAGCACGAGGGCGCCGAGCGAGCCGATGAGGGCGCCGCCCCAGTACGTGCCGTTGACCGCGATGTCGACCCGGCCGCGGTAGTGGGCGGGGATGAGCTCGTCGATCGCGGAGTTGATGGCGCTGTACTCGCCGCCGATGCCCATGCCGGCGATGAACCGGAAGACCAGGAACGACTCGAGGTTCCAGGACAGCCCGGCCAGGCCGCTGCCGGCCAGGTAGATCACCAGGGTCAGGATGAACAGCCTGCGGCGCCCGAGCCGGTCGGTGAGGCGGCCGAAGACCAGGGCGCCGACGACCTGGCCGACCAGGTAGACGGAGGCCAGCAGGCCGACCTGGGCCGGCGAGATGCCGAGGCCGCTGCCCTCCTCGGTGAGGATCGAGCCGACGTCGGCGACGAGCTGGACCTCCAGCCCGTCGAGGATCCACGAGACGCCCAGCCCGACGACGACCATCCAGTGGAACTTCGTCCACGGCAGCCGGTCCAGCCGGGCGGGGATGAGACTGCGGACGGGCTGCTGCCGCTCCTCGACCGCGGTGGGTGAGCCTTCCATCGACCCTCCAGGTGCTCGACAGTGAGTCGTCGAGACTGTCGGGGGACGGACCCGGGAGGGGGGCTCCCCGGGCAGCCCGACCGACACGGACGGTAAGCACGGTGCTCGCCGCCGGCAACAGATGCCGTGGGACGCAGGGCCCGGGTGCGGATCCCGTCAGGGTTGGTCGCGCAACCCGCCCGATGACGCGACCAACCCTGACGGGATCCGACGCCGTGAGGCGCGAGGCGCGGGGCCGGGAGCGCCGGTCCGTGCGAGGGTGCGGCCGGCTCAGCCCTCGGCGCCGAGCGCGAACCGCATCGGCACCAGCTTGGCCTCGGACTCGGCGAGCTCGGCCGCCGGGTCGGAGGCGGCGACGATCCCGCAGCCCGCGAACAGCCGCACCCGCCGCGGGTCGGCCGGGTCGACCTCGGCCGAGCGCAGGGCGATGCCCCACTCGCCGTCGCCGTCGGCGCCGGTCCAGCCGACGGGGCCGGCGTAGCGGGCGCGGTCCATGCCCTCGATGTCGCGGATGAGGTCGCGCGCCGCGGTGGTGGGCGTGCCGCACACGGCGGCCGACGGGTGCAGCGCCGCGGCCAGCGCGAGCGACGACGGAGCGCGCCCGTCGCCGGAGCGGTCGAGCACGCCGGTGACGTCGCTGGCCAGGTGCATGACGTTCGGCAGGTGCAGCACGAACGGCTGCTCGGGCACGTTCATCGACGTGCAGAACGGCTCCAGCGCGCGGGCCACGGAGACGACGGCGTGCTCGTGCTCCTCGAGGTCCTTGGAGGAGCGGGCCAGGTGCGCCGCGCGCAGCAGCGCGTCGTCGTCCGACATCCCCGGCTCGCGCCGGATCGTGCCCGCCAGCACGCGCGAGGCGACCAGGCCCTTCTCGCTGCGCACCAGCAGCTCCGGGGTGGCGCCGACCATGCCGGCGACGGAGAACGTCCACGTGGCCTCGTAGCCCGCGGCGAGGCGGCGCAGCAGCCAGCGCGGGTCTACCGGGCGCTCGGCGGTGGCCACGACGTCGCGCGCGAGCACGACCTTCTCCAGCCCGCCGTCCTGGATGCGGGCCACGGCGGCGGCGACCACCTGCTTCCACTCGCCGCCGGGCACGGCGCCGTCGTCGACCGTGACGGCGCCGGGCGCCGCCACGGGCGTGCGGTCGTCGTCGGCGAGCAGCGCGGCCACGCCGGTGCTGCTGGCGGCCGCGACGGAGATGTCGGGCGCGGCGGAGATCGTGGTCAGCCAGCACCGCCCGCCGCGGCGACCCACCACCACGCGCGGCACGACCAGCACGCCGCCGGCGGCCGACGCCTCGTCGAACGCGAAGGAGCCGAACGCCACGGGGCCGGTGCCGGGCAGGCGCACGGCGTCGCGCACGACGGCGCGCTCGAGCACCCCCTGCCACGCCGCCTCGGCGTCGGCGAAGCGCGCGGCGCCGGAGGTCTCCACGCGCAGCGCCTCGCCCCAGCCGACGATCCCGTCGCCCCGGCGCACCCAGGCCAGCGGCCGGTCGTCCGGCAGCAGGTCCACGAGGGCCGTGAGGTCGTCGGGCAGGGCGTCGATCGCCGTGGTCCGCACCACCAGCTGCGGCTCCGCGGCGGCGTCGGGGCGGCCGCCGAGGCCGGGGCGGCCGGCCGGCGGGGTGGCGTCGTGGCCGGTGGGGCGCTCGGCCGAGGGGGTCGCGGACATCGCCGACCAGCGTACGCCGGGGCGGGCCCGCGACCCGGGCCGAGCGGGTGTCTCGTGCGTTACTCCCGCGCGGCACCTCCGGCGCCTCCCGCGCCGCTGCCGCGCGGCCCGGCCCCGCCCGGCGCGTGGGAGCATGAGCACCATGCCGCGCGCCACCCTGGAGAAGAACCCCGCCGAGGTCGCCTCGATGTTCGACGGGATCGCCCGCCGCTACGACCTCGTCAACGACCTCGTCTCGCTCGGGCAGGACCGCCGCTGGCGCCGCCTGGTCCGCGAGGCCGTCGGCGCGCGGCCCGGCGACAAGGTGCTCGACCTGGCCGCCGGCACCGGGACGTCGTCGGAGCCGTTCGCGGACGACGGCGCGCTCGTCGTGCCGTCCGACATCTCGCTCGGCATGCTGTCGGTGGGCAAGCAGCGCCGCCCGGACCTGCCGTTCGTGGCCGGCGACGCCACGGCCCTGCCCTTCGCCGACGGCGCGTTCGACGCGGTCACGATCAGCTTCGGCCTGCGCAACGTGGTCGACACCGACGCCGCCCTGCGCGAGATGCTGCGCGTGGTGCGCCCGGGCGGCCGGCTGGTGGTGTGTGAGTTCTCCACGCCCACCTGGGGGCCGTTCCGCACGGTGTACATGGAGTACCTCATGCGGGCGCTGCCCGTGGTCGCGGGCGCCGTGACGCGGGACAAGGGCTCGTACGAGTACCTCGCCGAGTCCATCCGCTCGTGGCCCGACCAGGCCGGGCTCGGCCGGCTCATGCGCCAGGCCGGCTGGGAGCGGGTGGCCTACCGCAACCTCTCCGGCGGCATCGTCGCGCTGCACCGGGGCCACCGGCCCGCCGCCTGAGCCCCCGCCGCCTGAGCCCCCGCCGCCTGAGCCCCGGATCTGTCAGCACCAGCGCACGCCATGGCCTGCGCTGGTGCTGACAGGTTCGGAGGGCAGGCAGGCCGGTGTCGGCAACGGCACACCGCCGACACGCCCGGGGAGCTCCCGCCGCGCCGCCGTGATCGGCGAGGATCGGTGCCGCGGCGCCCACGGCGGGCGCCGCTCCCGGCGAGGAAGGCGCGCCTTGCTACACATCCGGGCGCCGTTGTGGCTAAGGTGACAGCGGAGTTGTGATCGGGTTCACAAGGACCACTCGATTCGGGTGTGGCGACGGCGCCGCGGCCGGGAGGGTGAGAGCGAGGTGAGCACGTGCGAGCAGACCGCCGCGACGACGCGGACGTGATCGTGGTGGGGGCCGGCCCCGCCGGGTCCTCCGCGGCGCACTGGTGCGCCGCCGCGGGGCTCGACGTGCTCGTGCTGGAGAAGGCCGCCTTCCCCCGCGACAAGGTGTGCGGCGACGGCCTCACGCCGCGCGCCGTGGCCGAGCTGGCCCGGCTGGGCGTCGACCTGGACCCCGAGGACGGGTGGGTCCGCAACCACGGGCTGCGCGTCGTCGCCGGCGGGCGCTCCTGGCAGGTGCCGTGGCCGGACGTCACCGCCTACCCCGGCTACGGGCTCGCCCGCTCGCGCATGACGCTCGACCACCGGCTCGCCCAGCACGCGCAGGCCAGCGGCGCCAAGCTCCTCGAGCGCACGCGGGTCACCGGCCCGCTGCTCGACGAGCGCACCGGGCGCGTGGTGGGCGTGCGGGCGCAGGACGCCGACCGGCGCGAGGTGACCTACCGCGCCCCCGTCGTCGTCGCGGCCGACGGCGTCTCCTCGCGGTTCGCGACCGCCCTGGGCATCGCGCGGCGCGACGACCGCCCCATCGGCACGGCGGTGCGGACCTACTTCCGCACCGCGACGCCGTCGGGCACCACGGTGCGCCACGAGGACGCGTGGATGGAGTCGCACCTCGAGCTGTGGGACGGCGAGCCGGGTCGGTCGAACCTCATGCCCGGCTACGGCTGGATCTTCGCCCTCGGCGACGGCACGGCCAACGTGGGCCTCGGCTCGGTGAGCTCCACCCCCGCGCGGCAGTCCGCGGCGGGGCACGACTACCGGTCGATGCTCGCCCGCTGGATCGCCAACGCCCCCGAGGACTGGGGCTTCACGCCGGAGAACCAGGTGGGCCCCGTGCGCGGCGCGGCCCTGCCGATGGGCTTCAACCGGTCCCCGCTGTACCGCGACGGCGCGCTGCTCGTGGGGGACGCCGCCGGCATGGTCAGCCCGTTCAACGGGGAGGGCATCGCCTACGCGCTGCAGGCGGGGCGCGTCGCGGCCGACGCGATTGCGCAGGCCCGCGCGCGCACCACCGACGCCGGGCGGGAGCGCACGCTCGGCACCTACGCCGACCGCATGCGCGCGGAGCTGGGGGGTTACTACACGCTCGGCCGGGCGTTCGTCCGGGTCATCGAGCACCCGGCCGTCATCCGGCTCGGCATCCGCTACGGGCTGCCGACGCCGGTCGTGATGAAGCTGGCCGTCAAGCTGCTCAGCGACAGCTACGAGCCGCGCGGCGGGGACTGGTCCGACAGGGTGATCGCGGCGCTGACCCGGGTGGTGCCGGCAGCGTAGCCGGCGCCACCGGGCGGGACCGCGGGGATCGAGCACGAGGGAGTGATCGAGAGATGAAGCGGCTGCGGGAGGGACGATGAGCGACCCCTTCGTCCCGGTGCTGGTGCTGATGGCCGTGGCCGCCGTGCTCGCGCTCGGCGGCGTGGCGACGTCCGCGGTGGTCGGGCCCAAGCGCTACAACCGGGCCAAGCTCGAGGCGTACGAGTGCGGCATCCAGCCGACGCCGCACGCCGTGGGCGGCGGCCGGCTGCCGATCAAGTACTACCTCGTGGCGATGACGTTCATCGTCTTCGACATCGAGGTGGTGTTCCTCTACCCGTGGGCGATCAGCTTCGCCTGGCTCGCGGGGTTCGGGCTGGTGGCGATGCTCGTCTTCCTGGCCCTCATCACCGTGCCGTTCCTCTACGAGTGGCGGCGCGGCGGTTTCGACTGGGTGTAGCCCCGCGATCGGGGAGCGGTTCGGCAAGGGCGCCGGCACGGCCGGCGTCAGGGGTCCCCGGGCACGGGGACGGTCTCCGAAGGAGGGGACATGGGGCTGGAAGAGGCGGCGCCCTCGGGCTTCCTGCTGACGACGGTCGAGGACGTCGCGGGCTACCTGCGCAAGGCGTCGCTGTGGCCGGTGACGTTCGGGCTGGCCTGCTGCGCCATCGAGATGATGGCGGCCGGGGCCTCGCGGTTCGACCTGTCGCGGTTCGGCATGGAGGTGTTCCGCGCCTCGCCGCGGCAGGCCGACCTGATGATCGTGGCCGGGCGCGTGAGCCAGAAGATGGCCCCGGTGGTGCGGCAGGTCTACGACCAGATGACCGAGCCCAAGTGGGTGCTGTCGATGGGCGTGTGCGCCTCCAGCGGCGGCATGTTCAACAACTACGCGATCGTGCAGGGCGTCGACCACGTGGTGCCGGTGGACATCTACCTGCCCGGCTGCCCGCCGCGCCCCGAGATGCTCATCAACGCGATCCTCGCGCTGCACCAGCGCATCCAGGAGGCCCCGCTCGGCGTGAACCGGCGCGAGGCCGCCGCCGCGGCCGAGGCGGCCGCGCTGGAGGCGACGCCGACCTTCGAGCTGAAGGGCCTGCTGCGGTGAGCGGCGAGCGGCCGGTGCCGCAGCCGGAGGAGGTGCAGGGGCCGCGCCAGGGCGAGCTGGTCGGCGGGAGCGGCCCGGGCGCCGGCGCGGGCTCCCTGCCGCAGCCCGAGCTGGTCGACGTGCGCCGCGGGCTGTTCGGCGCGCGCGGCACCGGCGACACCTCCGGCTACGGCGGGCTGGTCCAGCCGGTCGCGATGCCGGGCGCCGCCGAGCGCCCGTACGGCGGGTGGTTCGACGAGGCGGTGGACGTGCTCGCCGAGGTGCTCGCGGACCGCGGCGTCGCGTTCGACGAGGCCGTGGAGCGCGTCGTCGTCGACCCGCCCGGCGCGCGCGCCGAGCTGACCCTGTGGGTGGCGCGGGCGCACCTGGTGACGGTGTGCCGCATCCTGCGGGACGACCCGGACCTGCGGTTCGAGCTGTCGCTCGGCGTCTCGGGCGTGCACTACCCGCACGACGCCGGCCGCGAGCTGCACGCCGTCTACCACCTCACCTCCGTGACGCACTCGCGCCGGCTGCGGCTCGAGGTGGCCTGCCCGGACGCCGACCCGCACGTGCCGTCGACGACGCCGGTGTACCCCGCCAACGACTGGCACGAGCGCGAGACGTTCGACTTCTTCGGGATCGTCTTCGACGGCCACCCGGGGCTGGCGCGCATCGAGATGCCGGACGACTGGCCGGGCCACCCGCAGCGCAAGGACTACCCGCTCGGCGGCATCCCCGTGGAGTACAAGGGCGCCACGGTGCCGCCGCCGGACACCAGGAGGCAGTACTCATGAGCGCACCAGCGGGGTACCGCGCCACGCCGCCGCCCGTCGACGACCTGGGCGGCGGGATGCCGGTGTTCGAGGCCTCGGGCGGCGACTGGGACGAGATCGCCCGCGAGGTGGTGGGCGAGGAGCGGATCGTCGTCAACATGGGCCCGCAGCACCCGTCGACCCACGGCGTGCTGCGGCTGATGCTCGAGATCGACGGCGAGACCGTCACGGAGGCCCGCTGCGGCGTCGGCTACCTGCACACGGGCATCGAGAAGAACATGGAGTACCGCACCTGGACGCAGGGCACGACGTTCTGCACCCGGATGGACTACCTGGCCCCGTTCTTCCAGGAGACGGCGTTCTGCCTCGCCACCGAGAATCTCCTGGGCATCACCGACGACGTGCCCGAGCGGGCCTCCGTGGTCCGGGTGCTGATGATGGAGCTCAACCGGGTCGCCTCCCACCTGGTGTGCCTCGGCACCGGCGGCAACGAGATGGGCGCCACCACGGTGATGACCGTGGCGTTCACCGCGCGCGAGGAGATCCTGCGCGTGTTCGAGGCCGTCACCGGGCTGCGCATGAACCACGCGTACGTGCGGCCCGGCGGCGTGGCCCAGGACGTCCCGGCGGACCTCGACGACCAGGTGCGCCACGCGCTGCGGGAGGTGCGCAAGTACCTCGGCCAGCTCGGCGACCTGCTGCTGGCCAACCCGATCTTCCGCGCCCGCCTCACCGACGTCGGCACGCTGGACCTCACCGGCTGCATGGCGCTCGGGATCACCGGCCCGGTGCTCCGCTCGGCCGGCCTGCCCTACGACGTGCGCAAGGCGTTCCCGTACTGCGGCTACGAGACGTACGACTTCGACGTGCCCACCGCGACCAACGCCGACAGCTACGACCGCGTGGTGCTGCGGGTGGAGGAGTGCTACCAGTCGCTGCGCATCGTCGAGCAGTGCCTGGAGCGGCTGGCGGGGACGGCCGGCGAGCCCGTGATGGTGGCCGACCGCAAGATCGCCTGGCCCGCGCAGCTGGCCGTCGGGGCCGACGGGCAGGGCAACTCCCTGCAGCACATCCGCACGATCATGGGCACCTCGATGGAGGCCCTCATCCACCACTTCAAGCTGGTGACCGAGGGCTTCCGGGTGCCGGTCGGGCAGGCGTGGCAGACGGTCGAGCACCCGCGCGGCGAGCTCGGCGTGCACGTGGTGTCCGACGGCGGCACCCGGCCGTACCGGGCGCACTTCCGCGACCCGTCGTTCAACAACCTGCAGGCCGTGTCGGTGATGTGCGAGGGCGGCCAGGTGGCCGACGTCGTCGTCGCCGTCGCGTCCCTGGACCCGGTGCTGGGAGGGGTGGACCGATGAGCCCTGGACCGATGAGCCCTGGACCGATGAGCGAGCAGCCCCGGGCCGGCGGCCCGCAGACCGCCGAGACGGTGAGCACCGCCCCGCCGCCCGGCTACGACGCCGAGACGCTGCGGGCCCTGGAGGCCGACGCCGCGGCGATCCTCGCCCGCTACCCCGAGCCGCGCTCGGGGCTGCTGCCCCTGCTGCACCTCGTGCAGTCGGTGGACGGGTACGTCAGCCGCGACGGGATCCTCTTCTGCGCCCGGCGGCTCGGGCTGACCGCCGCCGAGGTGTCCGCCGTCGCCACCTTCTACACGCAGTACAAGCGCCACCCCAACGGCACCTACACCGTGGGGGTCTGCACCAACACCCTGTGCGCGGTGATGGGCGGCGACGCCATCTTCGACGAGCTCAGCGCGCACCTGCGCGTGGGGCACGACGAGACCACGCCCGACGGCGCGATCACCCTCGAGCGGGTCGAGTGCAACGCCGCCTGCGACTACGCGCCCGTGGTGATGGTCAACTGGGAGTTCTTCGACAACCAGACCCCCGCCTCCGCGGTGGCGCTCGCGGACCGGCTTCGCGCCGGCGAGCCGGTGGCGCCGACCCGGGGCGCCGCGAGCGTGTGCACCTTCCGGCAGATGAGCCGGGTCCTGGCCGGGTTCCCCGACGGCCGTGCCGACGAGGGCGTCGGCGCGGGCGAGCCGTCCCTGGCCGGGCTGCGGCTGGCCCGCGAGCACGGCTGGGCCGCCCCGGCGCCGGCCACGGAGCCGGAGGAGCCGCTGGAGCCGCAGGGCGCCACGGACGCCGCCGCGCAGGGGGAGGGCGAGCCGGGCGCCGGCGAGCCGGGCTCGAGCGCCGAGCGCGAGCCGACCGGGCCGCAGGACACGGCCCGCGAGAAGGCCGAGGACCGCGAGGAGGACGCGCGATGACGCTCACGCCCGTGCTCACCGACACCTGGGACGCCGACCGGTCCTGGACGCTGGGCGCGTACCGCGACCGCGGCGGCTACGAGGGCCTGCGGGCGGCGCTCGCCATGCCGCCCGGCGACGTCGTGCAGGCCGTCAAGGACTCCGGCCTGCGCGGCCGCGGCGGCGCCGGGTTCCCCACCGGCATGAAGTGGGGCTTCCTGCCGCCCGACGACGGCGGGCCGCGCTACCTCGTCGTCAACGCCGACGAGTCCGAGCCCGGCACCTGCAAGGACATCCCGCTGCTGCTCGCCAGCCCGCACCACCTGGTCGAGGGCATCGTCATCACCAGCTACGCGATCGGCTGCCGGCACGCGTTCGTCTACGTGCGCGGGGAGGTGCTGCACGTCTACCGGCGGGTGCTGAACGCCGTGCGCGAGGCGTACGAGGCCGGCTACCTCGGCACCGACGTGCTCGGCTCGGGGTTCGACCTGGACGTCACGGTGCACGCCGGGGCGGGGGCGTACATCTGCGGCGAGGAGACGGCGCTGCTGGACTCCCTCGAGGGGCTGCGCGGCCAGCCGCGGCTCAAGCCGCCGTTCCCCGCCGTCGCCGGCCTGTACGCCCGGCCCACCGTGGTCAACAACGTCGAGACGATCGCCTCGGTGCCCGGCGTCCTGAGCCGCGGCGTCGACTGGTTCCGCGCGATGGGCACCGAGCGCTCGCCCGGCCACGGGCTGTTCTCGCTGTCGGGTCACGTGACCCGGCCCGGGCAGTACGAGGCGCCGCTCGGCACCACGCTGCGGGAGCTGCTCGAGCTGGCCGGCGGGGTGCGCGCCGGGCACGAGCTGAAGTTCTGGACGCCCGGCGGGTCCTCGACGCCGATGTTCACGGCCGAGCACCTCGACGTGCCGCTCGACTACGAGTCGGTGGGGGCGGCGAAGTCCATGCTCGGCACGCGGGCGCTGCAGGTCTTCGACGAGACCACGTGCGTGGTGCGGGCCGTGAGCCGGTGGACCGACTTCTACGCGCACGAGTCGTGCGGCAAGTGCACCCCGTGCCGCGAGGGCACCTACTGGATGAAGCAGGTGCTGCACCGCATCGAGGCCGGCGAGGGCCAGGACGGGGACGTCGACCTGCTGCTCGACCTGTGCGGCACCATCCTCGGCCGCGCGTTCTGCGCGCTGGGCGACGGCGCCACCTCGCCGGTGACCAGCTCGATCCAGCTGTTCCGCGACGAGTACGACGCGCACGTCAGCGGCGGCGGCTGCCCCTTCGACCCGGCCGCGGCGGCGCTGTTCCCCTACCCGCCGCGCCGCCAGCCGCTCCTGGCGGGAGGTGTGCGATGACCACGACCGCCGACAAGGCCGGCGGGTCCGCCCCCGGGGACGCCGCCGGCGCCCCCGTCGAGACCGTGACGTTCACGCTCGACGAGCTCGAGGTGACGGTGCCCAGGGGCACGCTCGTCATCCGCGCCGCCGAGCAGGTGGGCATCGCGATCCCGCGGTTTTGCGACCACCCGCTGCTCGCGCCGGCCGGCGCCTGCCGCCAGTGCCTCGTGGAGGTGGCGACGCCCGACCGCGAGGGCAACCTGCGCACGATGCCCAAGCCGCAGGCCTCGTGCACGCTCGAGGCGACGCCGGGCATGGTGGTCAAGACCCAGCGCACCTCCGAGGTGGCCGCCACCGCGCAGCGGGGCGTCATGGAGCTGCTGCTCATGAACCACCCGCTCGACTGCCCGGTGTGCGACAAGGGCGGCGAGTGCCCGCTGCAGAACCAGGCCATGACGCACGGGCGGGCGACGTCGCGCTTCCGCGACGTCAAGCGCACGTTCCCCAAGCCGATCGCGGTCTCGACGGAGATCCTGCTCGACCGCGAGCGGTGCGTGCTGTGCCAGCGGTGCACCCGGTTCAGCGAGGAGGTCGCCGGCGACGCGTTCATCGCGCTGCAGGAGCGCGGGGCCGACCAGCAGGTCGGCCGGTTCGACGAGGCGGTGCTCGACTTCGACGTCCCCGCGGGGACCGCGCGGCCGGACGCCACCGGGGCGCCGTTCTCCTCGTACTTCTCGGGCAACACCATCCAGATCTGCCCGGTCGGCGCCCTCACCGGCGCGGCCTACCGGTTCCGCGCCCGGCCGTTCGACCTGGTGTCCTCGCCCGCGATCGCCGAGCACGACTCCTGCGGGTCGGCCATCCGCGTCGACCACCGCCGCGGCGTGGTGCTGCGCCGCCTCGCCGGCGAGGACCCCGTGGTCAACGAGGAGTGGATCACCGACAAGGACCGGTTCGCGTTCACGTGGCAGGCCGCACCCGACCGGATCACCACCCCGCTGGTGCGCGAGGACGGCGCCCTGCGGCCCGCCTCCTGGGTGGAGGCGCTGGAGCTCGCCGCCGAGGGGCTGGCGCGGGCCCGGGCGGCCGGCGGCGTCGGCGTGCTGCCCGGCGGCCGCCTCACCGTCGAGGACGCGTTCGCCTGGTCGCGGTTCGCCCGGGCCGTGCTCGGCACCGACGACGTCGACCAGCGGGCGCGCGTGCACGGCGCGGAGGAGGCGGCGTTCCTCGCGCACGCCGTGGCCGGCACGGGCGTGGGCGTGACGTTCGGCGACGTCGAGCGGGCGCCGGCCGTGCTGCTCGCCGGGCTGGAGGCCGAGGAGGAGGCCGGGATCACGTTCCTGCGGCTGCGCCGGGGCGTGCGGGCCCACGGCACGCGGGTGTTCGGCCTGGCCCCGTTCGCCTCCCGGGGCCTGCGGCGCCTCGACGGCACGCTGCTGCCGGCCGCGCCGGGCACCGAGGGGGAGTGGCTCCGCGCGATCACGCGGCAGACCGCCGGCGAGCACCTGCCCGCCCGCGTCGACGCCGCCCCCGTCGCCGCGGTCGCC
>NZ_LWGM01000054.1 GCF_001750215.1 Isoptericola variabilis | reverse complement strand
CGGGCCCAGCCGCGGCCGCCGGGGCCGAGGGCCGCGGTGCGCGGGTCGAGCGCGTCGCGCAGGCCGTCGCCGAGCGCGTTGAACGCCAGCGTGATGCCGAACAGCGCCACGCCGGGGAACACGAGGTACATGGGGTCCACGGAGAACCAGGTCACGGCGTTGCCGATGGACCGACCCCAGCTGGGGGTGGGCGGCGGCACGCCGACGCCGAGGAAGCTCAGCGCCGCCTCGGTGCCGATGGCTCCGGGCACGGCGATGGTGGTGAAGACGACGATGGTGGCGGCGAGGTTCGGCAGGATCTGGCGCACCACCACGTGGCCGTGCGAGGCGCCCAGCGCCCGCGACGCGCGCACGAAGCCCGCGTTGCGCAGGGCGAGCGTCTGCCCGCGCACCACGCGGGCGATGGTCGACCAGCCGAACAGGCCGATGACCAGCACCAGCAGCAGCGTCCGGGGGAACCAGTCGGGGGCGACCGCGCCGACGGCGATCATGAAGATCAGCGCGGGCAGGCCGATGAGCACGTCGATGCTGCGCGCCACCACCCAGTCGACCCAGCCGCCGAGGTAGCCGGCCGCCAGCCCGAGCACCGTGCCGACGAGCACCGAGACCGCCGTGGCGCCGAGGCCCACCAGCAGCGACGTGCGCGAGCCCATCACCACGATGGCGAACAGGTCGCGGCCGGTCAGCGGCTCGACGCCGAACCAGTGCTCGGCGGAGATGCCGCCGAACGCGCCGGCGGGCGCGCCGCTCGGGCCGAGCGCCTCGAGGTCGTAGGTGTACGGGTCGACGCCGAGCGCGCGGGTGATCAGCGGCGCGAGCAGGGCCACGAGCACGTAGAGGACCACGACGACGGCGCCGGCCGCGGCGAACCGGTCGGCGGCCAGGCGCCGCCACAGGGCGGGGCGGCCGGAGCGGCGACCGGGGGCACCGCCGGGGACGCCGGGCGCGGCGGTCGAGCCGACGGCCGCCGGGGCGGCGAGCTCGTCGGAGCGCTCGATCGACACGGGATCTCCTAGGGACGGGGGTGCGGTGCGGTGGCGGAGCGGGTGCGGCAACGGCACCGACAGCACGCCACGGTTCGCACGGCTCGTCCTTCCAGGATGGGTGGGCCCGCGCTCACGCGCCGGGCGGGGACGGCGTCCGCTCGCGCGGGACCCGTCAGGAGAAAACGATAGCCCACGTCTCTGGGTTCGATAGACGCTGCCTGGGTATCGCGCGTCACACCGGCGGACCTGGCCGGGGTCCGGCTCGGGTGCCGGACCGGTGCAGGGCCGGGTGCCGGACCGGTGCCGGCAGGGCGACGGGATCTGGGAGAATGGGCGACCATGAGCGACTTCCCGACGAACGCCGCCGAGCCGGCCGCCCCCGGCGCCGGCGCGGAGCAGACCTCCCCCGCTGCGACCACCCTCGGCACCTCGGTAGCCGGCGACGTCGTCCGCGCGGTGGTCCGGGAGGTACCGGACAAGGTCAGCCTCGACGGGCTCGAGGAGAAGCTGGACCGGCGCTGGGCCGCCGAGGGCACGTTCGCGTTCGACCGCACCGCCACCCGCGAGCAGGTGTACTCGATCGACACGCCGCCGCCCACGGCGTCGGGCTCGCTGCACGTGGGCCACGTGTTCAGCTACACGCACACCGACGTCGTCGCGCGCTTCCAGCGCATGCGCGGGCGCGAGGTGTTCTACCCGATGGGCTGGGACGACAACGGCCTGCCCACCGAGCGCCGCGTGCAGAACTACTACGGCGTGCGCGTGGACCTGTCGCTGCCCTACGACCCCGACTTCGTGCCGCCGCACGAGGGCACCGAGGGCAAGACGGTCAAGGCCGCCGACCAGGTGCCGGTCAGCCGCCGCAACTTCGTCGAGCTGTGCGAGCGCCTCACCGCCCAGGACGAGAAGCAGTTCGAGGAGCTGTGGCGCCGCCTCGGCCTGTCGGTGGACTGGGCGCAGACCTACCAGACCATCGACGCGAACTCCCGCGCGACGGCGCAGAAGGCGTTCCTGCGCAACCTCGAGCGCGGCGAGGCCTACCAGGCCGAGGCCCCGGGCCTGTGGGACGTCACCTTCCAGACCGCCGTCGCCCAGGCCGAGCTCGAGGCGCGCGACTACCCCGGCTTCTTCCACAAGGTCGCCTTCCACCGGCCCGACGGCGAGCAGGTGGTCATCGAGACCACCCGCCCCGAGCTGATCCCCGCCGTCGTCGCGCTCATCGCGCACCCCGACGACGAGCGCTACCAGCCGCTGTTCGGCACCACGGTCACCTCGCCGCTGTTCGGCGTGGAGATCCCGGTGCTCGCGCACCCGGCCGCCGAGCCCGACAAGGGCGCCGGCATCGCCATGTGCTGCACCTTCGGCGACCTCACCGACGTGCAGTGGTGGCGCGAGCTGCAGCTGCCCACGCGCTCGATCATCCAGCGCGACGGGCGCCTGTCCCGCGAGACGCCCGAGTGGATCGCCGGTGGCGCCGGCGAGGCCCTGTACGCCGAGTCCCTCGCCGGGAAGACGACGTTCAGCGCCCGCACCGCCGTCGTCGACGCCCTGCGGGAGGCCGGCGACCTGGTCGACGAGCCGACGCCCACCCAGCGCAAGACGAACTTCTTCGAGAAGGGCGACAAGCCGCTCGAGATCGTCACCAGCCGCCAGTGGTACATCCGCAACGGCGGGCGGGAGTTCAATCGCGCCGCGTCCACCGATTCGCTGAAGGCCGAGCTGCTGCAGCGCGGCAAGGAGCTGGACTTCCACCCCGACTTCATGCGGGTGCGCTACGAGAACTGGGTCAACGGCCTCAACGGCGACTGGCTCATCTCCCGCCAGCGGTTCTTCGGCGTGGCGATCCCGCTGTGGTACCCGGTGCTGGAGTCGGGCGAGGTGGACTACGCCCACCCGATCGTGCCGTCCGAGGCCTCGCTGCCGGTCGACCCGACGTCGCAGGCCCCCGAGGGCTACGACGAGTCGCAGCGCGGCCAGGCCGGCGGGTTCGTCGGCGACGCCGACGTCATGGACACCTGGGCGACGTCCTCGCTCTCCCCGCTGATCGTCTCCGGCTGGGACCGCGACGAGGACCTGTTCGCCCGCGTCTACCCGATGGACCTGCGCCCGCAGGGCCAGGACATCATCCGCACCTGGCTGTTCTCCTCGGTGGTGCGCTCGCACCTCGAGCTGGACACGCTGCCCTGGGCCAACGCCGCCATCAGCGGCTGGATCCTGGACCCCGACCGCAAGAAGATGTCGAAGTCCAAGGGCAACGTGGTCACGCCGATGGGGCTGCTGGAGACGCACGGGTCGGACGCCGTGCGGTACTGGGCGGCCTCGGCGCGCCTGGGCACCGACGCGGCCTTCGACGAGGGCCAGATGAAGATCGGCCGCCGCCTGGCCATCAAGGTGCTCAACGCCTCGAAGTTCGCGCTCTCCTTCGGCGTCGACCCGCAGACCGGTGCCGGCGAGATCGTGCTCGACCCCGCGCGCGTCACGGCACCGCTCGACCGGGCGATGCTCGCCGGGCTGGCCCGCGTCGTCGACCAGGCCACCGAGGCGTTCGAGGCGTACGACCACACCCGGGCCCTGGAGCTCACCGAGACGTTCTTCTGGACGTTCTGCGACGACTACCTCGAGCTGGTCAAGGACCGCGCCTACGGCGCCGGCGTCGCCGCGGCCGAGGTCTCGGCCGAGACGGAGTCGGCCCGCACCGCGCTGGCGATCGCGCTCGACGTGATGCTGCGCCTGCTGGCGCCGTTCGTCCCGTTCGCCACCGAGGAGGTCTGGTCCTGGTGGCGCGAGGGCTCGGTGCACCGCGCCCCGTGGCCGACGTCGGACGCCCTGCGCGCCGCCGCGGGCGACGCCGACCCGGCGCAGCTCGGCGCGGCCGGCAACGCCCTGGCGGCGCTGCGCAAGATCAAGTCCGAGGCCAAGGTCTCCATGAAGACGCCGATCCTCGGCGCGACGCTGGCCGTGCCGGCGGCCTCGCTGGCCGGGGTCGCCGCCGCGCTCGGCGACGTCAAGGGCGCCGGCCGCGTCGAGGGCGAGCTCGAGCTCGTCGAGGCGGCCGATGGCCAGGGCGACGCCGACGTCCAGGGCGGCATCGTCGTCGTGGCCAGCGAGCTGGGCGAGCCGCCGGCCAAGCAGCCGCGCGCCTGACGGTCCCCTCCTCACGCCGAGATAGAGAGGCCCCGCGCCGAGATAGAGAGCTCTCTATCTCGGCGCGGGGCCTCTCTATCTCGGCAGGGGGCCTCTCTACCTCGGCGGGTGGGTCAGCGCTCCTGGAGGCGGACGCCGTCGCCGCTCATCGACGCCGCCACCTCGTGCGGCGTCGAGTCGTCGACCCAGCGGAGCGTCGCACCCACGCCGTCGCGCAGCTCCACGGAGCCCACCGGCGCGAACGTGAGCCCGGCGTCCTGCCCCACGGCGGCGCGGACCATGGCCACCGCGGCGGGCAGCTCCTCGAACCCGTCGGTCACGCCGGCGTCGCGCAGGTCGTCCTTGGACACCGCGATGTGCAGCGGGTCGGGCCCGACCCACAGGCACCGGCCGCCGAGCGGGCCGCCGCCGCCGTCCGAGCCGGGGGCCAGCGCCGGGTCGTAGACGACGTCCTCGCTGAGCACCAGGTCCTTGACCTGCCCGCGCGCCAGGACGGCCACGACGTCCTCGACGCTGGTCACCGCGGCGTGCTCGCGGCCCTGCTCCTGACGCAGCTCGGACAGGACCACCTCGCGGCGCCGCTCGCGGTAGGAGTCGAGGGCGTCCTCGAAGTTCTCCATGAACACGTCCTCGCGCACGCCGGCGTTGCGCCCGCCGCCCTGCACCTCGACGGTGATCTCGCCGACGGGCCGGCTCAGCGCCGTCTTGGTCATGTTCACGGTGCGCACGTCGCCCGTGAGGACCACGAGCTCGGGCCGCTCGTCGGTGACGATCCGCTCGATCTCCCGCGCCAGGGCCGCCCCGTTGCGCTCCCACGAGTCCAGCGCCCGCGCCTCCACGGTGGCGGAGCCGCCGCGGTCGGAGTTGTTGCCGTGGGACGAGCCCCGGTGCTCCGTCATGGTGATCTCGTCGTGCGGCATCTCGAACGTGCGCGGCTCGTCCCAGCCGTGCTGGCCCAGGAGCATGAGGTCGGCCCCGGTCCGGTCGACGGCCACCTTGAGCACGTCGACCGTCTCCTCGCCGGCCAGCGCCGCCTGGAGCAGGGCGGGCACGTGATTCCAGACGCCGGCGGAGACGGCCGGCGGCGTCCGGAAGGGCTTGTCGACGAGCACGCCCGAGTCGTCGGCGATGATCACCCGCCCGTGGGCACCCTGCTTGCGCGTGCGCTTGAGCGCCGCGTTCTCCACGGCGTCGAGCACGGCATCCGGGGCCCCCTGGTCCTCGAGCGTCCGGCGGACGCCGTTCCACCTCGTCACGACGTCCTTGTCCGCGGCGTCGGCCGAGCGCGTGGCGTCCAGGTAGACGGTGGCGAAGGGGCCGGGACGTCCCAGGAGCGGCTTGATCCAGTCGATCTTCATAGCAGTTCTCACACCTCGCTGAGGGTTGGGTCCCCCCAGCCTGCGACGGCCCGGAGAGCGTCGCCACCGCGCGCGGCGGTCGGCCCGGCGCGAGCACCGGGACGGCGCCGCGGCGGCCGGTGTCACTGCTCGCGGAGGCTGCCTAGCCCCTTCATGAGTAGGTGTCGAGGGGCGGCAGCTCGCCCTGCCGGCGCCCCTCGGCGTACTCCGCGGCGATGAGCTCGTGGTGGCGGATCACCTCGGCCACGATGAACGCGCGGAACGCCTCGGCGAACTTGGGGTCCAGGCCGGCCTCGGTGGCGATGCCGGTGAGCCGCTCGATCTGCTGGTCCTCGCGCGCCGGGTCGGCCGGCGGCAGGTTGCCCACGGCCTTGAGCTGGCCCACCCGCCGGGTCATCTTGAAGCGCTCGGCCAGCAGGTGCACGAGCGCCGCGTCGATGTTGTCGATGCTGCGGCGCAGCTCGAGGATCTCGCCCGGCATGTCGGATTCGGCCATGCCCCCGATCCTACGGGCCCGGCCCCGGGCACCAGTCCCCTGCCCGGGCCCGCGGCCCCGGCCCCGCGGCCCGGGCCCCGCGGCGTGTAGGGTCGTCTGCCGGTCGACGAGAGATGGGACGAGCCCGCATGATCACCGCCACGACGCCGGCACTGCGCGAGGTGCCCGAGACGACGAGCATCAGCACCCTGCTGGTGGACCGCGTCGCCCGCGCGGGGGACGCGACGCTCGTCGAGCGCCGGGAGACCGCCGGCGGCCCGTGGCTGGCCGTCACGGCCCGCGAGTTCGAGGACGACGTGCTGTCCGTGGCCCGCGGCCTCGTGGCGCGCGGCATCCGCCCCGGCGACCGCGTGGCGATCATGTCGCGCACCCGCTACGAGTGGACGCTGCTCGACTACGCCGTGTGGGCCGTCGGCGGGGTGCCGGTGCCCGTCTACGAGACCTCGTCGGCCGACCAGGTGCACTGGATCCTGTCCGACGCCGGGGTGCGCCTCGCGCTCGTCGAGACGGAGGCGCACGCCGCCACGCTCGACACCGTGCGCGACCGGCTGCCCGAGCTCGAGAGCGTGCTCGTGCTCGACGGCGGTGCGCTCGGCATGCTGCGCGTGCTGGGCCAGGACGTGCCCGTCGAGGAGGTGCGCGTCCGGCGCGACGCCGTCCGGCGCGACGACCTGGCGACGATCATCTACACCTCCGGCTCCACCGGCCGGCCCAAGGGCGCCGAGCTCACGCACGGCAACTTCGCGCACGTCGCGATGAACGCCCGGCTCGCCCTGCCCGAGCTGCTCGAGCGCGACGGCGCCCGCACCCTGCTGTTCCTGCCGCTGGCGCACGTGTTCGCCCGCCTCATCCAGGTCGCCGTGGTGTCCTCGGGCACGGTGCTCGGCCACGCGCCGGACGTGAAGAACCTCGTGGCCGACCTCGGGTCGTTCCGGCCGACGTTCCTGCTGGCCGTGCCGCGCGTGTTCGAGAAGGTCTACAACAGCGCCGCCCAGCAGGCCGCGGTCTCGCCGGCCAAGCGGCGCGTCTTCGCCTGGGCCGCGAGGACGGCCGAGGCGACGTCGCGCGCGGTCGACGCCGGCGGCCCCTCGCCGTGGCTGCGCGCCCAGCACGCCCTGGCCGACCGCCTGGTGCTCGGCCGCCTGCGCGCGGCGATGGGCGGCGACGTCGAGTACGCCGTCTCCGGCGGCGCGCCGCTCGGCGAGCGGCTCGGCCACTTCTTCCGCGGCCTGGGCCTCACGGTGCTCGAGGGCTACGGCCTCACGGAGACGACGGCGCCCACCGCGGTGAACCTGCCCGCCTCCGTGGCGATCGGCACCGTGGGCCCGGCGTTCCCGGGCACGTCCATCCGCATCGACGACGACGGCGAGATCCTGCTCGCCGGTCCGCACCTGTTCCGCGCCTACCGCAACCAGCCGGAGCTGACGGCCGAGGCGCTGGCCGACGGCTGGTTCCGCACCGGCGACCTCGGCTCGCTCGACGAGCAGGGCCGGCTGCGGATCACGGGCCGCAAGAAGGAGATCATCGTGACCGCCGGCGGCAAGAACGTCGCCCCCGCCATGCTGGAGGACCGCCTGCGCGGCCACCCGCTGGTCTCCCAGGTGGTCGTGGTGGGCGACCAGCGCCCGTTCATCGCCGCGCTGGTCACCCTCGACCCCGAGATGCTGCCCGGCTGGCTCGCCACGCACGGCCTGCCGGCGATGTCGGTGGCCGAGGCCCGCACGGACCCCACCGTGCTCGAGCACCTGGAGCGGGCCGTCGGCCGCGCGAACGAGGCGGTCTCCCGCGCGGAGTCGATCCGCAAGATCCACGTGCTCGACGGCGACTTCACCGAGGCGAACGGCTACCTCACGCCGTCGCTCAAGGTGAAGCGTCCGCTGGTGCTGCGCGACTTCGCGGACGTCATCGACGGCATCTACGCCGCCCCGGGGCCGCAGTCCGCTCCCCCGGCCTGAGCGTCACTCCCGGCGTCGCGCGCGACGCCGCGCCCGGCGCGGACCCCGAACGACGAAGGGGCCCGCACGCGTGCTGCGTGCGGGCCCCTTCGTCGTGTCGGAGCAGAGGGTCAAGCGCTCTTCTCGCGCGGCTGGCGCGGGCGCACCGGGTTGGCGCGGGGCACCAGCGTCGGGTTGACGTTCTCCAGCACGACCTCGCGCGAGATCACCACGCGCTCGACGTCGTCGCGGCTGGGCACGTCGAACATGACCTGCTGCAGCACCTCTTCCATGATGGCGCGCAGGCCGCGCGCGCCGGTGCCGCGCAGCAGCGCCTGCTCGGCGATCGCGTCGACGGCGTCCGGCTCGAAGTCCAGCTCCACGCCGTCGATCTGGAACATGCGCTGGTACTGCTTGACCAGGGCGTTGCGCGGCTCGGTGAGGATGCGCACCAGGGCGTCGCGGTCCAGCGGCGAGACCGACGCGATGACCGGCAGGCGGCCGATGAACTCCGGGATGAGGCCGTACTTCTGCAGGTCCTCGGGGCGCACCTCGGCGAACAGGTCCTCGTCGGCGCCGGTCTCCATGGGGGCGGCGAACCCGATGCCCCGCTTGCGGGCGCGGGAGGCGACGATGTCGTCCAGCCCGGCGAACGCGCCGGCCACGATGAACAGCACGTTCGTCGTGTCGATCTGGATGAACTCCTGGTGCGGGTGCTTGCGCCCGCCCTGCGGCGGCACTGACGCCGTCGTGCCCTCGATGATCTTCAGCAGCGCCTGCTGCACGCCCTCGCCGGAGACGTCGCGCGTGATCGACGGGTTGTCGGCCTTGCGGGCCACCTTGTCGACCTCGTCGATGTAGATGATGCCGGTCTCGGCCTTCTTGACGTCGTAGTCCGCGGCCTGGATCAGCTTGAGCAGGATGTTCTCGACGTCCTCGCCCACGTAGCCGGCCTCGGTCAGCGCCGTGGCGTCCGCGATGGCGAACGGGACGTTGAGCATCTTGGCCAGGGTCTGGGCGAGGTACGTCTTGCCCGTGCCCGTGGGACCGATGAGCAGGATGTTCGACTTGGCGATCTCGACGCCGTCCTCGGCGTCGCGGCCCGCCTCGGCCGCCTGGATGCGCTTGTAGTGGTTGTACACCGCCACGGCCAGCGCCCGCTTCGCGCTCTCCTGGCCGATGATGTACTGCTCGAGGAAGTCGAAGATCTCCCGCGGCTTCGGCAGCTCGGTCAGGCCGAGCTCCGCGGCCTCGTTGAGCTCCTCCTCGATGATCTCGTTGCACAGGTCGATGCACTCGTCGCAGATGTAGACGCCTGGGCCTGCGATGAGCTTCTTGACCTGCTTCTGCGACTTGCCGCAGAACGAGCACTTGAGCAGGTCCGCCCCGTCACCGATCCGTGCCACCAGGCGTCTCCTTCACTCCGAGGGGTCCTGCACGATCTTCGTCCATTCCACACCACCCGCCCCGCCGATGTCAGCCGGGCGCTCCGGTGCGTCGTCGAACGGTATCGGCCGCCACCGACACGCGGTGCCCTCGGCACCCCTGGCGACGACCGTGCCCGGCGGCGGGGCCACCCTGGGGTGGCCGCCCGCCGCCGGGCACCGACGACGGTCAGCGCGCGACCATCAGCGCGCGGCGATCACCGGCGCCTTGCGCGACTCGAGCACCTGGTCCACCAGGCCGTAGTCCTTGGCCTGCGCGGCCGTGAGGATCTTGTCGCGCTCGATGTCCTCGCGGACCTGCTCGATGTCGCGGCCCGAGTGGTGCGCCAGCGTGTTCTCGAGCCACTCGCGCATGCGGATGAGCTCGTTGGCGTGGATCTCGATGTCCGACGCCTGCGCGTACGCGCCGCCCTCGATCGCGGGCTGGTGGATCAGCACGCGGGCGTTGGGCAGGGCGAGGCGCTTGCCCTCCTGACCGGCGGCCAGGAGCACCGCGGCGGCCGAGGCCGCCTGCCCCAGGCACACCGTCTGGATCTGCGGGCGGATGTACTGCATGGTGTCGTACAGCGCCGTCATCGCGGTGAACGAGCCGCCCGGGCTGTTGATGTAGATGACGATGTCGCGGTCCGGGTCCTGGGACTCCAGCACCAGCAGCTGCGCCATGACGTCGTCGGCCGAGGCGTCGTCCACCTGCACGCCGAGGAAGATGATGCGGTCCTCGAACAGCTTGGTGTACGGGTCCTGGCGCTTGAAGCCGTAGGCGGTGCGCTCCTCGAACTGCGGCAGCACGTACCGGCTGCTCGGGGCGCCGTACGGCAGGCCGACGCCGCCCGGCCGGGCGAAGTCGCCGGCAAGACGGCCGGCGGTCGCCGCGAACTGCTCTGCACTCATGTGGCTCACGGGGGTTCTCCTTCGCGTTGGTCCGGTGCGGCGTCAGGACTGGTTGTTCATGCCGCCGCCGCCCGAGACCGAGGCGACGTTCTCGACCACGTGGTCGATGAAGCCGTACTCGAGCGCCTCCGGGGCGGTGAACCACTTGTCGCGGTCGTTGTCCTTGAGGACCTTCTCCAGCGGCTGACCGGTCTGCTCGGCGGTCAGCTCGGACAGGACCTGCTTCATGTGCATGATCAGCTGCGCGTTGATCCGCACGTCGGTGGCGGTGCCGCCGATGCCGCCCGAGGGCTGGTGCATCATCACGCGAGCGTGGGGCGTGGCGTAGCGCTTGCCCTTGGCGCCCGAGGAGAGCAGGAACTGGCCCATCGAGGCCGCCATGCCCATCGCCACCGTGGCGACGTCGGGCTTGACGAACTGCATGGTGTCGTAGATGGCCATGCCGGCGGTGATCGAGCCGCCCGGGCTGTTGATGTACAGCCAGATGTCCTTGTCCGGGTCCTCGGCGGCCAGCAGCATCATCTGCGCGCAGATCGCGTTCGCGTTCTCGTCGCGCACCTCCGACCCGAGCCAGATGATGCGCTCCCGCAGGAGCCGGTTGTAGATGGAGTCGTTGAGGCCGAGGCTGGCACCGTCGGCACGTCCGACGGGGGCCGTGCCGTCCATCCGCAGCAGGTCGTTCACGTCCGTACTCCTCACGTTCGTCGTCGCCTGACCCTAACGCGCGGCCCGGGGCCGAACGTCCCTGGCCGGGCCCGGTTTCGCTCACGGCGCATGGCGCCCCGGCAGCGGCCCGGGCGGGGCGCCGCAGCGGCGGGACGACGACGGCCCGCACCGCCGGAGCGGTGCGGGCCGTCGTCGAGCGACGCGGGCCCCCAGGGGCCCGGGCGGGTCACGCCTCGGTGGTCTCCGCGGCGTCCGCCTTCTTCGCGGTCTTGCGAGCCGGCTTCTTGGCCGGCTCGTCCTCGGCGGCCTTCTCGTCCGCGGCGTCGTCGGCCTTCGCGGCGGCCTTCTTCGCCGGCGCCTTCTTGGCCGGGGCCTTCTTGGCCGGAGCCTTCTTGGCGGCGGGCTTCTCCTCGGCCTTCTCCTCGGCGGGGGCCTCGGCGGCCGGGGCCTCCTCCGGCGAGTCGGCGGACTCGGCCGACTCGGCGGACTCCGCGCTCTCGGCCGACTCGGCGCTCTCGGCGGACTCCTCGGCGGTCGGGGCCTCGGCCGCGTCCTCCTCCTCCGAGCCGATGAACTCGGCCAGGTCGACGACGTTGCCGTCGGCGTCCTTGACCTCGATCGAGCGCAGGGCCACGGCCAGCGCCTTGGAGCGCGCGACCTCGCCGACCATGGCCGGGATCTGGCCGCCCTGGTCGAGCGTGGAGATGAACTGCTGCGGGTCCATGCCGTACTGGCGCGAGGCCTGCACCAGGTACTCGACGAGCTCGTTCTGGCCGACCTTGACCTCGAGCTTCTCGGCGAGGGTGTCGAGCAGGATCTGGTTCTTCAGGGCCTCGGTGGCGTCGACGGTCACCTCGGCGCGGTGCGCGTCGTCCTCGAGGCGGTTCTCCGACTCCAGGTGACGGTGCACCTCGGCCTCGACGGCGCCCTGCGGCACCGGGATCTCGACGGCCTCGAGCAGCTTCTCGAGGAGCTGGTCGCGGGCGGTGACGGCCTGGTTCGACTTCTTGATCGAGGCGACCTGCTCGCGCAGGTCGGCGGTGAGCTCCTCGAGCGTGTCGAACTCCGAGGCGAGCTGGGCGAACTCGTCGTCCGCCTCGGGCAGGTCGCGCTGCTTGACGGTCGAGGCGGTGACGGTGACGTCGGCCTCCTCGCCCTCGTGCTCGCCGCCGGCCAGCGTGGCCTTGAAGGTCGTGGTCTCGCCGGCGGACAGGCCGGTGAGCGCCTCGTCCAGGCCCTCGAGCATGTTGCCCGAGCCGATCTGGTACGAGATGCCCGACACGGAGTCGACCTCCTCGTCGCCGATGACGGCCTTGAGGTCGATGACGACGTAGTCGCCCTCGGCGGCCGGGCGGTCGACGCCGACCAGCGTGCCGAAGCGCTCGCGCAGGGCGTCGAGGCGCTCGGTGACGTCCTCCTCCGTGACCTCGGTCGAGTCGACCGTGATCTCGAGGGCGTCCAGGGCGGGCAGCTCGATCTCCGGGCGGACCTCGACCTCGGCCTCGAACTTCAGCTGGCCCTCGCCGGCCTGGGCGGGGATCTCGGTGACCTCGACGGACGGCTGGCCGAGCGGGCGCAGCTTCTGCTCCGAGGCGGCCTGGCCGTAGAAGCCCGACAGCGCGTCGTTGACCGCGTGCTCGACGACGGCGCCCCAGCCGACGCGCTGGTCGATGATGCGCGGGGGGACCTTGCCCTTGCGGAAGCCGGGGATCGTCACCTGCTCCGCGATGTGCTTGTAGGCGTGGTCGATGCTCGGCTTGAGCTCGTCGTAGTCCACCTCGACGGTCAGCTTGACCTTGGTGGGCTCCAGGGTCTCGACGGCGCTCTTCACTTCGATGGTCTCCAACTGTGATCGGGTGCGTGCGCGCGCGTCGGGTCTCGAGAGGCGTGCGGTGCCTGCCGTTAGCGGCGCGGGGTGCGCGCCCGTACGACGGGCGTACGGGCAACCCGTCCATCCTACGGCACCCCGGGCCGGCACGACCTGCGCCCCCGCGTGCGGCCGGGCCCGGGCCGGGATACCACGGAGTCATGGCTTCCCCGGTCCTGGCCGCGGTGTCCGCGGCAGAGCTCGTCAGCAGCGTCGTGGGCATGACCCGCTCGCTGCGCCACCGCCTGCCCCCGAAGCTGGCCGGCGTCGCGCCGCCGGCCGAGAACGGCACGCTCAACGCGCTGCTGCTCGGCACCGCCCAGTCGCCGCCGGTGTGGCTGATGGCGGTGCAGGGCTGGGCGACCTTCCAGGTGGCGCGGGCCAACGACCCCGTCGCGCAGAACGTGCTGCGCGGGATCGGCGCGGGGATGGCCGTCGGCCACCTCGTCGCGACCGACTCGCCGCTGTGGAAGGGCCGGCGCAGCCCGATGTCGGTACCGCTGTACGTGATCGGCCTGGCCGGCGCCGTCGGCATGGCCGTGCTGGCGCGGCCGGGCGCCGCCAAGGTGCGCGACGAAGGGCTGCGCGGCTGGCCGGACAGCCCACAGGGCGACCGGATCTGACCAGCCCGGACGAGGGCGGGCACCGACGACGAGGGCCCCGCGGCCGGCGTGCTCGCCGGCCACGGGGCCCTCGTGCCGGTCGGGGTGACAGGATTTGAACCTGCGACCCTCTGCTCCCAAAGCAGATGCGCTACCAAGCTGCGCCACACCCCGGCGGCCGTGGCGACGACGCGCGCCGGCGGCCGCGGTCAGTCTAGAGCCGCGGGCGGCCGCAGGCGGACCTCCGGGTTCTTGCTAGGGTGAGGCCCGCGCTCGACGCCCCGCTCCCTCGCGAGGGTCCGTCGCAGCCGTGCGGGCGTAGCTCAATGGTAGAGCCCCAGTCTTCCAAACTGGCTACGCGGGTTCGATTCCCGTCGCCCGCTCCCTGTCCTCGTCTCCCGTCGCCGGTTCCCGGTCGTCGCCCCGGTCCCTGCCCCGGTCCACGTCCCGGTCCGCCGCGGCGCCCCCGGACGCCGCGACGTCGGCCTCCACCTCGGCCCACCACGGCCCGTAGCCGAGCCGCGCCTGCTCCGCGGCCACCACCTCGCGCGCCAGGCCCGCCGTCGTCACGTCGACCGCCGCCGTCGCCGCCGCCACGGACGACGCGCGCACGTAGGCGTCGAAGACCTCGCGCTTGCCGGCCAGCAGCTCCACGACCCGCTCGTCGACGCTCCCCTCGGCCAGCAGCCGGTGCGCGCGCACCGTGCGCGCCTGCCCCATGCGGTGCAGGCGCGCGACCGCCTGCTCCTCGGCCGTCGGCGTGAGCTGGGGCTCGCAGAGCACGACGACGCTCGCCGCCTGCAGGTTGAGGCCCGTGCCGCCCACCGTCACCTGCGCGAGCAGCACCGGCGCGCCGGCGTCGGCGGTGAAGGCGTCCACCAGCGCGGCGCGCTCGGCGACGGGCACGTCGCCGCTGAGCGGGCCGTGCACCGGCACGCCACGCTCCGCCAGGGCCCGTCCCGCGACGTCGAGCACGTCCTTGAAGTAGGAGAAGACGACGGTGGCGCGCCCCTCCTCCCGCGCCGCGTCCACGATCTCGAGCAGGCGCGCGAGCTTGGCGCACCGCCGCGGCCCGCCGTCGCCGGCCGCCCACGCCGCGCGGCGCATCGCCATGAGGTTCCCTGCGGCGACGGCCTCGCGGTAGTGCCGCGCGTCCTCGGCCGTCGGCTCCACCCAGTCGTCCGCCGCGAGCACGCCCGGGAGCTCGACGAGCACGTCAGCCTGGTTGCGGCGCAGGTACACCGGCGCCACGGCGCGGCGGAACCCGTCCGGGCCGAGCAGCGCCAGGGAGCGCGGCAGCCGGTCCACCAGCTCGGGCTGCAGCACGCGCACCAGGGCGAGGAAGTCCTCGAGCCGGTTGTCCATGGGCGTGCCGGTGAGCATGAGCACCCGCCACACCCGACGGGCCCACGCCGCCACGGCGCGGGCCCGGCGGGTGGCCGGGTTCTTGACGTAGTGCGCCTCGTCGACGACGAGGAGCCCGACGTCGGTGCCGTCCGCCGGCACGTGGGCCAGGCCCTCGTAGGAGGTGATCGCGACCCCGCCGCCGGTGCGCCAGGCCTCGGCCGCGGCGTCGCGCCCGGGGCCGTGCAGCCGGTGGGCGACGAGCGTGGTGCGGGCGGCGACCTCGTGCGCCCAGGTGGCCAGCAGGCTCGCGGGGCACACGACGAGGAAGCGCCGCTCGCCGGCCGCGGCGAGGTCGGACATCACCGCGAGCGCCTGGACGGTCTTGCCCAGGCCCATCTCGTCGCCGAGCAGGGCCCGGCCCTGGTTGAGCGCGAACCGGGCACCGAACTGCTGGTAGCCGCGCAGGGCCACGGTCATCGCGGACAGGTCGAGCGTGCGGGCCTCGACCCGCTCGACGAGGTCCGTGGGCAGCAGGCCGCGCGCGGCGAGCGCGGTCGCGGCCTGCGGGGCGACGTCCTCCAGGGCCGTCCAGTACTCGGCCGCGCGCGCCAGGAAGTCGCGCGCCAGGTCGAACGGCCCCGGGTCGGGGCGCGCGACGGCGGCCTGCAGGTCGGCGACGACGCGCGGCAGGTCCGTGCCGACCAGCCACGGGTCCCACGCCTGCAGCGCCGCCAGCGCCGCTCGGGCCTCGCGGCGGGTGCGCGGCAGCGAGAGAGCGAGCCGCAGCGCGGAGCCGGCGCGCC
>NZ_LWGM01000053.1 GCF_001750215.1 Isoptericola variabilis | reverse complement strand
CCGGCCGCGCCGAGGGGTTCGGGCTGAGCGGCATGCGCGAGCGCGTCGCGTCCGTGGGCGGCACGCTCGACGTCGGCCCGGGCCGGGCCGGCGGCACGACGCTGCGGGTCCGGGTGCCGGCGGTGGCCTCGTGACGCCGGTGCGGGTGCTCGTCGCCGACGACCACCCGGTGGTGCGCTCCGGCATCGTCGGCATGCTGGCCGGCGAGCCCGACCTGGCGGTGGTGGGCGAGGCGCCCGACGGCGAGGCCGCCGTGGCGCAGGCCCGCGCGCTGGCGCCCGACGTCGTGCTCATGGACCTGCGGATGCCGGGGCTCGACGGCGTCGGCGCCACCGCCGCCGTGCTGCGCGAGTCCGCGGGCCGCACCCGCGTCGTCGTGCTCACCACCTACGACACCGACGCCGACATCCTGCGCGCCGTCGAGGCCGGCGCCACGGGCTACCTGCTCAAGGACACCCCGCGCGACCAGCTCGTGGCCGGCGTCCGGGCGGCCGCGCGCGGCGAGACGGTGCTCGCCCCGACCGTCGCCACCCGGCTGGTCACCTCCGTGCGGACCGCCGGCGAGCGGCCCACCGCGCGGGAGGCGCAGGTGCTCGGCCTCGTGGCGCGCGGGCTGTCGAACGCGGCCGTCGGCCGCGAGCTGTTCATCTCCGAGGCGACGGTCAAGACGCACCTGCTGCGGGCGTTCGCCAAGCTCGGGGTGGACGACCGGACCGCGGCGGTGACCGTGGCGCGCGAGCGGGGCTGGCTCGCCTGAGCCGGGGAGCGGCCCGTGCCGCCGCGGCGGGCGCGGCGGTGGCAGACTGCCGAGATGCGTGACCTCGCCCTGCTGCCCAAGGCCCACCTGCACCTGCACTTCACCGGGTCGATGGACGTGCCGCTGCTGCGGCAGATGGCGGCGGAGCACGGGATCCGCGTGCCGTCCGCGCTGGTGGACGCGGACCCGTTGCGGGTGCCCGCCACCGCGCGCGGCTGGTTCCGGTTCCAGCGGCTCTACGACGCCGCCCGCGCCTGCGTCCGCTCGGAGGCCGACATGCGCCGCATCGTCGACGCCGCCGCCCGCCTCGACGCCGCCGAGGGGTCGGGGCGGCTCGAGATCCAGGTCGACCCGACCTCGTACGCGCCGTTCGTCGGCGGCATCACGCCGGCGGTGGAGATCGTGCTCGACGCCGCCCGGGCCGCGAGCGCCGCGCACGGGCTCGAGGTCGGCGTCGTGGTCGCCGCCTCGCGCATGAAGCACCCGCTGGACGCGCGCACCCTGGCACGGCTCGCCGCGCGGTACGCCGGCGACGGCCCCGGCGAGGTGGTCGGGTTCGGCCTGTCGAACGACGAGCGGCACGGGGACACCTCCGCCTTCGCGGGGGCGTTCCGCATCGCCCGGCGCGCCGGGCTGGCTGCGGTGCCGCACGGCGGCGAGCTCCTGGGCCCCGACCACGTGGCCACGGTGCTCGACGAGCTGCACCCCGACCGGCTCGGGCACGGCGTGCGCGCCAGCGAGGACCCCGCCCTGCTGGCGCGGCTCGTGGACGACGGCGTCGCCCTCGAGGTGTGCCCGTCGTCGAACGTCAGCCTGGGGGTCTACCCCGACCTCGCGGACGTGCCGCTGCGCACGCTCGTCGACGCCGGCGCGCAGGTCGCGCTCGGCGCCGACGACCCGCTGCTCTTCGGCGCCCGGCTCCTGGACCAGTACGAGACGGCCCGCACGGTGCACGGGTTCTCCGACGCGGGGCTCGCCGACCTCGCGCGCTCGTCGATCCGGGCGAGCCTGGCGTCGCCGGGCACCAAGGCCCGGCTGCTGGCCGGCGTCGACGCGTGGCTGGCGGCGCCGGACCCGGCGGACGCCGGGCCGGGCGACGCCGGCTCAAGCGTGGGCAGGTCAGGCGTGGGCGGGCGGCGGGCCGACGCGGCGGTCGCCGCGGTCACGAATCGGTGACGATCGGTGACGACCACCGTGCCCGCCGTGCGCGACCCTCGGCCGGCGGGCACGGTGGAGCGGCGAGCCCACGCCGGGGGCGGGCGAGCGCACGTCGGGACGCACGGGACGTACGGGACGCACGGCGAGGGGAGCGCGATGAGCCAGCGGGGACGCACCACCACGAGTCGTCAGGGCGTACGCCGCGCCGTGCTGCACGCCGGCGCGGCGCTCGCCGTCGCAGCGCTCGCGGGCTGCGGCCTGTCGGGCAGCGACACCGCGGCGCCCGAGCCGTCGTCGGCCACGGCGACCGCGCCCGGCGCGACGTCGCCGGACCCGACCCCGTCCGCACCGTCGGTCGCGCCGTCGCCCGACCCCTCCGAGGAGCCCTCGCCGGGCGGGACACCGTCCGCGAGCCCGTCCGCCGCGCCGTCCGACGGGCCCTCGGCCGAGCCCTCGCACGAGCCCTCGACCGAGCCCTCGCACGAGCCCTCGGCCGAGCCGTCCCCTGCGCCGACCGAGCCGGAGCACCTCGAGCGCGGCGCCTCCGGCGAGGAGGTCGCCGCCCTGCAGCGGCGGCTGCAGGACCTCGGCTACTTCCTCGCCGAGGCGGACGGGAAGTACGGCTCGGCGACGCAGCAGGCGGTGTGGGCGCTGCAGAAGGCCGCCGGCCTCTCTCGCGACGGGGTGGTCGGGCCGAGGACGCTGGACGCGGCCGACCGTGGCGTGGTGCCGCAGCCGCGCTCGACCGCCGGGCACGTGGTCGAGATCGACCTCGACCGCCAGCTCGTGCTCGCCGTGGACGACGGCGAGGTCACCCGCGTCCTCAACGCCTCGTCCGGCAACGGCGAGACCTACCAGGCGCTGGGCCGCACCTATCGCGCGAACACCCCGCGGGGCGACTTCGCCGTCTACCGCGAGACCGACGGCATGCACGAGTCCACCCTCGAGCTGGGCAGCATGTGGCGGCCCAAGTACTTCACCGGGGCGTTCGCCGTGCACGGCTCGGGCTCGGTCCCGCCGTGGCCGGCGTCGCACGGGTGCGTGCGGGTGTCGAACGCCGCGATGAACTGGCTGTGGGACGACTGGGGCATGCCGCAGGGCATGCGCGTGCTCGTCTACTGAGCGTCCGCCCGGCGTACGCCGACGTGCGGGCGCCGGCCGCCGAGCGGCCCGGTCAGAGCGAGACGCCGACCAGCACCGGCTCGGGCTCGAGGTCGATCCCGTACGCCTGCCGCACGCCGTCGCGCACCTCGCGGGCCAGGGCCACGAGGTCGTCGGCGCTGGCGCCGCCGCGGTTGGTCAGCGCGAGGGTGTGCTTGGTGGACAGCCGCGCCGGGCTGCGGTCCCCCGCCACGCCGAACCCCTTGCCGAAGCCCGCGTGCTCGATCAGCCAGGCCGCCGACGTCTTGACCAGCGCGGGGTCGATCGCCCCGAGGCTCGGCCCCGTGGACGTCTCCGGCGTCGCCGAGCGCACCGGGTAGCGCGGCGCGTCCTCGGGCAGCGCCTCGGCGGCCTCGACGGGCAGCACGGGGTTGGTGAAGAACGACCCGGCGGACCAGCGGTCGTGGTCGGGGCCGGGCCCGGAGCCGTGGGCGCCGTCGAGCAGCATGCCCTTGCCGGCGCGCAGCTCCAGCACGGCGGCCCGCACGTCGGCCGACGGGGCGCGGGTGCCCACCTCGACGCCGAGGCGTCGGGCCAGCTCCGCGTAGCCGACGGGCGCCGACAGCGTGCCCAGCCGCAGCTGGAAGCCCACCTCGAGCACCACGTAGCGCGGCGTCGGGTACCAGGGGGCGCCGGGGTCGTCGGCGGTGGGCGCGCCCCGCATGGTGCGCTTAAGCAGCGACGTGCGGTAGCCGAACTCCAGCTCCCCGACGGCGAACGTGCGCACGCGGCCGGCGAGCCGGTCCCAGGTGCGCACGGTGGCGATCACGCCGGAGACCTCCTGGCCGTAGGCGCCGATGTTCTGCACCGGGGCCGCGCCGACGGTGCCCGGGACGCCGGACAGCGCCTCGACGCCCACCCAGCCGTTCGCGACGGCGGCCTGGACCAGCTCGTCCCAGTCCTGCCCGGCGGGCGCGGTGACGCTCGCGCCGCCGCAGGCGTCCTCGCCCTGCACGGCGATGCCGCTGCGGCGGTCGCGCACGACGACGCCGGCGAAGCCCTCGTCGGAGACCAGGAGGTTCGACCCGCCGCCCAGCACGAGCAGCGGCAGGCCGGCGTCGTCGGCCTCCCGCACGGCGTCGACGAGCTCGGCCTCCGTGGTGGCCTCCACGTAGGCGTCGACGGGGCCGCCGACGCGCAGCGTGGTGAGGTCGGCCAGGAGGGGTGCGGTCGTCGGGCTCGCGGGGAGGGTCACCGGTCCAGGGTAGGCCGCGCCGCGAGGGCGCCGCCCCCGTGGGGCGTGTGACGTCAGTGCGCCGCCCCGCCGCCCGACCGGTCGTCGCCCGCCCGCAGGGGGCGCGCGGCGCCCGCCACGAGCAGGCCGAGCGCGACCGGCAGGGCCAGCACGAGCAGCGCCTGCCGGTACCCGGTGTGCTCCGCCAGCAGGCCGATGAGCGCCGGCCCGACGAAGAACGCGGAGTAGCCGATGGTCGAGACGGTGGCCACGCGCAGGCCGGCGCGGCGGGGGTCGTCCGACGCGGCCGACATCCCCAGGGGGAAGCCGAGCGCGGCGCCCGCGCCCCACAGCAGCACGCCGACCAGCGCCACCGGCAGCACCGGGACGAGCGTGAACACCAGCACGCCGGCGAGGGCGGAGGCGCCGCTGAGGCGCAGCACCGTGACGCGGCCCAGCCGGTCGATGAGGACCGTGCCGGCCAGCCGGGCACCCGTCATCGCGGCGAGGAACAGGGCGAGGCCCAGGGCGCCCAGCGACTCCCCCGCGCCGAACCCGTCGACGACGGCGAGGCCGACCCAGTCGTTCGCGGCGCCCTCGGTGAGGGCGGCGGCCAGGACGACGAGGCCCACGAGCAGCGTCCGCGGCTCGCGCCACGTGCTCAGGGTGTCGCGGAAGGAGTGCGGGGCGTGCTCGGCGGGCACGGCGGTGGCCGGGTCGGCGCCCGCGGCGTCCGCCGGGTCGGTGGCGCCCGCCGTCGCGGCCGCCGTCGGGAGGAACCAGCGCACGGCCACGGCCACGGCGACGACGTCGAGCACCACGACCGTCCCGACGTGCACGCCGAGCGGCACGCCCGCGTTCGCGGCCAGCGCGCCGAGGCCCGCGCCCGCGACCGTGCCGAAGGAGTAGGCGGCGTGGAAGCGCGGCATGATGGCGCGCCCGAGCCGCTGCTCGACCACGGCGCCCTCGAGGTTCATCGCGGCGTCCCACACGCCGACGCCGATGCCGCCCAGGAACAGGCCGGCCCGGACCAGGAGCGAGGAGCCCTCGAGCACGCCGAGGCAGGCGGCGACGTACCCGGCGGCGCACACGGCGGCGAAGACCACCACGCTGCGGGCGGCGCCCAGGCGGGAGGAGATCATCCCGGACAGCGGCAGCGCGAGCACCGAGCCGACCGCGCCGGTGAGCAGCAGGAGGCCCATCTCGGCCTCGGAGTAGCCCAGGCCGTCACGCACGGCCGGGATGCGCGCGGCCCAGCTGGCGATGCCGAGGCCGTTGACGGCGAAGACGGCGAAGACCGCCCAGGCGGCGGCGGACGTGCGGCGCGCGACGGCGGTGGGAGTGGTCACGATGCCCGACGCTTCCCGAGTCCTGACGGTCCGTCAAATCGATTCGGGCGCCGGCGGGGCGGGTTGGGTAGAGTCGCCGCGACGACCCGCCGCCCGGCCCGTCTGCACCCGCCGGGCGCACGCCGTGCCGGCGCCCGCCGGCGCACGACGAGGAGGCTCGATGGGCCGCACCACCGGGGGCCGCCCCACGCTCGCCAGGGTGGCCGAGCTCGCCGGCGTCTCCGTGTCCACGGCGTCCCTGGCCTTCTCCGGCGCGGGCCCCATCACCCCCGAGACCCGCGACCGCGTCCTGGCCGCCGCGGCCGAGCTCGGCTACTCCGGGCCCAACCCGCTCGGCCGCCAGCTGCGGTCCGGCCGCTCCGGCATCGTGGGCGTGGTCATCGGCGACCAGCCCGGCCGGGCCTTCCGCGACCCGGTGAGCGTGCAGGTGCTCGACGGGCTCATGACGGTGCTCGGCGAGCAGGGGCTCGGGGTGCTGCTCGTGCCCGGCTCCGACCGGTTCCCCGCCTCCGGCGACGGCGCGGCCGGCGGGGACGAGGCGCCGCGCGCGACGCTCGTCGACCCGCTCGTGGAGTCGGCGGCCATGGACGTGGCGGTGCTCGTGTGGGGCGTGCTGTCGGACGACCCCAACCTCGCCGCGCTGCAGCGGCGCGGCGTCCCCGTCGTCGTCGGCGAGGGCCACGCCGTGCCCGGCGCTCCCCTGGTGCGCCTCGACGACCGCGGGGGCACCGCGGAGGCCGTGCGCCACCTGCGCGAGCTCGGCCACACGCGGATCGCGGAGATCACGCTGCCGCTCGGGCGCGACGAGCGCTCCGGCCCGCTCGACGCCGCCCGGGTGGCGCAGGCCGACCGCACGCCCGCGCGCAACCGCCTCGCCGGCGTGCGCGACGTCGTCGAGCCGGTGCTGAGCTGGGAGACGCCCGCCTCGCTCGTGGAGCACGGGCGCGACGCCGCGATGGAGATCCTCGGCCAGTGGGTGCCGGCGGACGAGCGGCCGACGGCCGTGTTCGCGCACTCGGACCTGCTCGCGGCGGGCGCGGTGATCGCGGCGCGCGAGCTGGGCCTGCGCGTGCCGGACGACGTGTCGATCGTGGGGTTCGACGGCATCGACA
This sequence comes from Isoptericola variabilis, assembly GCF_001750215.1. Taxonomy (GTDB): domain Bacteria; phylum Actinomycetota; class Actinomycetes; order Actinomycetales; family Cellulomonadaceae; genus Puerhibacterium; species Puerhibacterium variabilis_A. Next base: position 8,994 of record NZ_LWGM01000053.1, on the reverse strand, counting down.
TGCCCTGGCTCTCCCCCGACGTGCTCACGAGCGTGCACCAGCCGCTCACGGAGAAGGGCGCCGCGCTGGGCCGGGCCGTCCTCGGGGTCCTCGCCGACGAGGAGCCCGCGACCACCGAGATGCCCGTGCGGCTCGTGCCGGGGACGACGACGGGTCCGGCGCCGGTGCTCTCCTGAGGGCTCCGCGCGCGGGGGCTCCGCGCCTGCGGGCTCCGGGCGCGAGAGCTCCGGGCTGCGTCAGAGGCGGACGACGGCCTGGGCCTTGCCCAGCACCTTCACGCCGTCGTGCACGACGGTGAGGTCCACGCGGACGGTGCGCGCCTCGGTGTCGATCGCGCCGACGGTGCCGGTGACCTCGACGACGGCGGCGCCGTCGGCCGGCACGGGCACGGGGCGCGTGAAGCGGGTCTGGTAGTCGACGACGGCGCCCGGGTCGCCCGCCCACTCCTCGACGACGCCGACGGCGGCACCCATGGTGAGCATGCCGTGGGCGATCACGTCCGGCAGCCCCACGGCCGTGGCGAACGCCTCGTCCCAGTGGATGCGGTTGAAGTCGCCGCTCGCACCGGCGTAGCGCACCAGGCGCGGTCGGTCGAGCTCGAGCGTGCCGGTGGCGACGACGTCGCCGACGGCGAGGTCCTCGAGCACGGGCGTGCGTGTGGGGACGGCCTCGGTCACCTGCCCTCCCCTCGGACCGCGAGGGTCGAGACGACGGTGGAGACCGGCTCGCGCTCGCCGTCGGCGCCGACGGCGAAGATCTCGCTGCGCGTGGTCACCATCGCGATGCCGGCACGGTGGAGCACGGAGTCCACGTGGAGCACGGTGACCAGCTCGTCGCCGGCGACGATCGGGCGGTGGTGCGTGAAGCGCTCGTCGGCGTGGACGACGCGGGAGAAGTCGATCCCCGCGGCCGGGTCCGCGACGTACTGCGACTCGGCGCGCTGCGCGACGACGACGGCGAACGTCGCGGGGGCGACCAGGTCCGCATAGCCGAGACCCCGCGCCACCTCGAGATCGTGGTGGGCGGGGTGCTGGGCGCCGACGGCCGCCGCGAACTCGCGGACCTTCTCGCGTCCGACCGAGTACGCCGCGGAGGCGGGGTACTCGCGCCCGGCGAAGGCCGGGTCGGGCAGCGTGACCGTCATGTAGCTGTGGTGGACCGCTGGGTCAGCGGGTCTCGCGGTGCAGCGTGTGCTTGCCGTCACGCGGGCAGAACTTCTTCATCTCGAGACGGTCCGGGTCGTTGCGCCGGTTCTTCTTCGTGATGTAGTTCCGCTCCTTGCACTCGACGCAGGCGAGCGTGATCTTCGGGCGGACGTCCGCGCTCTTGGAAGCCATGGTGTGTCACCTCTCGCGCCCCCGGTAGGCGCTTCGTGCATGTCCTCGACGACACGACGCCGGCCGCCGTGCCGATGGTCCACAGGACCGTCGGATCTGAGTTGGTAGCGAGGGCGGGGCTCGAACCCGCGACCTCACGATTATGAGTCGTGCGCTCTGACCAGCTGAGCTACCCCGCCGCAACGTGACTCGACGCGAGACCGCCCGCCCGTGTCCGGACGGGCGGCCTCGCGTGATCACAGAGCCCCGAAAGGGAATCGAACCCTTGACCTTCTCCTTACCATGGAGACGCTCTGCCGACTGAGCTATCGGGGCAGCGGGGAAGACTCTACACGGGTTGCGGCCCAGTGCGAAATCGGCGGAATCCCGCCGATGCGGCCCGGGCGACGCCGTGACCTGGGCCACCGCCGCGACCCCGCCGCGACCCCGCCGCGGCTCCCCGCGGCTCCCCGCGCGCCGCCGCCACCGACCCGAGGGCCGGCGGTCCGGGCGACCGCGGAGAACGACGACGGGGCGCCGCTGACGCGACGCCCCGTGCGAGGTGGCAGGTGAGGGATTCGAACCCCCGTAGCATGACGCGGCTGATTTACAGTCAGCTCCCTTTGGCCGCTCGGGCAACCTGCCAGGTGTGGAGTTGTGCGCCCTGCCGGAGCGGGGCGGCACAACGATAGCGGCCCACCCGCCCAGTCGCGAAATCGGCCCTCACGAGCGTCGTCGGCCGCCGGGACCGGGCGCTCGCGCCGGCGCCCTACAGTGACGGGCGTGAGCACGCCCCCCTCCCCCGACCCGGCGACCGCAGTCGCCGGCGCCCCCGAGCCCGCCACGCCGACCACCGCCGCGACCACCTCGACGACCACCTCGACGACCACCGCGACGACCTCCGCGACGACCTCCGCGACGACCTCCGCGACGACCTCCCCGACGACCTCCCCGACGACCTCCGCGGCAGGGTCCGCCGCGTCTCCCGGGACGGGCCGCGCGGGTGCCGGCGACCGCTGGGGGCTGCCGCTCGGCATCGGCGCGTTCGTGATCTGGGGCGGGATGCCGCTGTTCTTCCCCCTGCTCGAGCCCGCCGGGGCGTTCGAGATCATCGCCCACCGGGTGGTGTGGAGCCTGGTGTTCTGCCTGCTGCTCCTGGCCGCCACCCGCTCCTTCGCGGCGTTCGTGCGGGTGCTGCGCACGCCGCGCACGCTCGGCGTCCTCGCCGCGGCCTCGGTGTTCATCGTGTGCAACTGGACGGTCTACGTCTACGGCGTGCTCACCGGGCACGTGCTCGACGCGGCCCTCGGCTACTTCATCAACCCGCTGCTGACCGTGGTGCTGGCCGTCGTGGTGCTGCGCGAGCGGCTGCGGCCCGTGCAGTGGGTGGCCCTCGCGTTCGGCGCCGCCGCCGTCGTCGTCATCTCCACCGGCCGGTCCGGCGGCGGCCTGCCGTGGATCGCGCTGGTCCTCGCCTGCTCCTTCGGGATCTACTCGCTGCTCAAGAACCGGGTGGGACGCAGCGTCGACGCGCTGCCGGGGCTCGCCGTCGAGACCGTGGTGGCCACGCCGTTCGCCCTGGCCTACCTGGCCTGGCTCACCGCGCAGGGCACCTCCACGTTCGGCGCGCACGGTGCCGGCCACGCCCTGCTGCTCGCCGCCAGCGGCGTGATCACCGGCCTGCCGCTGCTGCTGTTCAGCGGTGCCGCCCGGCGCCTGCCCCTGACCGCGGTCGGGATGATCCAGTACCTCGGCCCGGTGCTGCAGTTCCTCTTCGGGCTGGTGGTGTTCCACGAGCACATGCCGCTGACCCGTTGGATCGGGTTCGGGCTGGTGTGGGTGGCCGTCGTGATCCTCACCACCGACGGGGTCCGCCAGGCCCGCGCCACCCGCGTCGCCGCCCGCGCCGCGCGCTGACCGGCCGCCCGCGTGGCCGCTACGGTTGTCCTCAGCACTGACCCTCTCCAGCCCGAAGGAGCGCCGCCGTGGCCGACTCGTCGTTCGACATCGTGAGCAAGGTCGACCGCCAGGAGGTCGACAACGCCCTCAACCAGGCCGCCAAGGAGATCCAGCAGCGCTACGACTTCAAGAACGTCGGCGCCTCGATCTCCTGGAGCGGCGACGCCATCCTCATGGTCGCCAACTCCGCCGAGCGCGTGCTGGCGATCCTCGACGTGCTGCAGGGCAAGCTGATCAAGCGCGGCGTCTCGCTCAAGGCCCTCGACACCGGCGACGGCGAGCCCAAGCCGTCCGGCAAGGAGTACCGGCTCTCGGCCACCCTCAAGGAGGGCCTGAGCGGCGAGAACGCCAAGAAGATCACCAAGCTCGTCCGCGACGAGGGCCCCAAGGGCGTCAAGACCCAGATCACCGGCGACGAGGTCCGCGTGACCAGCAAGTCGCGCGACGACCTCCAGGCCGTCATCACCCTGCTCAAGGGCGCCGACCTGGACTTCGCGCTGCAGTTCACCAACTACCGCTGACGCCTCCCGCCGTGCCGCTCCCCCGCGTCGTCGCCACCGACCTGGACGGCACGCTGCTGCGCTCGGACGGGACGCTGTCGGCGCGCACGCGCCGCGTGCTGGCCGAGGTGGAGGCCGCCGGCGTCGAGCTGGTGATGGTCACCGCCCGCCCGCCGCGGTGGCTCGGCGCGGTCGCCGACGTCGCGGGCGGGCACGGGCGGGTGATCTGCCTCGGCGGGGCCGCCGTCTGGGACCTCGCCTCCGGGCGCGCGCTGGACGTCTGCGGCTTCGACGACCCCGTCGCGGGCGCCCTGGTCGAGGACCTGCGGGCCGCGGTGCCCGGCGTCCGCCTCGCGTTCGAGCGGGTCGACGGCCCGACGTTCGACGCCGGGTTCCGCGCGACGCACGACGACGACGCCGCGGCGGGGCCCGTGACTCCGGAGGCGTCGCTCGGCGCGGGCGCCCAGCCGGTGGCGAAGATCCTGGCCCGGGCGGCGGGCGACTCCTCGGCCCGGGCGGCGAGCTCCGGGCCCGCCACCTCGCCGCACGCCCCGACGGCGGCGCAGGAGGCCTTCCTCGACCGGGTGCGCGAGGTCGCCGGGGAGCGCGCCCACCTCGCCTACTCCGGCGCGGCCGGGCTCGCCGAGCTGCTCGCCCCCGACGTGACCAAGGACGCCGCCCTGGCGCGCTGGTGCGCGCGCATCGGCGTCGACCCGGCGGACGTCTGGGCGTTCGGCGACATGCCGAACGACCTGCCGATGCTGCGCTGGGCCGGCCGGGCCGTCGCCGTCGGCAACGCCCACCCGCACGTGCTCGCCGAGGCGGACGCCGTCGTCGCCGCCAACGACGCGGACGGCGTCGCCGAGGCCCTGGAGAAGGCGCTCGCCGACGCGGGCTGAGGGTGCCCGCGCAGTCAGTCCCGCCGGTCAGTACCGCCGGTCAGTACCGCCGGTCAGTACCGCGTGATGCCGCCGTACCCCGCCGAGCCCGAGCCCCCCGCCATCGCCTCGAGGCGGCGGATGCGCTCGCCCATCGGCGGGTGCGTCGAGAACAGCCGGGCCAGGCCGGCGCCGCGGAACGGGTTGGCCAGCATGAGGTGGGAGACGTTCTCCAGCTCGCGGGTCTGCGGCAGCGGCGCCGCGGCGGTGCCCGACTCGAGCTTGCGCAGCGCGCTCGCCAGCGCCATCGGGTCGCCGGTGAGGCGGGCGCCGTCCTCGTCGGCGTCGTACTCGCGGGTGCGCGAGATGGCCAGCTGGATCAGCGAGGCGGCGATCGGCGCGAGGATGACCATGGCCAGCGCCGCCAGCGGGTTGCCGCCGCCCTCGCGGCGGTCGCCGCCGCCGAAGAACGCGAGGAACTGCGCGAGCGAGGTGATGACGCCGGCCAGCGCCGAGGCCACCGACGACGTGAGGATGTCCCTGTTGTAGACGTGCATGAGCTCGTGGCCGAGCACGCCGCGCAGCTCGCGCTCGTCCAGCAGCTGCAGGATGCCCTCGGTGCAGCACACGGCCGCGTTCTTGGGGTTGCGCCCGGTGGCGAAGGCGTTCGGGGCCCGTGTCGGGGAGATGTACAGGCGCGGCATGGGCTGGCGCGCGGCCGTGGACAGCTCGCGCACGATCCGGTACATCTCCGGCGCCTCGAGCTCCGTGACGGGGTAGGCGCGCATGGCCCGGATGGCGATCTTGTCGGAGTTCCAGTACCCGACGAACGTCATGACGAGGCCGATCACGGTGAACAGCCACAGGAACCGTCCCGTGCCGCCACCCACGACCCAGCCGAGGCCCAGGACCACGGCCCACATGACGCCGAAGAGCGCCGCCGTCTTGAGCCCGTTGAAGTGCCTGTGGCCCATCCCTGTCCTCTCCCGTCGTCCGGTCCTGCCCGTGGAACGCACCGGGCCCGGCGACGGTTCCCACCGTCGCCGGGCCCGCTGCGCGCCGTCCGCTCAGCGCGGCAGGCGCCCCCTGGCGATCTGCAGCATCTCCTCGCGCGGCACGACCTTCACGCGCTCGCGCCCGTGCGGCTCGCCGAGGGACCGCTCGTGCGCGTCGAGCAGCTCGAAGTCGGCCCACTGCACGGCCTCGACGCCGCGCTCGGCGAGGAAGTCGAGCACCGCCTGCGGGTCGGCGTGCGCGGCGGTGCGCCCGCCGCCGAGGTCGCCGGTGGACACGTCGCCGCCGTCGCCGACGCCGGTGACGTCCTCGACCAGGTGGCGGATCGTCTCGGAGGCGTCGGACTTGGTGTGCCCGATGAGGCCGACGGGGCCGCGCTTGATCCAGCCCGTGGTGTACACGCCCTCGAGGTGCTGGCCGTCGATGTCGACGACGCGGCCCCCGCGGTTGGCGATGACGCCCTTGGCCTCGTCGAACGGGATCTCCGGCAGCGGCGAGCCGAAGTACCCGACGGCCCGGTAGACCGCCTGGACGGGCCACTCGTGGAACTCACCGGTGCCCTTGACCGTGCCGTCGCCCTGCAGGGCGGTGCGCTCGGTGCGCAGCGCCTCGACCTTCCCGTCGCCGAGCACGGCGTCGGGCCTGTGCAGGAAGTGCAGGTGGATGCGGCGCGACGCGGTCTGCGTCGACGGGTCGACGAGCGTCCAGTCCGTGAGGGTCTTGACGACCTGCTTGGTCTGGTTCGACGCCTCGATCGCGGCCATGGAGCCCTCGTCGAAGTCGAAGTCCTCGGGGTAGACGACGATGTCGACGTCCGGCACGTGGCCGAGCTCGCGCAGCTCCAGCGGGGAGAACTTCACCTGGGCCGGGCCGCGGCGGGCGAACACGTGCACGTCCGTCACGGGCGAGGCCTTGAGCCCCTCGTAGACGTTCGCCGGGATCTCCGTGGGCAGCAGGTCCTCCGGGTGCTTGGCGAGGATGCGCGCCACGTCGAGCGCCACGTTGCCCGCGCCGAGCACGGCGATCTCCTTGGCCTCGAGCGGCCACTCGCGCGGCACGTCCGGGTGGCCGTCGTACCAGGAGACGAAGTCCGCCGCGCCGTACGAGCCGGGCAGGTCGATGCCCGGGACCGCGAGCGCCGCGTCCTTGATCGCGCCGGTGGAGAAGATCACCGCGTCGTAGAACTGGCGCAGGTCCTCCAGCTTGACGTCCACGCCGTAGTCGACGTTCGCCAGCAGGCGCACGTCGCCGCGGGACAGCACCTTGTGCAGCGCCACGATGATCTGCTTGATGCGCGGGTGGTCCGGCGCGACGCCGTACCGCACGAGGCCGAACGGGGCGGGCAGGCGCTCGAGCAGGTCGATCGAGACGTCGAGGTCGGTCTTGGACAGGATGTCCGCGGCGTAGATGCCGGCGGGGCCCGCGCCGACGATGGCGACGCGCAGGGGGCGGGTGCTGGTCACAGCGGAAGGTGCCTTCCGGTTCGCGGGTCGTTGGCTTGCTCGGTCACCGATTCTACGGCCGGGTGAGGCACGCCTTACCCGAGTTCGCACCGAGCGCACGAACTTCACACGAGGTCCCTCCCGGACGCGGCGCCGCCGGGGCCCGCGGACGCGGGCGTCCTGCGCCCCCGGTCGCGGCCCGTCGGCCCGACCGGCCGACGGGCCGGTGACGGCGGGCGGACGTAGCGTGCTGCAGTCGACAGCACGAGGAGGTGCGGGCCATGTCTGCGTCCACGACATCGACGAGCGTGTTCCGGCGCAAGCCGATCGAGCAGATCGAGCCCGAGGAGACCGGCCGCGGGCTCAGCCGCACCCTCGGGCTGTGGCAGCTCACGGCCATCGGCGTCGGCGGCATCATCGGCGCGGGGATCTTCTCGCTGGCCGGTGCGGTCGCGAACCAGACCGCCGGCCCCGCCGTCGTGATCTCGTTCCTCATCGCCGGGATCGCGAGCGCCGCGGCCGCGTTCTCCTACGCCGAGTTCGCCGGTCTCATCCCCCGGGCGGGCTCCGCCTACACCTACGGCTACGCGGTGCTCGGCGAGCTGGTGGGCTGGCTCATCGGCTGGGACCTGCTGCTGGAGTACACCGCGATCGTCGCGGTGGTGGCCATCGGCATTTCCGGCTACTTCAACGACCTGCTGTCCTTCCTGAACGTCGAGCTGCCGCTGTGGATGTCCGGCGCGCCCGGCACCGAGCCCGAGGGCGTGGCCGCCGGGTCCTACCGGGTCAACCTCTTCGCGGCGCTGCTGTGCCTGCTCATCGCCTGGGTGCTCAACCGAGGCATGCGCTCGGCCGCGCGCTTCGAGACGTCGCTGGTCTACCTCAAGGTCGCCATCGTCCTGCTGGTCATCGCGGTGGGGGCGTTCCACGTCCAGACGGGCAACTGGTCGGACTTCTTTCCGTACGGCATCACGGGCGCCTTCACCGGCGCGGCGACCGTGTTCTTCGCGGTGTTCGGGTACGACGCCATGTCCACCGCGGCCGAGGAGTCCCGGGACTCCCGCCGGCACATGCCCAAGGCGATCATCTACTCGCTGGCGATCTCGATGGTCCTCTACGTGCTGGCCTGCATGGTGCTCACCGGCATGGTGAACTTCCGCGACATCGACTCCGAGAGCGCGTTCTCGAGCGCGTTCGCCACGGTGGGGCTGCCGGCGCTCGGCGCGGTCATCGCCGTCGGCGCCATCCTCGGCATCCTCACCGTGCTGTTCACCTTCCTGCTCGGCGCCACCCGCGTCGGGTACTCGATGAGCCGCGACGGGCTGCTGCCCCGGTGGCTGTCCGGCACGCACCCGACCCGCCACGTGCCCACCCGCATGACGTGGATCCTCGGCGCCGCCGCCGCGGTCATCGCGGGCGTCCTGCCCATCGGCGAGGCCGCGGAGCTGACCAACATCGGCATCCTGCTGGCCTTCGTGGTGGTGTGCATCGCGGTGATCGTGCTGCGCTACCGCCGGCCGGACCTGCCCCGGTCGTTCCGCTGCCCGTGGGTGCCCTTCGTGCCCGGGGTCGGCGTGGTGTTCTCGCTGTGGCTCATCACGTTCCTCGACCCGGTCACGTGGCTGCGGTTCGCCGCCTGGTTCGCCCTCGGCCTGGTCGTCTACTTCGCCTACTCCCGGCGCCACTCCCGGCTGGCCCAGCCGGCCGGGAGCGCCGCGGGCGGCGGCACCGGGCACGGCGGGCCTGTGGACGACGGGCCTGTGGACGACGGGCCTGTGGACGACGGCGGGCGGCGGGGGCCCGAGGGCCCCTAGCATGCGGGCGTGCCCGCTGCCGCGCCCCGGACCGACGCCCGCCTGCTGCGCCGGCTCCCCGCCGAGCTCGC
>NZ_LWGM01000052.1 GCF_001750215.1 Isoptericola variabilis | reverse complement strand
GCGGCCACCGCGGCCGGGGCGGCGTCGGCCGCGCCCGCGGCGCCGGCGCCGTACGACGACGAGGCGACCTGAGCGGCACGACGCCCGGCCCGGTGCTCCCGGTTCGGCCGTCCGGGGCGAACCTGCCAGAATGAGAGGCATGTCCCAGCCCGTGCCCACCGGGGCCGCCGTGCCCGGCGCTGCCCCGTCCAGCCACCGCCCCCGCATCCTGTCTGGCATGCAGCCCACCGACGGCTCGCTGCACCTGGGCAACTACATCGGGGCGCTGCGCCAGTGGGTGGCCCTGCAGGACGACTTCGACGCGCTGTACTTCGTCGCCGACCTGCACTCCCTGACGGTCAACCCGGACCCGCAGGCGCTGCGCGAGCGCACCCGCGCCACCGCCGCCCAGTACCTGGCCGCTGGCGTGGACCCCGAGCGGTCGATCCTCTTCGTGCAGTCGCACGTGCCCGAGCACGCCGAGCTGGGCTGGCTGCTGCAGTGCCAGACCGGGTTCGGCGAGGCCAGCCGCATGACGCAGTTCAAGGACAAGTCCGCCAAGCAGGGCACCGAGGGCACCACCGTGGGCCTCTTCGCCTACCCGATGCTCATGGCGGCCGACATCCTGCTGTACGACTCGGCGCTCGTGCCGGTCGGCGAGGACCAGCGCCAGCACCTGGAGCTCACCCGCGACCTGGCCGAGCGCCTCAACGCCCGCTTCGGCGCGGGCACGGCCGTGGTGCCGGACGCCCACATCGTCAAGGGCGGCGCCAAGATCCAGGACCTGCAGAACCCGCTCGCCAAGATGAGCAAGTCCAACAGCGGCGGCAAGGGCGTGGTCTGGCTGCTCGAGGACCCGAAGAAGGCCGCCAAGGCGATCAAGGGCGCCGTGACGGACGCCGACGAGACCTACGGCGTCCGCTTCGACCCGGAGGGCAAGCCGGGCATCTCGAACCTGCTGACGATCTTCTCGGCCGTCACGGGCCGCGAGGTCGACGTGATCGCCGCCGAGTACGACGGCAAGGGCTACGGCCACCTCAAGGTCGCCCTCGCGGACGCCGTCGTCGAGTTCCTCGCGCCGTTCCAGGAGCGGGCCCGGACCTATCTCGCCGACCCGGCCCAGCTCGACAAGGTGCTGGCCGACGGCGCGGAGCGCGCCCGCGCGATCGCCGGCCCGGTGCTGGACCGCGTCTACGACCGGTTCGGGCTGCTGCCGCGGGGCGCGCGGTGAACCTCCCCGACCGCGGGCCGGCCCAGGCCCGCATCGGCATCTCGATCGACGTCCCGGACCCGTGGCGCGCCGAGCTGCAGGCTGCGCGCCGGGACTTCGGCGACCCGCAGGCCGGGCTCATCCCGCCGCACATCACGATCGTCGGGCCCACCGTCGTCGACGAGGCGGTGCTCCCGGCGGTCTGGGAGCACCTGGACAAGGTGACGGCGGACATCCCGCCGTTCCGCGTGCACCTGCGTGGCACGGGCACGTTCCGGCCGATCTCGCCGGTGGTGTTCATCGCGGTGGTGCAGGGCATCGCCGAGTGCGAGCAGCTCGAGCAGGCCGCCCGCTCCGGGGTGCTGGCGCAGGACCTGCGGTTCAACTACCACCCGCACGTCACGGTGGCCCACGAGGTCCCCGAGGCCGAGCTGGACCGGGCCTTCGACCGGCTGGCCGGCTTCGAGGCCGCGTTCGACGTCACGGCGCTGTGGCAGTACGAGCACGGCGACGACGGCGTCTGGCGCAAGCAGCACGAGTTCGCCCTGCGCGGCTGACGGGCCCTCGGCCTGCGGGGACGTGCGCCAGTCCCTAGCCTCGACCGCGTGACGTCGACCGAGAGCGCCCCGGCGCGGCCCTCCGCGCTGGCCCGGGCACGCGGACGGGTCACGGGCCTGTTCGACCGGTGGCAGGACTCTCGCCCGGGGCGTGCGGTCGGCTGGTACGGCGCGCGGCGGGGCGGGCAGCTCAGCGGCGGCATCGCCTACAGCGCCCTGTTCTCCCTCTTCGCCCTGCTGACGATCGGCTGGACGATCTTCAGCTCGGTGCTCGGCGTGCGCGGCGACCTGCGCGACGCCGTGCTGGACCAGCTCGACGTGTGGATCCCGGGGCTGGTGGGCTACGGCCGGGGGTACCGCCTGAGCCCCGACGCACTCGTCCTCGAGACCGCGCTCAACGTGCCGAGCGTGCTCTCGGTCGTCGTGCTCCTCGTCTCCGGCACGGGGGTCATGGGAGCCCTGCGCAACTCGGTGCGCTCCATGTTCGGCGTCCCGGCCACCGACGAGAACGCGGTGCTGGCGCGCCTGTGGCAGCTCACGGGGTTCGTGGTGCTGGGCGCCGGGATCGTGCTGTCGGCCGCCGCGTCGGTCGCCTCGCGCGTCGTGGGCGCCGTCGTGGTCGACCTGCTCGGCGGCAGCCGCCTCGTCGCGCTGGCGATCTCCGTGGGGTCGGCCCTGGCCGGCGTCGCCGTGGACGCGCTCATCGTCGCGGGGGTCGTCGTGGTCGTCGGGGGAGTGCGGCCCGACCGGCGGCGCGACCTCGTGGCCGGCTGCCTGGCCGCCGGGGTGGTGGCAGGCCTGCTGCGGTGGCTGGGCGCGAGCGTCGTCGTGGGCACCTCCGGCCGCAACCCGTTGCTGACGTCGTTCGCGGCGCTGGTGACCGTGCTGGTGCTGGTCAACTTCGTCGCGCGGGTGCTGCTCCTGGTCTGCGCGTGGATGCACGACCCGCCGCGGGTGGACGAGCTGCACCGGGCCGAGCTCGAGCTCGCCGCGCGCCGGCACGCCGCGGAGGTCGAGCGCCTGGTGCACCAGGGCGCCGGGCACGGGCTGCCGTGGAGCCCGGTGGTGCGCGGCTACCGCCGCGCGGTCCTGCACTGAGCGCCCGCGGACGGCAGAGAGCCTCGGACGGCACAGCGCTACGGACAGACGAAAGGCGGGGCCGAGGCCCGGTCCGCAGCAGTAGACGTCCCGAAGTGGAGCGCCCCCTGGGGCGCGTGAACGCTGCTGCGGACCGGGCCTCGGCCCCGCCGAAACCCTCCGTCGGCAAGGACTCAGAAGGCGCGGGTGATCATCGCCCGCTTGACCTCCTGGATGGCCTTCGTCACCTGGATGCCGCGGGGGCAGGCCTCGGTGCAGTTGAAGGTCGTGCGGCAGCGCCACACGCCCTCCTTGTCGTTGAGGATCTCCAGGCGCTGGGCGGCGCCCTCGTCACGGCTGTCGAAGATGAAGCGGTGCGCGTTGACGATGGCGGCCGGGCCGAAGTACTGGCCGTCGGTCCAGAACACCGGGCAGGACGACGTGCACGCGGCGCACAGGATGCACTTGGTGGTGTCGTCGAAGCGGGCGCGGTCCTCGGGGGACTGGATGCGCTCGCGGCTCGGCTCGTTCCCGGACGTCACGAGGAACGGCATGATCTCGCGGTAGGAGGCGAAGAACGGCTCCATGTCGACGATCAGGTCCTTGACCACCGGCAGGCCCTTGATGGGCTCGACCAGGATCGGCTTGTCCGGGTTGACGTCCTTGAGCAGCGTCTTGCAGGCCAGGCGGTTGCGGCCGTTGATGCGCATGGCGTCCGAGCCGCACACGCCGTGGGCGCACGAGCGGCGGAACGTCAGCGAGCCGTCGTGCTCCCACTTGATCTTGTGCAGCGCGTCCAGGACGCGGTCGGTGGCGTGGGCCTCGACCGTGAAGGTGTCCCAGTACGCGGCGTCGCCGTGCTCCGACTCCGGGTTGTAGCGCCGGACCTTGAGCGTCACCTGGAACGTGGCGACCTCGGCCGGGGTGGTGTCCTGGGCGGGGTTGTCGAGTACAGCAGTCATCAGTACTTCCGCTCCATCGGCTCGTACCGGGTCTGGACGACGGGCTTGGAGCCCAGGACGACCTTGTAGTCGCCGAACTCCTCGACGTGGTCGAAGAAGCCCTCGACGTGACCGTCGGCGACGTCGGAGGCCGACGTCGGACGGCGGTACGCCATGGTGTGCAGCATGTAGTTGGCGTCGTCACGCTGCGGGAAGTCCTCGCGGTAGTGGCCGCCGCGCGACTCCTTGCGGTTGAGCGCCGCGAGCACGGTCACCTCGGCGATGTCGAGCAGGAAGCCCAGCTCGATCGCCTCGAGGAGGTCAGTGTTGAACAGGCGGCCCTTGTCCTGGACCGAGACGTTCGCGTACCGCTTCTGCAGGCCGCGGATGTCGTCCAGGGCCTGCGTGAGCGACTCGCCGGTGCGGAAGACCTGGGCGTTGGCGTCCATGGTCTCCTGCAGCGCGCGGCGCACGTCCGCGACGCGCTCGCCGTCGGGCCGCTCGCGCATCTCCTCGAGCTGGGCCACGACGCGCTCGGCCGGCTTCTCGGGCAGCGGCTGGTACCCGACCGTCTGCGCGTACGCCGCGGCGGCCCGCCCGGCGCGCTTGCCGAACACGTTGATGTCGAGCAGCGAGTTGGTGCCGAGGCGGTTCGAGCCGTGCACGGACACGCAGGCGACCTCGCCGGCCGCGTAGAGGCCGCGCACGACGTTGCGGCTGTCGCGCAGCACCTGGCCGTCGATGTTGGTCGGCACGCCGCCCATCGCGTAGTGCGCGGTCGGGTAGACCGGCACCGGCTCGGTGTAGGGCTCGACGCCGAGGTAGGTCCGCGCGAACTCGGTGATGTCCGGGAGCTTGGCGTCGATGTGCGCCGGCTCCAGGTGCGTCAGGTCGAGCAGCACGTAGTCCTTGTTCGGGCCGGCGCCGCGGCCCTCGCGCACCTCGTTGGCCATGGACCGGGCGACGATGTCGCGCGGGGCCAGGTCCTTGATGGTGGGGGCGTAGCGCTCCATGAAGCGCTCGCCCTCGCTGTTGCGCAGGATGCCGCCCTCGCCGCGGGCGGCCTCCGACAGCAGGATGCCGAGGCCGGCCAGGCCCGTCGGGTGGAACTGGAAGAACTCCATGTCCTCCAGCGGCAGGCCGCGGCGGTAGGCCAGCGCCATGCCGTCACCGGTGAGGGTGTGGGCGTTCGACGTGGTCTTGAAGATCTTGCCCGCGCCGCCGGTGGCGAACACGATCGCCTTGGCCTGGAAGACGTGGATCTCGCCCGTGGCGAGGTCGTAGGCGACGACGCCGGTCGCGTTGACCTCGTCCTCGTCGCTGAGCACCTCGTTGGTGAGGTCGTGGTCCGTGAGCAGGTCCAGGACGTAGAACTCGTTGAAGAACTCCACCTCCTGCTTGACGCAGTTCTGGTACAGCGTCTGCAGGATCATGTGGCCGGTGCGGTCCGCGGCGTAGCAGGCGCGGCGCACCGCGGCCTCGCCGTGGTTGCGGGTGTGGCCGCCGAACCGGCGCTGGTCGATCTTGCCCTCGGGCGTGCGGTTGAACGGCAGGCCCATGCGCTCGAGGTCGAGCACCGCGTCGATGGCCTCCTTGGCCATGATCTCCGCGGCGTCCTGGTCGACGAGGTAGTCGCCGCCCTTGATGGTGTCGAACGTGTGCCACTCCCAGTTGTCCTCCTCGACGTTCGCGAGGGCGGCGCACATGCCGCCCTGGGCGGCGCCGGTGTGGGAGCGGGTGGGGTAGAGCTTGGAGATGACGGCGGTGCGGGCGCCCTTGGAGGCCTCGAGGGCCGCGCGCATGCCCGCGCCGCCCGCGCCGACGATGACGACGTCGTACTGGTGAGTCTGCATGGTGGGGCTCAGTCCTTGCTTCAGGAGCAGATCGACGGCAGGAGGTCCGCGGGGGCGTTCGCGGGGCACGGGTCGAAGGTGAAGATGACCAGCGTGCCGAGCAGGACCGTCACGGTGCACGCCACGTACAGGAGGGTCTTGAGGATCCCGCGCGTGGTGTCCTTCGACGCGTAGTCGTTGATGACGGTGCGCACGCCGTTGGTGCCGTGGAGCATCGCCAGCCAGAGCATCAGCAGGTCCCACACCTGCCACAGCGGGTTGGACCACTTGCCGCCCACGAACGCGAAGTCGATGGCGTGGACGCCCTCGCCGACCATGAGGTTGACGAACAGGTGGCCGAAGATCAGGACGAGCAGCAGCACGCCCGAGGCGCGCATGAAGACCCAGCCGTACAGCTCGAAGTTGCTGCGCGTGGTGCGGCGGCGGGAGTAGGGGCTGCGGGGGGACTCGACGACGGGTGCGGTCATCAGTGCCCACCTCCGAGGACGTTGATGAGGTGACGGGGCAGGAAGCCGGCCATCGTGACGACGAAGAGGCCGAGCACCACGTAGAGCATCGTCCGCTGGTACTTCGGGCCCTTGGCCCAGTAGTCGACCAGCACGATGCGGATGCCGTTGAAGGCGTGGAAGACGATCGCGGCGACGAGCCCGGCCTCGCCCAGGCCCATGACCGGGGTCTTGTAGGCGCCGATGACGGCGTTGTAGGCCTCGGGGTCCACCCGCACCAGCGCCGTGTCGAGGACGTGCACGAGCAGGAAGAAGAAGATCAGGACGCCGGTCACGCGGTGCGCGACCCACGACCACATGCCTTCGCGGCCGCGGTAGAGCGTGCCGCCAGGTGCGTCAGGCACGGTGGAGCCTCCAGTGGCTGAGTTCCGGCCAAGGTTGCGCCGGTCTGGTCGTCGTCTCGGCGGCAGCGGCGGACGAGCGTCTGCGGCGACGTCACGCGCTGACCGTCTCGGGCCACTGTAATGACATCGGGTCGCGAAGAGATGCCCCCGGACCCGCGCCGACCTGGCCGTTCGCTGGGTTTGTGACTGATTCCACAGCATTTGCTGTCGCCGTGGTGGAACGCGTCACCTCCCGGCCGGGGGGCAGGCCTCCGGGCGTCCGCTGGGCGGCCCCGCCGCCCGGTGCCCGCCGGCGCGCCTATCCTGCCTGCATGAGCCTGCCCGTGCCCGGCCGCGCCCCCGACCGTGTCCCCACCCCGACGGCGGCGCCGATCGACGACTTCTACGCGATCGTCCCGGCGGGCGGCGCCGGCACCCGCCTGTGGCCGCTGTCGCGCGCGGGCGAGCCGAAGTTCCTGCACGACCTCACCGCCACCGGCCGCACGCTGCTGCAGGCGACCGTCGACCGGCTCGAGCCGCTCGCCGGCGCCGACGGCGTCGTGCTGGTGACGGGGGAGCGGCACGTCGCCGCGGCCCGCGCGCAGCTGCCCGCCCTCGGCGACGACGCCGTGCTGGCCGAGCCGTCGCCGCGCGACTCCATGGCCGCGATCGGTCTCGCCGCCGCCGTCCTCGAGCAGCGCCACGGCGACGTCGTCGTGGGCTCGTTCGCCGCCGACCAGGTGGTCTCCGGGCAGGCCGCGTTCGCGCAGGCCGTGCGCGAGGCGGTGGTCGCGGCCCGCGCCGGCTACGTGGCGACCATCGGCATCGCGGCGTCGCGCCCGTCGGTCGCGTTCGGGTACGTGCGCAGCGGCGCGCCGCTCGGGCTCGACGACGCGCCGTCGGCGCTGCACGCGGCCGGCTTCACGGAGAAGCCGGACGCCGCCACGGCGCGCGAGTACCTCGCGTCGGGGGAGTACCGGTGGAACGCCGGCATCTTCGTCGCCCGCACCTCCGTGCTGCTCGGGCACCTGGCCGAGCAGCGCCCGGCCCTGCACGCCGGCCTGCGCGAGATCGCCGCGGCGTGGGACACCCCCGACCGGGCGGCGGTGCTGGCGCGCGTCTGGCCGGGCCTGGAGAAGATCGCCATCGACCACGCCGTCGCCGAGCCGGTCGCCGCGACCGGCGGCGTCGCGGTCGTGCCCGGCACGTTCGGCTGGGACGACGTCGGCGACTTCAACTCGCTCGCGGCGCTGCTGCCGAGCGTCGGCGAGTCGGGCGACAAGGTGCTGGGGGCCGCGTCGGACGTGCTGCGCATCGAGACCGGCGGGAACGTCGTCGTGCCCGGCTCGGGACGCACGATCACGCTGCTGGGCGTCGACGACCTCGTGGTCGTGGACACCGCCGACGCGCTGCTCGTGACGACGCGCGCCCGGGCGCAGCAGGTGAAGGCCGTGGTCGACGCGGTGCGGGAGAACGGACTCGAGGAGCTGCTGTGAGCGCGCCCGCAGGATTCGACGCGGCCCAGGCCGCGGGGCTGGTGCGGACCCTCACCGCCGGGCTGCGCGAGGAGCTCATCGCCTTCCGCCGCGACCTGCACGCCCACCCGGAGATCGCCCGGGCGGAGGTGCGCACCACGCAGAAGCTGCTGGAGCGGCTGCGCGCCGCGGGGCTGGACCCGCGCCCCCTCGAGGGCACCGGCCTGGTGTGCGACATCGGGCCCGACGGCCCCGCGGGGCGCCTGGGGCTGCGGGCCGACCTCGACGCGCTGCCCGTGCAGGACCGCTGCGGCTGCCCCTGGGAGTCCACCGTGCCCGGCGTCGCGCACGCCTGCGGCCACGACGTGCACACCACCGCGGTGCTCGGCGCCGGCCTCGTGCTGGCCGCGCTCGACGCCGACGGCCTGCTGCCCAACGGCGTGCGGCTCATCTTCCAGCCCGCCGAGGAGGTGATGCCGGGCGGGGCGCACGACGTGCTGGCCCAGGGCGTGCTCGACGGCCTCGACCGGGCCGTGGCGCTGCACTGCGAGCCGAAGCTCGACGTCGGCCAGGTGGGCACGCGCATCGGGCCGATCACCTCGGCGTCGGACGCCATCTCGGTGACCGTCTCCTCCGGCGGGGGGCACACCTCCCGGCCGCACCTGACCGGCGACGTCGTGTACGCGCTGGGCCAGGTCATCACCCAGGTGCCGGGCGTGCTCGGCCGCCGGCTCGACCCGCGCTCGGGGGTCAACCTCACCTGGGGGTCCGTGCACGCCGGCAACGTGCACAACGCCATCCCCGCCAGCGGCACCGTCACCGGCACGCTGCGCTGCCTCGACGTGCGCGCGTGGGAGAAGGCCGGCCAGGTCCTCAACGACGCCGTCGAGCAGGTCGTGGCGCCGTACGAGGTGGACGTGACCCTGCACCACACCCGCGGCGTGCCGCCGGTCGACAACGACGAGCTGGTCAACGCCGAGCTCGAGGCCGCGGCCCGCGCCGTGCTCGGGCCGCAGGGCGTCGTCCTCACCGAGCAGTCGCTCGGCGGGGAGGACTTCGCCTGGTACCTCACCAAGCTGCCCGGGGCCATGGCCCGCCTCGGCACGGCCACGCCGGGCGAGCGGCGGTATGACCTGCACCAGGGCGACCTCGTGGTCGACGAGCGCGCGATCGGCGTCGGCGTGCGGCTGCTGGCGACGCTCGCGCTGAGCGCCGTCCGGCCCGCCGAGCCCGTCGACGGGACGCCGCTCCCGGATGACGAGACGGCGGTCTGAGACGGCGTTGCGATGAGGTAACGAAGCGCCGGGGTGACGTCCCGGAAACAAACTGGTGACGCGCCGGTGACTAGGCTCCGGCCTTGATGGTGGCGTGGCCGCACCGGCCGGGCCCGTTCCGTTTCTTCGACAGGAGCAACAGTGAAGAGCACTACGCGGTTCGCCGCGCTCGCCGGCGCGGCGGCGCTCGCCCTCGCGGCGTGCGGTCAGGCGCCGGAGGACAGCGGCAGCGAGGCGACCGGCGGTGCCGCCGGGTCGGACTTCCTGCCCTGCATCGTCTCGGACGCCGGCGGCTTCGACGACAAGAGCTTCAACCAGCTCAGCTACGAGGGCGTCCAGGCCGCGGCCGAGACCCTCGGCACCGAGGTCAAGCAGGTCGAGTCCCAGTCGGAGAGCGACTACAAGGGCAACGTCCAGTCGCTCGTGGACCAGGGCTGCAACACCATCGTCACCGTGGGCTTCGCCCTGTCGGCGACCACCGTCGAGTCGGCCACGGCCAACCCCGACGTGCACTACATCATCATCGACGACGCGGCCGACGCCGACATGGACGGCCAGACCGACGCCGAGAACATCAAGCCGCTGCTGTACGACACGTCGCAGGCCGCGTTCCTGGCCGGCTACCTCGCCGCGGGCTACTCGGCCGACAAGTCGTCCAAGGTCGGCACCTTCGGCGGCCAGCCCTTCCCGACCGTGACCATCTTCATGGACGGCTTCAAGCAGGGCGTCGAGCACTACAACGAGGTCAAGGGCGCCAACGTCGAGGTCATCGGCTACGAGGGCGGCGACCAGGGCTCCTTCACCGGCGGCTTCGAGGCCAACGAGACGGCCAAGACGACGGCCCGCAACATCATCGACCAGGGCGTCGACGTGATCCTCCCGGTCGGCGGCCCGGTCTACCAGTCCGCGATCGCGGCGATCCAGGACTCCGGCCGCGACGTCGCGCTCGTCGGCGTCGACGCGGACTTCTACGAGACCGACCCGTCCACGCAGGACTACGTGCTCACCTCGATCGAGAAGCGCATGGACGTCTCGACGGAGGAGGCCGTGACGGCGTCCGGCAACGGCGAGTTCTCGGCCGAGCCCTACGTCGGCACGCTCGAGAACGGCGGCGTGGACATCGCCCCGCTGCACAACTTCGAGGACAAGGTCGACCCGGCCCTCGTGGAGGAGGTCGACGCGCTGCGCGAGCAGATCGTCTCCGGCGAGCTGGAGGTCACCTCGTACCTCGCCCAGTGACCGGGCGGGCACGCTGACCCCAGCCGTGCATGAATGGTCCCGGGCGGCCTCGCGCCGCCCGGGACCGTTCGCGTGCGGCGCACCACAACGCAGAACCCATCACCGCATCGGGAGCAACGCATGAGGCTCGAGCTGAAGGGCATCACCAAGCGCTTCGGAGCCCTCGTGGCCAACGACCACATCGACCTGGTCGTCGAGCCCGGAGAGATCCACTGCCTGCTGGGCGAGAACGGCGCGGGCAAGTCCACGCTGATGAACGTCC
Organism: Isoptericola variabilis; assembly: GCF_001750215.1. GTDB lineage: Bacteria > Actinomycetota > Actinomycetes > Actinomycetales > Cellulomonadaceae > Puerhibacterium > Puerhibacterium variabilis_A. The sequence continues at coordinate 5,205 of NZ_LWGM01000052.1, read as the reverse complement.
TGTACGGCCTCTACACGGCCGACGAGGGCGAGATCCTGCTCGACGGCGCGGTCCAGCGGTTCGCGGGGCCGGGCGACGCCATGGCCGCCGGCATCGGCATGGTGCACCAGCACTTCATGCTCGTGCCCGTCTTCACCGTCGCCGAGAACGTCATGCTCGGCCACGAGCACACCCGCGGCGGCGGCCGGCTCGACCTCGAGGCGGCCCGCACGCAGGTGCGCGAGATCTCCGCCCGGTTCGGCTTCCACGTGGACCCCGACGCCGTCGTCGAGGACCTGCCCGTGGGCGTGCAGCAGCGCGTCGAGATCATCAAGGCGCTGGCCCGCGACGCCGACGTCCTGGTGTTCGACGAGCCGACCGCGGTGCTCACCCCGCAGGAGACCGACGAGCTCATGGCGATCATGCGCCAGCTGCGGGACGAGGGCGCCGCGATCGTCTTCATCACCCACAAGCTGCGCGAGGTGCGCGAGGTCGCCGACCGCATCACCGTCGTCCGGCACGGCAAGGTCGTGGGCGAGGCCTCGCCCACGGCGTCCGACACCGAGCTCGCCTCGCTCATGGTGGGCCGCGCCGTGGAGCTGACGGTCAGCAAGGACGCGCCGGCGCTGCGCGACAACGCCCTGGAGGTCGAGCACCTGCAGGTGACCGGCCCCGACGGCCAGGTGCTCGTCGACGACGTGACGTTCACGGTGCGCGGCGGCGAGGTGCTCGTCGTGGCCGGCGTGCAGGGCAACGGCCAGACCGAGCTCACCGAGGCGCTCGTCGGGCTGCAGGAGCACGTCTCCGGCTCGATCCGCCTCGACGGCCGCGAGCTCGTCGGCCGCTCGGTGCGCCAGGTGCTCGACGCGGGCGTCGGCTTCGTGCCGGAGGACCGCAACACCGACGGCCTGGTCGGCGAGTTCACCATCGCCGAGAACCTCATGCTCGACCGCACCGACGGGGCGCCGTTCGTGCGCGCCGGCTCGCTGCAGCTCGCGACCCGCGACGCGTTCGCGCGCGAGAAGGTCGCCGAGTTCGACGTGCGCACCCAGGGCATCGAGACCAAGGTCGGGCGCCTGTCCGGCGGCAACCAGCAGAAGGTCGTGCTGGCGCGCGAGCTGTCCCGGGAGCTGCGGCTGTTCGTCGCCGCCCAGCCGACGCGCGGCGTGGACGTCGGCTCGATCGAGTTCATCCACAAGCGCGTCGTGGAGACCCGCGACGCGGGCGTGCCGGTGGTGGTCGTCTCGACCGAGCTGGACGAGGCGGTCGCCCTGGCGGACCGCATCATGGTGATGTACCGCGGCCGCGTCGTCGGCATCGTGCCCAGCACGACGTCGCGCGACGTGCTCGGGCTCATGATGGCCGGCATCGCGCCGGAGAACACCGAAGGAGACGCGGCATGAGCAGCACCCCGTCGCAGGGGTCCGCCGAGCAGAGCACGACCGGCCCGCGGCACGAGCCGGAGTCGCTGTCGGAGGCCCTCGGGCACACCGCGCCCGGGAGCGACCCGGGCCTGACCGAGGAGCTCGAGCAGGAGCTCGCGCGCCAGCAGCCGGAGGCGCTGGCGCAGCCCGCCGAGGACAACCGCTGGCGCGAGGCCGCACGGGAGATCTTCGCCGGCCGCCCGGCCGTCGCCGTCGGCGCCGTGATCCTCGCCGTGCTCGTCGGCTCGATCATGATCGCGTTCACGGACGAGGGCGTGCAGGAGGCCAGCGCCTACTTCTTCGCCCGGCCCGGCGACACGTTCGCCGCGCTCGGCCAGGCGATCGGCGGCGCCTACTCCGCCCTGTTCCAGGGCGCGGTCTACAACTTCCGCGCGGACGGGTTCGCCCGCGGCATCCGCCCGCTGACGGAGACGCTCAACTACGCGACGCCGCTGATCGCCGCCGGCCTCGGCGTCGCCGTCGCGTTCCGCTCCGGCCTGTTCAACATCGGTGGCCAGGGGCAGATGCTCATGTCCGCCGCGGCCGCCGGCTGGGTCGGCTTCGGCGTCAGCGGCCTGCCGCTGTGGCTGCACCTGCCGCTGGCGCTGGTCGCGGGCCTCGCGGCCGGCGCGCTGTGGGCCGGCATCGCGGGCGTGCTCAACGCCCGGACCGGGGCGCACGTCGTGATCGTCACGATCATGCTCAACTACGTCGCGCTCTACCTGCTGTCCTACCTGCTGGCGACGCCCGGCCTGCTCCAGGCGCCGGGGTCGGCCAACCCGAAGACGCCGCCGATGCTCGAGACCGCGATCCTGCCGCGCCTGCTCGGCGGGCAGTACAACCTCCACCTGGGCTTCCTGCTCGCGCTGCTGGCCGTGCTGGCCTCCTGGTGGCTGCTCAACCGGTCCAGCGCGGGCTTCGCGCTGCGGACGGTGGGCGAGAACCCGCGCGCCGCGCGCGTGGCGGGCATCGACGTCCCCCGCGCGACCATCACCGGCATGCTCGTGTCGGGCGCCCTCATCGGCCTCGCGGGCGCCACCCAGGTGCTCGGGTCGGTGACCACGGGCTTCTCCAGCGACATCGACGCGGGCATCGGCTTCGACGCCATCACCGTCGCGCTGCTCGGCGGCTCCTCGCCGGTGGGCGTGCTGTGGGCGGGCCTGCTGTTCGGCGCGTTCAAGGCGGGCGGCTCGGCCATGCAGGCCGGCGAGGGCATCCCGATCGAGATCGTGCTGGTCGTCCAGTCGCTGATCGTGCTGTTCATCGCCGCGCCGCCGCTCGTGCGCGCGATCTTCCGGCTCCCGCAGCCGGGTGCGAGGAAGAAGGTGTCCGCATGACCGCCGTCACCACCGACGTCCGGCCGGCGCCCGACGCGCCGGTCCAGCCGCGCACGGTCGCGACGACGTCGTACAAGACGCCCACGATCCTCGCGGTCGTCACCGGCCTGCTGGCGATCCTGCTGCTCGCCCGGCCGCACGCCGGCGACGCGCGGTTCGCGCTGTCGTCGGGCGCCGACTTCTTCCAGATCCCGGTCGTCGTCGTGCCGGCCACGGCCACCGCCTGGGTCTGCGTGGCCCTCATGGCCGTGCTCACGGCGCTCTCGTTCCTGCGGGCGCGGGCCCAGCGCAGGGTGCCCGGCTGGTCCACCGCGCTGTTCGCGGTCCTCGGCCTGCTGGCGTTCCTCGCCTGGGCCGCGGCCGGCAGCCCGCGCGACCTGTCCGTCGTCGGCCTCATCTCCGGCGCCATCGCGCTGTCGATCCCCATCGTCTACGGCGCCCTGGGCGGCGTGATCGGGGAGCGGGCCGGCGTCGTGAACATCGCGATCGAGGGCCAGCTCCTCGCGGGCGCGTTCACCTCCGCGCTGGCCGGCTCGATCACCGGCAGCCCGTGGGTCGGCCTGCTGGCCGCCGTCGTGGCGGGCATGCTCGTGGCCCTGGTGCTCGGGGTCTTCGCGATCACCTACCGGGTCAACCAGGTGATCGTCGGCGTGGTGCTCAACGTGCTGGTCATCGGCCTGACGAGCTTCCTGTACTCGCAGCTGCTGGTGCCCAACGCCCAGACGCTCAACAACACCCCGCGGTTCGAGCGCATCGGCATCCCGCTGCTCGAGCGGATCCCGATCGTCGGCCAGGCGCTGTTCAACCAGACCGTCGTCGTCTACCTCATGTTCCTGGCGACGGCCGCCGTCTGGTTCGGCCTGTACCGCACCCGGTGGGGCCTGCGCCTGCGCTCCGTCGGCGAGCACCCCAAGGCCGCCGACACCGTCGGCATCAAGGTCGAGGCCACGCGCTACCGGGCGCTGATGATCGCCGGCGGCGTCGCGGGCGTCGGCGGCGCGTTCTACACGGTGGTGTCGATCGGCCAGTTCGGCAAGGAGATGACGGCGGGCGCCGGCTTCATCGCCCTGGCCGCGGTGATCTTCGGCAAGTGGGACCCGCTGCGCGCGGCGCTGGCCGGCCTGCTGTTCGGCTTCGCGACCAACCTGCAGAACATCCTCAACGTGGTCGGCGCCCCGGTGCCCAGCCAGTTCATGCTGATGCTGCCGTACCTCGTGACGATCTTCGCCGTGGCGGGCCTGGTCGGGAAGTCGCGGGCGCCCGCGGCGTCCGGCGAGCCCTACGTGAAGGAGTGAGCGTGCCGACCGAGACCACCCCGGCCGCCGCGGCTGCCGGGACGACGGCCGCGGACGTCGACTGGGAGGCCCTGCGCGCCAGCGCCCGGGAGATCCAGGCGCGGGCGTACGTGCCGTACTCGCACTACCCGGTCGGCGCCGCGGCGCTCGTCGACGACGGGCGCGTGGTGCGCGGCTGCAACGTCGAGAACGCCGGCTACGGCGTGACGCTGTGCGCGGAGTGCGGCCTGGTGTCCGACCTGGTCGCCGGCGGCGGCGGGCGCCTCGTCGCGTTCGCCTGCGTCGGCGGGGACGGGCGCACCGTCATGCCGTGCGGCCGCTGCCGCCAGCTGCTGTGGGAGCACGGCGGCGCCCGGCTGCTCGTCGACACCCCGCGCGGCGTGGTCCCCATGACCGAGGTGCTGCCGCAGGCCTTCGACGCGCACGACCTCGAGGTCGTCCAGCACCCGGTTCAGCACTCGGCCCAGCACCTGCAGGAGGAGAACCCGTGAGCAGCCCTTCGAGCACCGGGCGCTTCGTCGGCATCCGGCCGGTCCCCACCGAGCTGTTCGACGCCGTCGACGTCATCCGCACCAAGCGCGACCGTCAGCACCTGTCGAGCGCCCAGATCGACTGGGTCATCGACGCGTACACGCGCGGCGTGGTGGCCGAGGAGCAGATGGCGGCGCTCGCCATGGCCATCTACCTCAACGGCATGAGCCGCGGCGAGGTGGTGCGCTGGACGCGCGCGATGCTCGCCTCCGGCGAGCGCATGGACTACTCGTCCCTGCGCCGGCCCACCGCGGACAAGCACTCCACCGGCGGCGTCGGCGACAAGATCACGCTGATGCTCGCGCCGCTGGTCGCGGCGTTCGACGTCGCGGTGCCGCAGCTCTCCGGCCGCGGCCTCGGCCACACGGGCGGCACGCTCGACAAGCTCGAGTCGATCCCCGGCTGGCGGGCCGCGCTGAGCAACGACGAGGTGCTGCGCCAGCTCGACGAGGTCGGCGCCGTCGTCTGCGCGGCCGGCCCGGGCCTGGCGCCGGCGGACAAGAAGCTCTACGGCGGCCGGGCGTCGTCGCGCTCGCGGACGGCGACCGCACCGCGGTGGTGTGGATGTTCCAGGACGACCCCGGGCTGCCCGCGCTGCGGCCGCTGCACGAGCCGCGCGCCCTCGCCCGGCTGCTGCGC
>NZ_LWGM01000051.1 GCF_001750215.1 Isoptericola variabilis | reverse complement strand
GGCGGTGCCGACCGCCTCGCGGCGCTCGACGCCGTCGGGCCCGCGCACCACCAGCGCCGCGCCCGACCAGCCCTCGCCGGGCCGGCCGGGCGCGTGCGCGAGGGAGGTCACGGTCACCTGGTCCACCCGGTCCACCCGGTCCACCCTGTCACTTCGTCATCCCTGCCGTCAGCCCGGAGATGATCTGCCGGGTCGCGATGAGGAACACCAGCACCAGCGGCAGCGTGGCGATCGTCAGGCCGGCGAACAGCTGTGGCCAGTCGGTCGAGTACTCGCCGAAGAACCGGGTCAGGCCGACCGGCAGCGTGTAGGAGTCGCGGTCGCGCATGAGGATCAGCGGGTAGAAGAAGTCGTTCCACACCGGCACGAACCGGAACACCACGACCGTGGCCAGCGCCGGGCGCACCAGCGGCAGCATCACCGACCAGAAAGCGCGGAACGGGCCGGCGCCGTCGAGCCGGGCGGCCTCCTCGAGCTCGACCGGGAGCTGGCGGAAGAACACCGACAGCACGAAGGTCGAGAACGGGATGCCCAGCGCGGTGTACACGAGGACGAGGCTCACGACGTTGCTGGTCATGCGCAGCTGGTCGAGCAGGAAGAACAGCGGCAGCACGGCCAGGTGCACCGGCAGCATGAGCCCGGCGAGGAACACCGACTCGACCGAGCGCACGGCGCGCACGCGGGTGCGGGCGAACGCGTACGCCGCCAGCAGCGACACGAAGGTCGAGAGCGCCACCGACACCACGGTCACGAGGATCGAGTTGGTGAAGTAGGTGCCGAACGACGCGGTGACCCACGCCTCCTGGAACGAGGTGAACGACAGCGGGGCGGGCAGGCCCAGCGGCTCCTCGGCGATCTGCTGCTGCGAGCGCAGGGCGTTGTTGACCATGAGCAGCAGCGGGCCCACGGCCACCAGGGCGTAGCCCCACAGGAAGACGTTGACCGCGAGCCGCGGGAGCCAGTGCCCCTCGGGCCGCGGCCGGCGCGCCCGCGGCGCGGCCGCGGCGGTGCGGGCGGGGCGCCCGGCGCGGCCCGCCCGTCCGGTCTGCGGCTCGGTGACGACCGCGCTCATCAGGACAACCTCCGCTCGGCACGGCGCATCGCGCGGGTGATGCCCACGGAGATCGCCAGGATGAACAGGAACAGCACCGTGGCCAGCGCCGAGGAGACGCCGATCGAGTTGGCGTTGCCGGACTCGAACGCGGTCCGGTAGAAGAGCAGCATCATGACGTCGGTGGCGCCGGCCGGGCTGCCGTTGGACCCGCCGAGGGCGAACGGGATGGCCATCGACTCCATGCTGCCGATGAAGGTCAGCACGGTGATGATGCCCATCGCCGGCACCAGCAGCGGCAGGGTGATGTACCGCAGCCGCTTGGTGCGGGTCGCGCCGTCGAGCGAGGCGGCCTCGTCCAGCTCGGCCGGGATGCCGCCGATCGCCGCGCCGTAGAGCAGGATCGGGAAGCCCAGCCACTGCCAGGCCGTCACCAGCACGACCACCCAGATCGCCAGCTGGGGGTCGCCGAGCCACGGCAGCGCCAGGCTCTCCAGCCCCGTGCCGCGCAGCACCGCGTTGACCGGGCCGAACAGCGGCGAGAGCATCAGCGACCACAGGTACCCGATGACCATGGGGCTGACGAGGTACGGCAGCGTGTACAGCGTCTGGAACAGCCGCCGGGTGCGCGCCCGGCGGTGCAGCAGCAGCGCGATGCCCAGGCCCAGGGAGTTCTGGAAGACGAACGCCCCGAGGAACAGCAGCAGGTTGTGGCCGAAGCCGCGCCACAGCTCGGTGGCGTAGGGCTCCTGGGTGAACAGGGTGACGTAGTTGCCGATCCCGACGAACCCGTCGCGCAGCGTGCCCTTCCACCCGAAGAACGAGTAGCTCAGCGCCGCGGCCATCGGGTACAGGATCAGCACGGCGAACAGCACCGCCGCCGGGGCGACGAACGCGAGCGTGGGCCCCAGCCCGAGGCCGATGCCGGTGTTGCGCGGCCGCCGCGGGGCGGGGCGGGTGACCAAGGTCGTCATGGTGGCTCTTCCGGTCGGTGCCGAGCGGCCCAGCCCCGCACGACGCCGTCGCGACGGCGTCGTGCGGGCGGGGCCGCCCGGCGGGCGGGTCAGGACTCGGGCGTGAACCAGGTCGACACGCCGTCCTGCAGGTCCTGCGCCAGCTGCTCGGGCGACTTCTGCCCGAGCCACATCGCCTGGATGTCCGGGCCGAGCACCGCGGTGCCGGTCGGGTCGCCGTAGCGGAAGTCGACGAGCAGCAGGTACGGCACCGCGTTCGCCTGGTACCCCTCGTTCATCTCCTGCATCAGCGGGTCGTCGTAGGTGACGCCCTCCAGCGGCGAGAACTGCAGCAGCTCGTCGGCGACCAGCTGGCCGAACTCCGGGGTGGTCATCCAGTTGAGCAGCTCCGCAGCCTCCTCCTGGTGCTCGCTGGCCTTGTTGATGCCGAAGCTGCCGTCGGCGTACGACGGCGTCACGGCGGTGTCGATCGGCGAGCCGGGGGGCGGCGGCACCTGGTAGACGCCGAGCTCCTTGTCGGGCGCGGTGTCGCGGAAGGTGGCGAGGTCGAACGAGCCGCCCGGCCACTGGGCCGCCTGCCCGGCGGTGAACTGCAGGGTCGCGTCGGCCACGGCCACCGCGTTGACGTCCTTGTCGAGGTACTTGCGCATGTCCTCGACGACCTGCAGCGAGGCGACGTAGTCCGGGTCGGTGAAGTCCTTCGCGCCGGTCTGCACGGCCTCGGCGAACTCCGTGCCGCCGTAGCGGGCCGCGCCCACCAGGTCGTGGAACATCGGCAGCACCCAGTCCTCGCGGGCGCCGAGCGCCATCGGCGTGACGTCGGCCTCGAGCAGCGACTCCTGGAGGGCGACGAACTCGTCCCAGGTGGTGGGCTCCGACAGGCCGAGCTCGTCGAACAGGGCCTTGTCGTAGTACATCGTCATGGTCTGGTAGGCGAAGGGGACGCCGTAGGTCTTGCCGTCCGCGCGGCCCTGCGCGGCCTGGAGCACCGTGGGGTCGTACGCGTCCAGCCCGTCGACGAGGTCGTCGATCGGCACCAGCTGGCCGGCCTCGATGGCCGCCTGCACGCCGCCGTAGGCCCGCAGCATCGCCACGTCCGGGCCGTCGCTCCCGGACAGGCCGGTGGCGAGGATCTGGTTGTACTCGGTGGGCTGGTAGCCCTCGAACTGCACGTCGACGCCGGGGTGCGCCTCCTCGTAGACCGAGAAGACCTTGTCCCAGGCGTCCGAGCTCTGCGCCTGCCACGACCACACGGTCAGGGTGATGTCGCCCTCGCCACCGCCGCCTCCACCGTCGCCGGTGGCGGCCGGGCCGCTCGGGGCACAGGCCGCGGTCCCGGCGAGGGCGGCCAGCACGGCCGCGGCGCCTACGAGCTTCTTGGTCATGCGGGTTCCTCTCTGGACGAGCGCCTCGGCGAGACGCGGTCGGGTCATTCGGGGGCGCCGGCCGGCTGCGGCGCCGGCTCGGGCGTCGGTGCGGGCAGGCCCAGCGCCGCCCGCACGTCGTGGTGCGCCGCGACGAGCCGGCGGCCGGCCTCGGCGGGGTCGACGCCGGCGAGGTGGGCCACCAGGGCGGTGCGCACGTCGCCGTCGGCGTGCGCGAGCAGGTCGCGGGCCGGGGCCTCGGCCAGGCCCGTCGCCGCCTGCAGGATGCGGACGGAGCGCCGGCGCAGCTTCGCGTTGGTGGCGACGACGGCGACCATGAGGTTGTCGTAGACGCGGCCCTGGCGGACCATCAGCGCCGTCGAGAAGCCGTTGAGCACGAGCTTGGCCGCGGTGCCGGCCTTGAGCCGGGTGGACCCGGTGAGCACCTCCGGGCCCGTGTCCGGGGCGATCACGACGTCGGCGAGCGGGGCGAGCGGGGACGCGGGGTTGCTGGTGACCAGCGCGGTGGTGGCGCCGACGGCCCGCGCGGCGCGCAGGGCGCCGCGCACGTACGGCGTGCTGCCGGAGGCCGTGATGCCGACGGCGACGTCGCCCGCGGCCAGCGTCGCGGCGGCGGCCGCGCCGTCGGGCTCGGAGTCCTCGGAGTCCTCGATCGCCCGCACCAGCGCCTCCCGGCCGCCGGCGATGTGCGCCTCGACCCGGCCCGGCTCGAGCGCGAAGGTCGGCGCCAGCTCGGCGGCGTCGAGCACCGCCAGGCGCCCGGACGTGCCGGCGCCGAAGTACACCACCTTGCCGCCGGCGCGCAGCGCCGCGTCCGCGGCGTCCACCACCTGCGCCACCGCGGGCAGCGTCTCGGCCACCGCCGCCGCGACCTCGCGGTCGGCGGCGTTGAGCACCCGGAGGATCTCGAGCGTCGGGAGCTCGTCGAGGCCGCTCGAGGCGGCGTTGCGCACCTCGGTGGGCGGCAGTGCGGGGTGGTTCTGCACGGCGGTGTGCTCCGTCCGGTCGCGTCTCGTGTCGTCGTCGCCACGATGATGGCAAAGACTTACCGCACCTGGTAGACCTATGGCAAACATTTACGGCCACGAAACACGGCCGGCCACCACCAGGACCACCCAGAGACGAGGATCGGCGCATGAGGCTCGGGATCGACCGCCTGCTCGCGGGCGACGCAGGCGCCGGCGGCGCGCTCGCGGCGCGCGGCAGGGCAGGGCTGCTGACCAACGACCTGGCCACGACGGGCGACCTCGCGGTCTCGCGGCTGGCGCTGCACGCCGCGGGGTTCGAGGTGGCCGTCTACCTCAGCCCCGAGCACGGGCTGGGCGGCAGGGCGCGGGAGGGCGAGCACGTCGGCGACGGCGTGGACCCGCGCACCGGCGTGCCGGTGGCGAGCCTCTACGGCGACCAGGTGCGCCCCTCCGCCGACGTGCTCGCCGGCCTCGACGCCGTCGTCGTCGACCTGCCGGACGTCGGGGCGCGGTTCTACACCTACGTGTGGACGATGAGCCACGTGCTCGAGGCGTGCGCCGCGGCGGGCACCGCCGTGGTGGTGCTCGACCGGCCCAACCCGCTCGGCGGCCGCATCGCCGACGCCGAGGGTCCCGTCCTGGACGAGGCGTGCCACTCGCTGGTGGGCCGCTGGGCGATGCCGGTGCGGCACTCCCTGACGGTCGGCGAGCTCGCCCGGCACTGGGTGCGCACGCGCGGCATCGACGTCGAGCTGCACGTGGTGGAGGTCGACGGCTGGGCGCGCGACCGGCACGCGCTGGCCTCCCCCCTCACGCCGTGGGTGCCGCCGTCGCCGAACATGCCCACGCCCGCGACGGCGCTGCTGTACCCCGGCACGTGCCTGGCCGAGGGCGTCACGCTGTCCGAGGGCCGCAGCACCACGGTGCCGTTCCGCGTGGTGGGCGCGCCGTGGCCAAGGCGAGGCCGAGCTGCTGGCCGACGGCGTCGAGCTCGTCGACCTGCGCCCGGAGGACCTCGTCGAGGAAGACCGCGAGATCGAGGCCGAGGGCGAGGTCGAGGCCGACGCCGACGCCGACGAGCGCCCCCGGCGGCGCCGTCGCCGCGGCGGCCGTGGCCGTCGTGGTGGCCGCCGCGACGAGGCCGCCGACCGCGAGGAGCTCGAGGACGAGGCCGAGGACGCCGAGGAGGTGCCCGGCGAGGACGAGGAGCAGGTGTCCGAGCAGGTGTCCGAGCAGGTGTCCGGGCAGGGCGCCGAGCCGGACGAGGCCGCGCCGGGCGAGCCGGAGGACGAGCAGGAGGGCGGCGCGTCCCGCCGTCGCCGCCGTCGCCGCCGTGGCTCGCGCGCCGAGCGCCTGGAGCGCGCCGAGACCACGACCCGCACGCGCGAGCGCGACGAGGTCACGGCGCTCAAGGGCTCGACCCGCCTCGAGGCCAAGCGCCAGCGCCGCCGCGAGGGCCGCGACGCCGGCCGCCGTCGGCAGATCATCACCGAGGCCGAGTTCCTCGCCCGCCGCGAGTCGGTCAAGCGCTCGATGATCGTGCGGGAGAAGGCCGGCCGCACGCAGATCGCGGTGCTCGAGGACGGCGTGCTCGTGGAGCACTACGTCTCCCAGCAGTCGCAGTCGTCGATGGTGGGCAACGTCTACCTCGGCCGCGTGCAGAACGTGCTGCCCTCCATGGAGGCTGCGTTCGTCGACGTCGGCAAGGGCCGCAACGCCGTGCTGTACGCCGGCGAGGTGAACTGGGACGCCGCGGGCCTCGAGGGCCAGCCGCGCCGCATCGAGCAGGCGCTGAAGTCGGGCGACACCGTGCTGGTGCAGGTCACCAAGGACCCGATCGGGCACAAGGGCGCGCGCCTCACGAGCCAGATCACCCTGGCCGGCCGCTACCTCGTGTTCGTGCCGGGCGGCGGGATGACGGGCATCAGCCGCAAGCTGCCCGACGTCGAGCGCGGCCGGCTCAAGAAGATCCTGCGCGAGATCGTGCCCGACGGCGCCGGCGTCATCGTGCGCACGGCCGCCGAGGGCGCCAGCGCCGAGGAGCTGCGGGCCGACGTCGAGCGCCTGCAGGCCCAGTGGTCCGCGATCAGCGCCAAGGCGGAGAAGGGCGCGTCGGCGCCCGCCCTGCTGCAGGGCGAGCCCGACCTGGCCATCCGCGTGGTCCGCGACATCTTCAACGACGACTTCACCTCGCTCGTCGTCGAGGGCGACGACGCGTGGCGCGAGGTCTCCTCCTACGTCGAGGAGCTCGCCCCGGACCTGCGCGAGCGGGTCACCAAGTGGACCGAGCCCACCGACGCGTTCGCGGCGCACCGCGTCGACGAGCAGCTCGCCAAGGGCATGGACCGCAAGGTGTGGCTGCCCTCGGGCGGCTCGCTGGTCATCGACCGCACCGAGGCGATGACGGTCATCGACGTCAACACCGGCAAGTTCACCGGCGAGGGCGGCACGCTCGAGGAGACCGTCACGCGCAACAACCTCGAGGCGGCCGAGGAGATCGTCCGCCAGCTGAGGCTGCGCGACATCGGCGGCATCATCGTCATCGACTTCATCGACATGGTGCTCGAGTCGAACCGCGACCTGGTGCTGCGCCGCCTGGTGGAGTGCCTGGGCCGCGACCGCACCAAGCACCAGGTGGCCGAGGTGACCTCGCTGGGCCTGGTGCAGATGACCCGCAAGCGCGTGGGCCAGGGCCTGGTCGAGGCGTTCTCGGAGACCTGCGAGCACTGCAAGGGCCGCGGCTTCGTCGTCCACACCGACCCGGTCGAGAAGGGCCAGCACAACCACGCCCACGAGGCCGGCGGCGAGGCGGAGGGCTCGAAGCGCTCGCGCCGCAAGCGCGGCGCGGCCAAGGAGCCGGAGCCCGCGCACGCCGAGGTCCCCAAGCTCCCCGACGACAAGTCGGAGGCGCGCGAGGCCGTGAAGGCCAGGCTGGCCACGATCGCCGCGGCCGCGGCGCACGCGCACGAGCACAAGGACGAGGTCGGCGGGACGGTGGTCGAGGAGACGGTGCGGGAGGCCGTGCAGCAGACGGTCGTCGTGGCCGGCCGCGAGGAGGTCGTCCAGCCGGTCGCCGACGCCGAGCCGGTCGCCGACGCCGAGCCGGTCGCCGACACCGAGCCGGCCGAGGACTGAGCCCGCCGCGAGCCCGTCCGGGCTCGCGACCGACGCCCCGCCGCGCACCCGCGCGGCGGGGCGTCGTCGTCCCAGCGCGGTGCGCGACGGGTGCTTGACCGGTCCGCTTGACTGGGCGCATGACCGTGCCCACGTCAGGGCCCATGTCGGTGCCCATGTCGGTGCCCGAGTCGGTGCCCGAGACCGCGCCGCGGGAGGCGTCGCCCGGCCTGGGGGCCGGGCGCATCGAGGTGGTGGCCGGGCCCATGTTCGCCGGCAAGTCCGAGGAGCTGGTGCGGCGAGTGCACCGGGCGCGGCTCGCGGGCCGCGCCGTCGTCGTGGTCAGCCACGCGCTGGACACCCGCTCCGGCGCCGGGCGGGTCGCCTCGCACTCGGGGCTGGTGGTGGAGTCGCTGCAGGCGGCGTCCGCCGCGGACCTGCCGGGCCTGGTGCCGCCCGGCACGGAGCTGGTGGCCGTCGACGAGGCGCAGTTCTTCGGCCCGGGGCTCGTCGAGGTGGCGACCGGGCTGGCGGACGCCGGCGTCGTCGTCGTGGTGGCCGGGCTGTCCGTGACGTTCGACGGTCGGCCGTTCGAGCCCCTGCCGGCGCTCATGGCCGTGGCGGAGCGGGTGGACAAGCTGACCGCCGTCTGCGCGGTGTGCGGCCGCGACGCCGCGTACCACGTGCGGGTGCGCGCCGACGAGCCGCCGGGGACGGTCGCCGACGCCGCCGCGCCCGTGCCCGCGCACGTCGGCGGGACGGAGTCCTACCAGGCGCGCTGCCGGCTGCACCGCGGCGGGTAGCGCCCGCCGCGGGCCGGCCGTCAGACGCCGCGCAGGCGGTGGTACGCGGGGCAGTCGAACGGGTCGCGCGCCGCGAGGCCGACCTGGTTGAGGTAGCGCACGACGATCGCGTAGGACCGCACGAGGCTCGTCTCGGTGTAGGGCACCTGGTGGGCCGTGCAGTGCGCGCGGACCAGCTCGCGGGCCCGCGCCAGGTGCGGACGCGGCATGCTCGGGAACAGGTGGTGCTCGACCTGGTGGTTGAGGCCGCCCATGAGCACGCTCATCAGGGCTCCGCCGCGGATGTTGCGCGAGGTGAGCACCTGCTTGGAGAAGAAGTCGATCCGGCTCTCGGCCGGGATGATGGCCATGCCCTTGTGGTTGGGCGCGAACGACGCCCCCATGTAGACGCCGAAGACGGCCAGCTGCACGCCCAGGAACGCCGCGGCGAGCCCGAGCGGCAGGGCCCAGCACACCACGCCGACGTACGCGGCCAGGCGCAGCCCGATCGCCACCAGCTCGCGCACCCGCGCGCCGCGGTCGGCGCGGGTGCCGCGCAGCTGCGAGCGGATCGAGGTGACGTGCAGGTTGAGGCCCTCGAGCGTCAGCAGCGGGAAGAACGCCCAGCCCTGCACGCGGGTGAGCGGGCGCAGCCAGCGGCGCTGGCCCTTGGCCCCGTCCTCGGTGAAGACGACGACGTCGTTGGCGATGTCGGGGTCCTTGCCCACCCGGTTGGGGTTGGCGTGGTGGCGGGAGTGCTTGGACATCCACCACGAGTAGCTGATGCCCACCACGACGTTGGCGAGGAACCGCCCGAGCCGGTCGTTCGCCGGCCCGGAGGCCAGCACCTGGCGGTGCGCCGCCTCGTGGGCGAGGAAGGCGAACTGCGTGAGCACGATCCCCAGCGCGCCCGCGACCAGCAGCTGCAGCCACGAGTCGCCGAGGAGCACGAACCCGGCCACGAGGCCGCCGAGCGCGGCGACGAGCACGCCGCCCGTCCACGCGTAGTAGCCGTAGGTGCGGCGCAGGAGGCCGGCCTCCCGCACACGCTGGGAGAGCGCGGTGTACGAGCTCGTGCCGGGGGCCGTGCGACGGCCGGTGGACGGTGCTGCCAGGGGCATGCTGCCTCACAGTGGTCGGTTCGACTTCCCAGTCGCGGAGGTGAGCGGACGCCCGTGGATGACTCCAGGCTACGGGACCGTAGGTTCCGTCGCGCGCGGTGCCCGCCTCGGGCAAGCCCGACGGGTCAGCCGTCGTCCTCGACGAGCGGCACGAACGAGTACGTGCCGTGCCCGCTGACCGCCACCTCGCCGTCGTCGTCCTTGGTCACCAGCACCATCACGTGCCGCACCGGGATGACCATCCGGCCGCCCGGTGCGACCTGCTCGACGAGCGCCGGCGGCAGCGACCCCGCCGCGGCCGAGACGAGCACGCGGTCCCACCCGCCGGGGCGGGGGGAGCCGAGCACGCTCGGAGCCGCCTCGGCCAGGCGGGCCCACGGCATGCCGGCCCGCGCCACGTTGGCCGCGCCCCACGCGGCGAGGTCCGGGCGCACCTCGAGGCCGAGCACCTCGCCGTCGGGCCCGACCAGGCGCCCGAGCAGGGCCGTGGTCCAGCCGGAGCCCGCCCCGACGTCGAGCACCCGGGCGCCGGGCGGCACCCGCAGCAGCCGCAGCATCGCGGCCACCGTGGACGGCTGGGAGCAGGTCTGGCCCAGCCCGATGTCGAGCGGCCGGTCCTCGCGGGCGTGCTGCCGGCGCGCACGGGGCAGGAAGGCCCGGCGGTCGACGGCACGCAGCGCCTCGGCCACGGGGTCGTCACCGGCGTCCCAGGCTCGCCCCACGACCCCATCGTCGCGCTGAGTGGCGCGCCTCACAGGTCGGGCCGATCCTGGCCGTGCGGGCCGAGGCGCCGAGCGCGCCCCGCCGGCGCCCGCCCGCCGCGACGGGGCGACGGGGTCGGGGGAGCGGTCGACGACGATCGGAGGACGACATGGCAGGCACGCACACGGTCGCGCGGATCACCGAGATCAGCGCGCGGTCGGAGAAGAGCTTCGAGGACGCCATCCGGGTGGGCGTGGAGCGGGCGGCCTCGACGCTGCGCCACGTCCAGGGGGCGTGGGTCAAGGACCAGAAGGTGGAGATCGAGGAGGGCCGCATCGTCGCCTGGACGGTGATGCTCGCGATCACCTTCGTGCTCGAGGACTGACGCGCCGCGACGTCCCCCGGACGCGACGGGCGCCGCCGGCGTGCCGGCGGCGCCCGACGGGCTCAGCCCACGGGCGCTCGGCCCCGCGCGTCGTCCGCGGTCGCGGTCCGGCCGGCGTCCCGGCCGCCGTGCCGACCGCCGTCCTGACCGTCGGCCGAGCCCGTGTCGTCGGCCCGGCCCTCGTCGCGGCCTCCCTGGTGCTCCGCCTGGCCCTCGGCCTGGTCCTCGGGCTGGTCCTCGGGCTGGTACCAGTCCGTGAGCGCCGGGTCGTCGGTGTCCAGCCACGCCCCCGCGCCCTCGTCCGGCTCGGTGGCGACGACGCTGACCACGAAGTCGTCGCCGTGCTCCTCGATGCCCGTGCGCACGCCCTGGACCAGCGCCTCGCGGGCGTACCGGCGGCGCAGGATCAGCGGGTCGCGCGCCAGGTCCTTGGCCCAGGCGATCATGACCAGCACGACGACGACGGCGAACGGCAGGGCCGAGACGATCATGAGGCTCTGCAGCCCGGACAGGGCCGCCTGGCCGCCGCCGACGAGCAGCACCGCGGCGATCGCGGCGAGCGCGACGCCCCAGACGATGGTGTTCCAGCGCCGCGGGGCGGGGTTGCCGCGCTCCGCCAGGCTCGCCATGACGATCGACGCCGAGTCGGCGCTGGTGACGAAGAAGATGACGATCGACACCACGGCCGCGACCGACGTGACCGTGCCGGCGGGCAGCTCGCCCAGGACGGCGAAGAGCATGTCCTGGGGCGACTCGGCGGAGCTGATCGCAGCGCCGGTCTGCTCGAGCCACATGCTCGTGCCGCCCAGGATCGTGAACCACACGAGGCACACGGCGCTGGGGACGACGATGACGGTCAGCACGAACTCGCGCAGGGTGCGCCCGCGGCTGATCTTCGCGATGAACAGGCCGACGAACGGCGTCCACGACACCCACCAGGCCCAGTAGTACGTGGTCCACGCGCTCATGAACTCCTGGGCGCCGGGCGCCGTGGCCGCCGACTGGGCCATGAGCTCGGGCAGGTCGCCCAGGAACGTCATCATGACGTCGGGCAGCAGGTTGAGCAGCAGGACCGTGGGGCCCACGACGAACACGAAGACGCCGAGCAGACCGGCGACGACCATGTTGATGTTGGACAGCGCGCGGATGCCGCGCTTGACGCCCGACACGGCCGAGAAGACGAAGGCGACGCCGAGGACGGTGATGATCCCGAGGATCGCCCCGTTGCCCAGGGGTCCGACCCCGCCGACGATCTCCACGCCGCGCCCGATCTGCAGGGCGCCGATGCCCAGCGACACGGCGGTGCCGAACAGCGTGACGACGATGGCGAAGACGTCCACCACCGCGCCGAGCGGGCCCTCGGTGCGCCGGCCGAAGATCGGCTCGAGCAGCGCGGACATCAGCGGCGAGCGGCCCTTGCGGTACGCGGCGTACGCCACCGCGCCGCCGACGAGGGCGTAGTAGGCCCAGGCCACCGGGCCCCAGTGGAACAGGGTCTGGGACAGCGCGGCGTGCATCGCCTCGTGGGACCCGGCCTCGACGTCGCCGAAGATCGGCGGGAGGTCGAGGAAGAAGGACATGGGCTCGGACGGCCCGTAGAACAGCAGGCCGATGCCCATGCCGGCGGAGAAGAGCATGGCCACCCAGGAGAAGGTGGAGAACTCCGGCTTCTCGTCGTCCATGCCGAGACGGACCGCCCCGTACCGGCCGAACCCGATCCACATCATGAACAGGAAGACGACGACGGCCAGCAGGCTGAAGAACCAGCCGAAGTCCTCCGTGACCACCGCGAAGGCGGCGCCGGAGGCGGCCGAGAGGCTGCCGGGAGCGAGGACGCCCCACGCGAGGACCCCCAGGACGAGCGCCGCGGCGACCGCGAACACCGTCCAGTTGGGGCCGAACGGCCGGCTGTTGCGCTCGACGCCGATGCCCGGCAGGAGCGCCGGGTGCACGCCCTCGGCGGTCGCGGGGTCGGTGACCTCGCGCAGGATCCGTACCGCGCGCGGCCGGTGCCCGCCGGGGGCGGCCGCGCGACTATGGCTTTCCGTGCCGCCGGAGGGCGTCCCGGTGCTGGTCATGAAGAGTCCTTCCGATAAGGAATCGCGGTGCTCGTTCAAGAAACAGCCAAGAAGAGTAGCAGACAGCGCCTCCGCGCTTTGCCCGAGCCATAAGAACCGCGCGCACCCGCGCGGGAGAGGGCGTGCGGTGGGGCCCGCACGGGCCGCCATGGTGCGGCACCTCACGTTTGATCCGCTGGGGGCCGTCGCGTAGGCTGTGACGTCGGCGCGCCATCGGCGTGCCTGTCCCGTGTGCTCACGGACGCACCGCACTCGACCGCCGCGGCGGGCCGAGTTGCCGACCAAGACGGTGTATCCCGACGTGCGGCACGCCAAGACCAGGAGAGATGAGCAGCAACGTGGTTTACGCGATCGTCAAGGCCGGTGGCCGTCAGGAGAAGGTGTCCGTCGGGGACATCGTCGTCACGAACAAGATCGAGGCGAAGGCCGGCGACACGGTCGAGCTCGCCGCTCTCCTGCTGGTGGACGGGGAGAAGGTGACCACCGACGCCGCGCAGCTGGCGAAGGTCAAGGTCACCGCCGAGGTCGTGCGGGACGAGAAGGGCCCGAAGGTCACGATCCTCAAGTACAAGAACAAGACCGGCTACCGCAAGCGCCAGGGTCACCGCCAGAGCCTGACCCGCCTCAAGGTCACCGGCATCAAGTGACTTCCCGGCGCCGCGGGCCCGCCCGCACGGCGCCGGTGACAATCCCCGTTCTTCGGTACTGAAAGCAGGTCAGTCAGATGGCACACAAGAAGGGCGCGAGCTCCTCGCGCAACGGTCGCGACTCGAACGCCAAGTCCCTCGGCGTCAAGCGCTTCGGCGGCCAGGTCGTCAAGGCCGGCGAGATCATCGTCCGCCAGCGCGGCACCCACTTCCACCCGGGCGCCAACGTCGGCCGCGGTGGCGACGACACGCTGTTCGCGCTGGCCGCCGGCGCGGTCCAGTTCGCGACGCGTCGTGGCCGCAAGGTCGTCGACATCGTCGAGGCCTGAGCCTCACCCGAAACACTCCCGCGGAGGGGCGCACCGGTGCGGTGCGCCCCTCCGCTGCGTCCTGAGAGGATCGTCCCATGGCCAGCTTCGTCGACCGTGTCGTCCTGCACGCTTCCGGCGGCGACGGCGGCCACGGTGTCGCCTCCATCCGCCGCGAGAAGTTCAAGCCCCTCGCGGGCCCCGACGGTGGCAACGGGGGAGACGGCGGCAGCGTGCGCCTCGTCGTCGACCCGCAGACCACCACGCTGCTCGAGTACCACCACTCGCCGCACCGCCACGCCACCAACGGCACCCAGGGCATGGGCGACGACCGGGACGGCGCCAAGGGCGAGGACCTCGTGCTGCGCGTGCCCGACGGCACCGTGGTCAAGGACCCCGACGGCACCGTGCTGGCCGACCTCGTCGGCGCCGGCGCCGAGTACGTCGTCGCGCACGGCGGGCGCGGCGGGCTCGGCAACCGCGCGCTGGCCTCCCCGAAGCGCAAGGCCCCCGGCTTCGCGCTGCTCGGCGAGCCCGGCGAGACCGCCGACGTCGTGCTCGAGCTCAAGACCATCGCCGACGTCGCGCTCGTGGGCTTCCCGAGCGCCGGCAAGTCGTCGCTGATCGCCGCGATCTCCGCGGCGCGGCCGAAGATCGCCGACTACCCGTTCACCACGCTGGTGCCCAACCTCGGCGTCGTCGAGGCGGGCGACACCCGCTTCACCGTCGCCGACGTGCCGGGCCTCATCCCCGGCGCGAGCGAGGGCAAGGGCCTCGGCCTGGAGTTCCTGCGCCACATCGAGCGCACCGCCGTCATCGTCCACGTGCTCGACTGCGCGACGCTCGAGCCGGGCCGCGACCCGCTCACCGACCTCGACGTCATCGAGGCCGAGCTGGCGGCCTACGCCGGCGACCTGGAGATCGAGGGCGGGCGCGTGCCGCTCACGGAGCGCCCGCGCCTGGTGGTGCTGAACAAGATCGACGTGCCCGAGGCCCGCGACCTGGCCGAGCTGGTGCGCCCCGAGCTCGAGGCGCGCGGACTGCGGGTGTTCGAGATCTCGACGGCGAGCCACGAGGGCCTGCGCCCGCTGACCTTCGCGCTGGCCGAGATCGTCGCCCAGGCCCGCGCCGCCGCCCCGGCGCCCGAGCCGGCCCGGATCGTGCTGCGCCCGCGCGCCGTCGACGAGGCGGGCTTCACGGTGACGCGCCGGACCGACGCGGACGGCGTCTACTTCGAGGTGCGCGGGTCCAAGCCGGAGCGCTGGGTGCGCCAGACGGACTTCAACAACGACGAGGCCGTCGGCTTCCTCGCCGACCGCCTGGCCAAGCTGGGCGTGGAGGACAAGCTCTTCGAGGCCGGGGCCGTGGCGGGCGACGAGGTGCGCATCGGCGACCCGCGCAACGCCGTCGTCTTCGACTGGGAGCCGACCCTCATGACGGGGCCGGAGCTGCTCGGCGCCCGCGGCACGGACCTGCGCCTCGAGGACCGTGCGCGCCCGACCCGCGCCGACCGGCGCCGGGAGTTCACCGAGCGCATGGACGCCAAGACGGAGGCCCGCCGCGAGCTGTGGACCGAGCGCGAGCAGGGCGTCTGGACTCGTCCCGACGACGAGTGACGGCCGTCTGACCGGCGGACATGTCCGCCCGCCGGGGCCCCGGCAGGCGATGATGGGGCGGTGAACGTCCCCGTCGTCCGTGCCACCTCCCGCGACGTGCTGCCCGCGGCCCGCCGCGTCGTCGTCAAGATCGGCTCGTCCTCGCTCACCGGCCCGGACGGCGGGCTGGACGTCGGCGCCCTGCGCGCCCTGGTCGACGTGCTCGCCGCGCGGCACGCCGCCGGGGCGCAGGTCGTCCTGGTCACCTCCGGCGCCATCTCGGCCGGGATCGGCCCCCTGGGGCTCGCCACCCGCCCGCGCGACCTGGCCACCATGCAGGCGGCCGCGTCGGTGGGCCAGGGCATGCTCGTGGCCCGGTACACCGAGGCGTTCGCGGCGCACGGCATCGGCGTGGGGCAGATCCTGCTCACCGCCGAGGACACGGTGCGCCGGCTGCGCTACAAGAACGCCCAGCGCTCGCTGTCGCGCCTGCTGGCGCTCGGCGTCGTGCCCGTGGTCAACGAGAACGACGCCGTCACCACCGACGAGCTGAAGTTCGGCGACAACGACCGGCTCGCCGCGCTCGTGTCCCACCTCGTCAAGGCGGACGCGCTCGTGCTGCTCACCGACGTCGACGGCCTGCACGACGCGCCGCCGTCGCGCCCCGGCGCCCGCCGCATCCCGTACGTGGGCGACCTCGCCGAGGTGGCCGACGTCCCCGTGACCGCGCGGGGCAGCGTGCTGGGCACCGGCGGCATGGTCACCAAGCTCGAGTCGGTGCGGATCGCGACGGCGTCGGGCGTGCCGGTGGTGCTCACGCGCGCGGCGAACGCCGCCGCGGCGCTGGCCGGCGAGGACGTCGGCACGTTCTTCGCGGCCACCGGGCGGCGGGCGTCGGCGCGCCGGCTGTGGATCGCGCACGCGGCGCGGGT
>NZ_LWGM01000050.1 GCF_001750215.1 Isoptericola variabilis | reverse complement strand
GGCGCCGCCCGAGGCGGGCCGCCCCGGGCGCCGCGCCGGCCGCGCACCGCATCAGCGCCGGCGCGCCCCGTCCGAGTGCGCGAGGGTGCCCAGGGCCTGCTCCCACTGCTGCTGGCTGTGGGCCGCGTGCTCGGGGGTGTCGATGTTCTCCTGGATCACCGTGATCCGGGTGCCGCCGTCGGCGGGGTCCAGCTCGATGCGGATGTCGTGGTAGTTCTCGGGCACGTCCTCGAGCCCGGAGAGCGGCGAGAAGTGGGTGAAGCGCACCAGGTGCGGCCGCTCGTAGGCGAGCACCGTGCCGTGGTCCTGGAAGGCGCGGCCGAAGAAGTGCCCCTCGAACGTGATGGGGCTGCCCACCTTGAAGTCGGACTCGATGTTGGCCCCCAGCATCCACCGCGCCCCCGGGTGGTGGAGCTCGGCCCACACGCGCTCGGGCGGTTGTGCGACGAAGGTGGAGGCGGTCGCGATGTGGCGGTCGGTCATGCACAGACGGTAGACCGGCCGGGGCGGTTCGGCACGGCGTCCCAGGCGCTGGACGGCGCGAGCCCGGTCCCGCGTGGGCGGGAGGCGTCAGCCCCGGGCCAGCTCCTCGGCCACCGCCGCGACGAACCGGTCCACGGTGTCCGTGGTGGTGTCCCACGAGCACATCCACCGCACCTCGACGCGGTCGCGGGTCTCGCCGCCGGCCCAGTCGTAGAACCGCGCGCGGGCGCGCAGCCGCTCGGCCGCGGCGCGCGGCAGGGTCGCGAACACGGCGTTGGCCTCGGTCGGGCGCGTGACGGTGACGCCGTCGAGCGCCTCGACGCCCGCGCGCAGCCGCGCGGCCATCGCGTTGGCGTGGGCGGCGTTGCGCAGCCACAGCGGGGCGTCCGCCGCCGGCGCGGCGTCCGGCGTCGTGCCCACCGGGGTGTCCGGCTCGCCGAACAGCGCGAGCAGCTGCGCCGAGACGAACCGCGCCTTGGACGCCAGCTGCATCGTCGCCTTGCGCAGGAACGGCACCGCCCGCGCGGCCGCGGCGCCGCCGGTGCCGGCACCCTCGGCGTCGAGCACCACCACGGCCTCGCCGATCATGCCGCCGTTCTTGGCGGCGCCGAGCGAGAGCACGTCCACGCCGACGTCGGCGGTGAGCGCGCGCAGGCTCACGCCGAGCGCGGCGGCGGCGTTGGCCAGGCGCGAGCCGTCCATGTGCACGGCCATGCCGAGCTCGTGCGCGGCGGCGGCCAGCTCCTTGAGGTCCTGGACGGGGTAGACGGTGCCGAGCTCCGTGGACTGGGTCAGCGACAGCACGGCCGGCTGGGCGCGGTGCACGTCGCCGATCTCGCGCGCCCACGAGGTGACGTCGTCGACGGTGAGGCGCGCGTCCGTGGTGGGGCGGGTGAGCAGCTTGAGGCCGCCGACGCGCTCGGGGGCGCCGTTCTCGTCGGTGTTGATGTGGGCGAGGTCGGAGGCGACCACGCCCGCGTAGCGCGGGGTCACCGACATCAGCGAGATGACGTTCGCGCCCGTGCCGTTGAGCACCGGGAACGCCACGGCGGTGGGGCCGAACAGCTCGCGCACGCGCTCCGCCAGGCGGGCGGTCCACGGGTCGTCGCCGTACGCGACCGCGTAGCCCTCGTTCGCGGCCGCGACGGCGGCCAGCACGTCGGGGTGCGCAGGGGCGTAGTTGTCCGAGGCGAAGGGGGGAAGCGGGGTGCTCGACGACGTCACGCGCTCAGCCTAGGCCCGGCCGCATAGGGTGACGGCCGTGCTCGATCGCCGGTGGACCCTCGCCCTGCGCACGGCCCTGGCGGTCTATCTCGCCGCGGTCCTGTGCCTGACGATGTGGCCGTCCCTGGAGCAGACCGCCGTCCCGTCCTGGGCCGAGGCGGTGGTGCGCGCCGCCGCGACCGTGGGCCTGACGCTGACCGTGGCGTTCCTCGAGGCGGCGTCGAACCTGGTGATGTTCGTGCCGTTCGGGGTGCTGGTGCTGCTGCTGTGGTGGGGTGCCCGACGGCGGCGTGCCGGTGCGGGCGCTGCCGATGCGGGTGCGGGTGGTGCCGGCGTGGGAGCCGGCCGGGCCGGTGCGTGGGCGGATCGTGCCGGCCGTGCCGGTGCGGGCGTGGACGGTGCGGGCGCGCGGGCCTGGCGGCTGGTGCTCCCGGTGACAGGTGCGGCCTGCGCGTTCTCCGCGGCGATCGAGCTGGCGCAGCTGGTGATCCCCGGCCGGATGACCACCCTGCAGGACCTCGTGCTCAACACCGCGGGCGGGCTGCTCGGGGCGGCCGCGGCGGCGGCCGTCGTGACCGCCGCCGGGCGGTGGACCGCGGCCCGGTCCGCCGCGGACCGGGTCTGACCACCGAGGGCCCGTCGAGCGTCGTAGTTCCCCGGCTTCCGGGCGGCCTTGGCCGGGAAAGTACGACGCTCGCGCTGCCTCGGCGGTGAGACCAGCGGCGGCTCAGACCGCGGCGGGCTCCGCCTCCGGCGTCGGCACCACGTGGGCCTCGGGCTGCGCCGGCGCGCCGGCCGGCTGCGGGGCGGCCGCGCGGGACGGCACGCGCGTCGCGACACCGTGGCCGGCGACGTCGCGGCCGATCTCCACGACCTCCGTCGTGCCGTCGGGGTGCACCCGCACCGTGGACACCGAGGCGTTCGGCAGGGGCACCAGGCCGGTCGGCCGGAGCGTCCACAACCAGGCGCCCAGGGTGAGGCCGTGCCCGACGACGAGCACCTCGCCCTCGGGGTGCGCCTGGGCGATGCGGGCGAACACGTCGCGGGTGCGGCCCATGAACTGCGCGCCCGACTCGCCCTGCGGCAGGCCGGGGTGGATTTCGGTGAGCACCTCGGTGATGAGCTCGGCCCACGGCTGGACCGCCTCGAGCTCGTGCTCGGGCTTGCGCTCGAAGGTGCCGAAGTCGTACTCGCGCAGATCCTTGTCGACGCGCAGGCGCAGGTCGGGGTGGTGGCGCAGGATCTCGACGGCCGTGGTGACGGCGCGACCCGCAGGGGAGCAGTAGGCGGCCGTGAACCGGGTTCCCGCCAGGTAGCGCGCCGTCGTGCGCACGCCCTCCTGCCCGGTGCGCGTCAGGAGCGAGTTGCTGCTGCCCTGGAGCAGGCGGCGGGCGTTGAAGTGGGTCTGCCCGTGGCGCACGAGCGTGAGCGTGAGGGTCATCGTGGTCCCTTCGTCGATGCGGTCGCCACGACGGTAGGCAGGCGGTGGTGGCCGGGCGGCGGCGGCCGGGTTGCCGGACGGCGAACGGCGGCGAAAGCCTGCGCGGCGGGCGCTGCCTCCGTCGGTTCGGTGATTCGTTGGCTGATCGGCGATCCGGATCGCCGATCAGCCAACGAATCACCGAACGGACCTGCCGGTGCCGAGGCGGCCCGCTGGCGCGACGCCAGGGCGGGCGGCGACCGGTCGGGCTGGGCCGTTGTGGGCGGTGGCATGCATGCTGTGCTGCGAGGAGGTGGCCGGTGCAGCTGCTCGACGACGGCACGCTGGTCTACAGCGCGACCGACCTGGCCCACGCCGCGGAGTGCGAGTACGCGCTGCTGCGCCGCCTCGACGTGCTGCTCGGGCGCGGCGAGCCCGTGCCCGACGACGGCGACGGGCTGCTGGCCGCGGCCGGCGTGCTCGGCGCGCAGCAGGAGGCCGACATCCTCGCCGGCTACGTCGAGTCCTACGGACGCTGGGCGCCGGGCGGGCGCGGCGGCGTCGTCGAGGTGGCGCACCTGGGCGGTAGCCGGTCGGCGGCCGAGCACCGCGACCGCGACGCCCTCACGCTCGCCGCCCTGCGCGGCGGGGCCGACGTCGTCGCGCAGGGCTACGTGTTCGACGGCCGGTTCGGCGGGTACGCCGACTTCATCGTCCGCCAGGGCGGCGACGGCGGTGACGGCGACGGGGGCAGCGACGACGCCGCCGCGGCGCCGCCGAGCGCAGACGGCGCCGCGGCCGGTGGCCCGGTGTTCGCCGTCCTCGACTCCAAGCTGGCCCGGACCGCCCGCGTGACGGCATTGCTGCAGGTCACCGCCTACGCTGAGCGCCTGCGGGAGGCCGGCGTCCGGGTGGCCGACCAGGTCGGCCTGCTGCTCGGCACGGGGCGCACCGAGCGCTTCGCGCTGGACGACCTCGCGCCGGTCTACCGCCGTCGCCGGGCCCGGCTCGAGGCGATCCTCGACGCCCACCGCGCGGGCGACGCCACGGTGGCCTGGGGCGACGGCCGGTACACCGCCTGCGGGCGCTGCGCGGTCTGCGAGCCGCAGGTCCGGGCCGCCGACGACGTGCTGCTCGTCGCCCACCTGACCACCGCGCAGCGGGCCCGCCTGCGCCAGGTGGGCATCACGACGGTGCACGACCTCGCCGCCGCGCCGCCGGAGCTGCCGGCCGGCCTGGTGATGGGCACCGGCGCGTGGGAGCACCTGCGCGCGCAGGCCGGCATCCAGGTACGGCAGGCCGAGGCGGGACGCCCGGTGTTCGAGCTGGTCGACGCCGCCCCGATCGAGCAGCTGCCGCCGCCGGACCCGGGCGACATCTACTTCGACTTCGAGGGCGACCCGCTGTGGACGGACGCCGACCGGTGGGGCCGCGAGTACGGGCTCGAGTACCTGTTCGGCTGGGTCGAGCGGCCGGTCGAGCCGGGCGGGCAGGCACCGTTCCACGCGCTCGTGGCGCACGACCGGGCCCAGGAGAAGCAGGCGCTGGTCGACTTCGTCGCCACCGTGGTCGAGCGCCGCCGCCGGCACCCCGGCATGCACGTCTACCACTACGCGCCCTACGAGAAGACGGCGCTGCTGCGGCTCGCGGCGCGGCACGGGGTGTGCGCGAACGAGGTCGACCAGCTGCTGCGCGACGGCGTCCTGGTGGACCTGTACGCGACGGTGCGCCGCAGCCTGCGGGTGGGGCAGGAGTCGTACTCCATCAAGAAGCTCGAGCCGTTCTACATGGGGGACCAGCTGCGCGACGCGGACGGCGTCACGAACGCCGCCGACTCCGTGGTCGAGTACCGCCGCGCCTGCGCCGTCCGCGAGTCGGACCCCGAGGAGTTCGCGCGCACGATGCGCTCGATCCTCGACTACAACGAGTACGACTGCGTCTCCACGCTGCGGCTGCACGCGTGGCTGCGGGAGATCGCCGACGGCGGAGGTACGCGCGGCGGGGTCGCCGGCGACGGGTCGGGGGCCGGTGGAGCCCGCCCGGACCGAGGAGCTCGCCCGGGCCACCGGGCGCTGGCCGCTGGACCGCTGGTTCACCGCGGTGGGGCTGCCCGCCGACGTGGCGGCGCGATGGCCGTGGAACCACTCGGCGTCCGTCGCGCTCGAGGAGACGATCGCCGGCACGCCCGAGGACGACGACCTGGACTTCCCGATGCTCGCCGTCGAGCTGCTCGAGCGGCACGGGCGGGGGTTCACCACCGACGACGTCGCCGCGCTGTGGCTCGAGGCGCTGCCCGCCGCGCGCGTGTTCACCGCGGAGCGGGTGGCCTACCGCAACCTGCTCGAGGCGCGCCCCGTCCCGGAGACGGCGACGCACCGCAACCCGTTCCGCGAGTGGATCGGCGCGCTCATCCGTACCGACGTCCTGGGCTGGACGAACCCGGGCGACGTGCGCACCGCGGCCCGCCTGGCCTGGACCGACGCCCGCCTCAGCCACACCCGCAACGGGCTGTACGGGGCGCAGTGGGCGGCCGCGCTGGGGGCCGCGGCCACCGTGTGCGACACCGTGGGCCAGGTGCTCGACGCCGCGGCGGCGGCCGTGCCGCCCGGCAGCCGGCTGGCCGGCGCGGTCGACCTCGGCCGCGGGCTGGGCGAGGCCTGCGACGGCTCCGAGGCCGGCGTGCGCGCCGGGCTGGACCGGCTCCACGCCGAGCTCGGCCACCTGCACTGGGTCCACGTGCTCAGCAACGCCGCGGTCATCGCCTTCGCGCTGGCCGCCGGGCGCGGCGACTTCGGCGCCAGCGTGGGGATCGCCGTCACCGCCGGGTGGGACACCGACTCCGACGGCGCCACGGTGGGCGGCGTCGTCGGGGCGCTGCGGGGCGCGGACGGCATCGGCGAGCGCTGGACCGGCCCGCTCGACGGGCGCATCGCCACCACGCTGCCCGGCGGCGAGCGGCGCATCGCCGACCTCGCCGCCCGCACGGTCGCCCTCGCCCGCTCGGCGTGAGCCCGCGGGCGACGGCTCAGCGCATCTCGAGGCGGCGGCGCACCTGCCGGCGCACGGCGCGCGCCACGAGGCCCACCACCCAGGCCGCGCCGGCCCACGACGCCGTCCGCACGCTGCGGCCCGCCACGCGCTGGCGCCGGCCGCGGAACTCACGGATCGGCCAGCCGACGTCGCGGGCGTGCCGGCGCAGCCGCACGTCCGGGTTGATGGGGCAGGGGTGGCCCACCGCGTGCATCATCTCGAGGTCGTTGAGGGAGTCGCCGTAGGCGTAGGAGGCCTGCAGGTCGAGCCCCTCGCGCTCGGCGAGCTCGCGCACGGCCTGGGCCTTGACCGCGCCGTGCATGAGGTCGCCCAGCAGGCGGCCGGTGTAGAAGCCCTCCTTGTGCTCGGCCACGGTGCCGAGGCAGCCGGTGGCCCCCAGGCGGCGGGCGATGAGCCGCCCGATCTCCACCGGGGTCGCGGTGACGAGCCACACCTGGTCGCCGGCCGCGATGTGCTCGTCCAGCAGGCGCTTGGTGCCCGGGAAGATCCGCAGCTCGAGGACGGTGTCGTAGACCTCCTCGCCCACGGCCGTGACCTCGGCGACCGACCGGCCGGCGATGAGCGCCAGCGCCCGCTCGCGCACCGAGTCGATCTGGTCCTTGGACTCCCCGAACGCGACGTAGCGAGCCTGGATCCACGCGAACCGGAGCAGGTCGGCCGTGCCGAAGAAGCGGCGCCGGTACAGCTCGCGCGCGAGGTGGTAGGCGCTCGCGCCGCGGATCACGGTGTTGTCGACGTCGAAGAACGCGGCGGCCGGGCGGTCAGCACCCTCGGGTGCGGGCGTGCTGGCGGCGTCCGACATGCCGCCCACTGTAACGGCGGCCACCGCGGCAGGGGCCGCGACGCGGGAACGGCGCGCGTACGCTGTGCTGGTGAACGAGCCGCAGACGCAACAGGACGCGCGCGTCGTGCTCTTCACGCGGAGCGGCTGCCACCTGTGCGACGAGGCGCGGGAGGTCGTGGCCCGTGTGTGCGAGTCGGCCGGGCAGCGGTGGCGCGAGGTCGACGTCGACGGCGACGCCGGGCTGGCGGACCGCTACGGGGAGTACGTGCCCGTCGTCGAGGTGGACGGCGTGCAGCAGGGCTTCTGGCACGTCGACGCGGACCGGCTGGCACGCCGGCTCGCCCCCGGTCCGGTGCGCGGCGCGCGCCCGTAGGGAGGGGACATGATCGAGATCGGAGAGGTGACGGTGCCCGCCGCCACCGTGGCACGGCTGCCCTACTACCTGCGCGCCCTGCGCGACCTCGCGGCGCGCGGGGTCCGCACGACGTCGTCCACCGAGCTCGCGGAGGCCTCGGGCGTGGGCCCCGCGCAGCTGCGCAAGGACCTGTCGTACCTGGGGTCGTTCGGCACCCGCGGGGTGGGCTACGACGTCGAGTCGCTCGACTCGGTGATCACCTCGGCCCTCGGCCTGACCTCCGAGCACCGGCTGGCGATCATCGGCGTCGGCAACCTCGGCCTGGCCCTGGCGAACTACTCCGGCTACTCGTCGCGGGGCTTCCAGGTGGCTGCCCTGCTGGACGCCGCGCCGGAGGTCGTGGGCACGAGCACCGGCGGGCTGACCGTGGAGCACGTCGACGACCTCGAGGACGTGCTGGAGCGCGAGGCCGTGACGATGGTGGTGCTCGCGACGCCGGGGCCCGTGGCCCAGGGCATCGCCGACCGCGTGGTGGGCGCCGGCGTGCGGGAGATCCTGTCGTTCGCGCCCGTGGCGCTGCAGGTGCCCGACGACGTCGTCGTGCGCTCCGTGGACGTCGGCGGCGAGCTGCAGATCCTCGCCTTCCACGCCGCCGCCCGGGCGGCGACGGCGGCGCGCGCCGTCTCCTGACGCCGAGATAGAGACCTCCGGCGCCGAGATAGAGACCTCCGGCGCCGAGATAGAGAGGCCCCGCCCGCCGCGTGAGATCCGCGGCGGGCGGGGCCTCTCTATCTCGGCCGGAAGGCTCTCTATCTCGGCCGAAGAGATCTCTATCTCGGCGAGAGGGGTCAGGCCTGCTTGATCGCCGAGATGTCGAGGGCGATCTTGACCTTGTCGCCCACCAGGAAGCCGCCGGTCTCCAGGGCCGCGTTCCAGGTCAGGCCGAAGTCGGCGCGCTTGATCTCGAGCTCGGCCTCGAAGCCGGCGCGGTCGTTGCCGAACGGGTCCTTGGCGGTGCCGGCGAACTCGGTGGGGAGCTCGACCTGCTGGGTGACGCCGTTGATGGTGAGGTCACCGAGGATGATGTGGTCCTCGCCGTCCGACTTGATCGAGGTCGAGGTGAAGGTCCAGGTGGGGCGCTCCTCGGCGTGCCAGAAGTCGGCGCTCACGAGGTGTCCGTCGCGGTTCGCGTCGCCCGTGTTCACCGACGCGGCGTCCAGCTCCGCGGTGACCGAGGAGGACTCGAGGTCGTCGCCCACGGTGATGGTGCCGGCGGTGATCGCGATCGAGCCGCGCACCTTGGCGATGCCCGCGTGGCGGACGGTGAACGAGGCGGTCGAGTGGCTGGGGTCGATGGCGTAGGTCCCGGTGGTGAGGCCGGCGGGCAGGGCGGTCATGGATGCTCCTCGTCGTGTCGGGGGCCGACGGGCGTCGGCGGCACTGCGGTCAGCATAGGACGGTTAGTTGAAAAATCAACCATCGCCCCGCGCACTGGCGTCAACGGGGTGTCGGTCTGGCATATTCCCGCCCCGCACGTCACACTGGCGAGCGTCCCGGGTGGTGGTCCCGGAGGTCTCCGGAGGCAGGTCATGGTCACGAAGCCCGCAGGCGCGGCCGGGTCCCCGGCCCCGGCGCCCGCCGCCGACCCCGCCGACGTCGAGTGGCTGACCGAGGACCAGCAGCGCGCCTGGCGCGCCTACCTCGACGGCACCGCCCGGTTCGTCGACGCGCTCGACCGGGCGCACGACGCCGGCATCCCCGTCACGCTGGGGGAGTACCACCTGCTCGTGCAGCTGTCGGAGCAGCCCGACCGCACGCTGCGCATGTCGGCGCTCGCCGACGGCCTGGCGCTCTCGCGCAGCCGCCTCACCCACACCGTCGACCGGATGCAGCGCCGCGGCCTCGTCGAGCGCCGCCCGGTGCCCGGCGACCGGCGCGGGGTCAACTGCGTGATGACCGACCAGGGCTGGAAGCTGCTCCAGCAGGCGGCGCCGGCGCACGTCGCCGCCGTCCGGCGCCTGCTGGTCGACGTGCTCGACCCCGAGGAGCTCGCGGTGCTCGGCCGCGCGATGGCCAAGGTCGCGCGCGAGGCCAAGGCCGCCGCGGAGGGGTGACGGAGGGGTGACGGAGGGGTGACGGCGCCCGGGCGGGACGCGCGGGACGCGCCGGCGCCCCGGCCGGGACGCCGGTCCGCTCAGCCGGGGTAGGTCTCGCGCAGCACCCGCGCGAGGTGGCGCACGATCTCGCGCGGGCCGCTCCGCGGCGCCGCCGCCTCGACGTCCGAGCTGTAGTTCGTGTTCGTGTTGACGTCGTAGGTGAGCGTGCGCCCGTCCGCGGTGCGGATGTTCTCGATGCCGGCCACCTCGATGCCGTGGCGCCGCGTGAACTCCGTGTAGCGGGCCACGACCGGGTCGTCGGCGTAGCCCTCGCGCAGCGAGAACAGCCCGGTCGCCTCGTCGGGGGCCATCGAGATGGTGGCGCCGGGCGGCATGACGGGCCGGCCCGTCGCCGGGTCGATCGCGCACGCGTCGGCCGGGCAGAGCTGGAACCCGCCGCGCTCGGTGTCGCCGCGCACGGCGTAGACCAGCTCGTGGCCGACGATCTCCACGCGGGTGATCCCGCCGTCGGCGGCCACGACGTACTCCTGGATCAGCGTGATGCCGTCGACCGGCGCCTCGTAGTCCTCCGAGGCCAGGTGCTTCTCCAGGTCCTCGAGCCCGTCGAAGCGGCGCACGCCCAGGCCCTTGCCGCCCTGGTTGTGCTTGGTGACGAACGGCCCGGGCGTCTGCGCGGCGAACCGGCGCGCGGCCTCGAGCACCCGCTCCGGCCCGCCCACCGCGGCGACCGTCCGGGGCGTGTCGATGCCCGCGGCGCGCAGGGCCGTGAGCTGGTCGACCTTGCTGACCTCGAGCTCGAGCACCCGCCGGCCGTTGACCGTGCGCCGCCCGTGCGCCTCGAGCCAGGCCAGCACCGCGCGGGCGTAGTCCTTGCTCAGCCCGTGCTCGCGCGTGTGGCTGGAGGCGGAGATGCGCGACCAGAAGATGCCCTCGGGCGGCGTCGCGTCGAGGTCGAGGGTGCCGTCGGTGAGCAGCCACTCCTCGTGCTCGACGCCCTCGGCGGCGAAGGCCGCGGCGAACGGCGGGAACCACTCCGGGTTCTCGTGCAGGGCGTAGATCTTCGGCGCGGTGGTCACGCCGACCACGCTAGCGCCGCGTGAGCGGTCCCCGGAGTGATTGTCGTCTCAACCGACAGGGTGCTGGGGGAACGCCCAGGACCGCGTGGGAGACTGGCAGACATGGTCACCACCACGGTCCATTTGCTGCGCCATGGCGAGGTCCACAACCCCGACCGCGTGCTGTACGGGCGGCTGGCGGGATACCACCTGTCCGAGCGCGGGCACGCGATGGCCCGCACGGTCGCCGACCACCTGGCCGCCTCCGGCCGCGACATCGCCGCCGTCGTCGCCTCCCCGCTGCAGCGCGCGCAGGAGACCGCCGCCCCCGTGGGTGCCGCGCTCGGCCTGCCCGTCGGCACCGACGAGCGCCTCGTCGAGGCGGGCAACGCGTTCGAGGGCTCCACCGTGGGCTCGGACCCCGTCCAGCTGCTGCGCTCGCCGCGGTGGTGGAAGTACCTGTGGAACCCCCTGCGCCCGTCGTGGGGCGAGCCGTACACCGAGCAGGTCGCGCGGATGCGCGCCGTCGTGGAGGACGCCCGCCGCGCGCACGAGGGCCGCGAGGTCGTGCTGGTGAGCCACCAGCTGCCGGTGTGGATGGCCCGGCTGTCGTTCGAGGGCCGGCCGCTGGCCCACCACCCCGCCCGGCGCCAGTGCGCGCTCGCGTCGCTGACGAGCCTGCGCTTCGAGGACGGGGTCTTCACCGGCCTGCACTACTCCGAGCCCGCCGGGGCCCTGCTGCTCGGCGCCGACCCGGTGCCGGGGGCATGATGCGCCGCCGACCGGCCGCCGTCGCCGCGGCCGCCGCCGCGCTGCTGGCCGTGCTCAGCGCCTGCTCCCAGCCGTCGGGCGCCGGCGACGTCGTCGACCAGGGCTTCGTGTCCGGCGACGGCTCCGTGCAGCAGTGGGAGCCGGGCGACCGCAAGGACCCGGTCGCCGTCAGCGGCACCGACTTCGAGGGCCAGGCCGTCGACACCGCGCAGTGGGAGGGCGACGTCGTCGTCATCAACACCTGGTACGCCTCGTGCGCGCCCTGCCGCGCGGAGGCGCCCGACCTCGTCGCGCTGGCCGAGGACCGCGCCGACGACGGGGTGCGGCTGCTGGGCATCAACACCGAGGACGAGGCGGGCGCCGCGCAGGCGTTCGAGCGCACCTACGGCGTGCCCTACCCGTCGATCGCCGACCGCAGCGGCCAGGTGGTCGCGCGCCTGTCCGGCGTCGTGCCGCTGCAGGCCGTGCCGACGACGGTCGTGCTCGACCGCGAGCACCGCCCCGCCGCGCGCGTCATCGGCCAGGCCGACCCGTCGACGCTCGACGCGATCATCGACGAGGTGCTGGCGGAGGGCGGCGCCGACGGCGGGGAGGCCGGCGCCTGATGGGCGACGCCTTCGCCACCACCGCGTTCAGCGGCTCGATGCTGCTGGCGGTGCCGGTCGCCGTCCTGGCGGGCCTGGTCTCGTTCGCCTCGCCCTGCGTGCTGCCGCTCGTGCCGGGCTACGTCGGGTACGTCAGCGGCATGGCCGCGGCGAGCGCGGGCGGCGGGCGCGCCCGGTCCACGACGGCGGCGCGCACGGCGCCCGGCCGCGGCCGCGTCGTGGCCGGCGTCGCGCTGTTCGTGCTCGGCTTCACCGCGGTGTTCGTGGCGCTCATGGCCGCCGCCGGCGCGCTCGGCACCTACCTGGTGCGCTGGGAGGAGGTGCTGCAGCGGGTGCTCGGCGTCGTCGTGATCCTGCTGGGCCTGGCCTTCCTCGGCGCCATGCCGTTCCTGCAGCGCGAGCGGCGCCTGCACGTCAGCCCGCGCGCCGGGCTGTGGGGCGCCCCGCTGCTCGGCGTCGTCTTCGGGCTCGGCTGGACGCCGTGCATCGGCCCGACCCTCGCCGCGGTGCAGGCCCTCGCCCTCGACGAGGCGTCGGCCGCCCGCGGCGTGGTGCTCGGCGTCGCCTACTGCCTGGGCCTGGGCGTGCCGTTCCTGCTCGTGGCCCTGGGCCTGCAGTCCTCCCAGCGGATGCTCGGCTTCCTGCGCCGGCACCGGCTGGCGGTCCTGCGCGCCGGCGGCGGCCTGCTGGTGCTCATCGGCCTCGCGCTCGTCACGGGCGTGTGGGGCACGTTCACCGGGGAGCTGCAGGGCTGGGTCAGTGGATTTGCGACGGTGGTGTGAGTGAGCGAGACCCCCAGGACGCAGCGCGCGACCGACGCGCGGCGGCCCTACCGGCCCGAGGGCATCGACGACGCGTTCGCCGCGCCCGAGGACGCGCCCGCCGAGCGGCCGGCGCCGGTCGCGACGGCCGCGGGCGCCAGGCCCGGCGACGCCGGTGCCGGTGCCGACGCTGGTGCCGGCGGGCGGGACGCGGCCGACGGCCCCTCCCTGCCGGCGCTCGGCTGGCGCGGCACGCTGCGCTGGACCTGGCGCCAGCTGACCTCGATGCGCGTGGCGCTGCTGCTGCTCATGCTGCTCGCCGTAGCCGCGGTGCCCGGCTCGATCCTGCCGCAGCGCAGCCAGGACGCCGGGGCGGTCATCGAGTACCTCGGCGACCACCCGACCTCGGGGGAGTGGCTCGACCGCCTCGGGTTCTTCGACGTCTACACCTCGCCCTGGTTCAGCGCGATCTACCTGCTGCTGATGGTCTCGCTGGTGGGCTGCATCGTGCCGCGCACCGTCGCGCACGCCCGCAACCTGCGCGGCCGCCCGCCGCGCACGCCCGCCCGCTTCGGCCGGTTCCCCGCCACCGCAGCCGGCACGACGACGGCGTCGCCCGACGACGTCGCGGCCGCCGTCGCCGCGCACCTGCGCCGCGGGCGCACCTTCCGCGTCGACGTCGGCGAGGAGGCCGCGCGCCCGGCGCGCGGCAGCTGGGGCGCCTCCGCCTGCAGCCACTCGACGAGGCCCTCGCGGACGAAGCAGCGCAGGTCGAACAAGGTCGGCGCGTCCACGGCGCTCACCAGCACGCGCACCCGCACCGTGCCGCCGACGGCGTCGGTCACCTGGAGGATGCCCACGCGCTCGTCCCACAGCTCCGTGCGCGCCAGCAGCCGGTCGAGCTCGGCGCGCATCGCCCGGAACGACACCTGGAAGTCGAGGTCGAGCTCCACGGTGCCGAGCAGCTCGGCGGAGCGGCGCGTCCAGTTCTGGAACGGCGTGGTCGTGAAGTAGGTCGAGGGCAGGATCAGCCGCCGGTCGTCCCAGACGTGCACCACCACGTACGTCAGGGTGATCTCCTCGATGCGCCCCCACTCGCCCTCCAGGACGACGACGTCGTCGACCCGGATGGCGTCGGTGAACGCGATCTGCATCCCGGCGAAGACGTTGGCCAGCGACGTCTGGGCGGCGAGGCCGGCCACGATCGACAGCAGGCCGGCGGACGCGAAGAGGCTGGCGCCGGCGGCCCGCGCCTCGGGGAAGGTGAGCAGCACCGCGGCCGCGCCGCACACCACCAGGACGGCCACGGTCAGCCGCCGCACGATGGTGACCTGCGTGCGCAGGCGCCGCGCGTGCCGGTTGTCGGCGACGTCGAGCGGGACGCGGGCCAGCACCCGGTCCTCGACCACGAACGCGAACGCTCCCACGAGCCACGTGAACGCGACGATGCCGGCGATGAGCAGCAGGTGCTGCAGGACCGGCAGCCACGGCTCGTCGGGGTCGGCGCTGTAGCGCACCGCGAGCGCCACGGCCACGACCATGAGCAGGACGCGCGTGGGACGGCGCATGCGCAGGGACATCTCCCGCGCCAGCGGGCTGCGCCGGCCGATGCGGCGCACGGTCACGGACATGACGGTGGCGAGCACGAACGCGACCGCGACCCCACCCAGGGCCCAGGCGAAGGTCACGCCCAGGCTCGCGGTCGCCTCGAGCTCTGCGTCGGAGGGCAGGTCGGAGGGCAGGTCGGCGGGCAGGTCGGCGGGCATGGCTCCACCCTAGGAACGTCCCCCTGGGTGCTCGCTGGGCGTCTCTCTCCTGGCGAACGCCCGGCGTGGCCCGTGCCCGCCGGGGTGCCCGCCGGGGTGCCCGCTGGGGTCACCCCGCGGACGTCATCCCGCGGAGGGGCGCGGCCGCCGGGGCGCGTGCAGCCAGGGCCGCAGGCGGGCGGTGACCCACGGCAGCACCCAGCACGCCATGATCGGCGTCAGCACCAGGGTGGACACGAGCACCCGCACCAGCACGGGCCACTGCGCCGAGGACGGCGCGGCCCAGCCGAGCAGCAGCGTGAAGGCGAGGTTGACGGGGAAGAAGCCGAGCCAGATGGCGGTGGCCTGCTTCCACCGCGGCGGGGCGGGCAGGAGCGGGGCGCCCGCGGGCTCGTCGGTGCGCAGCGGCGCGTCGAACCAGCCCTCGATGCCGGTGCGGCGCTCGACGCGCCGCTCCTGGACGAGCCCCGCGCCCTGCGCCAGCCACTGCGCGCGCTCTGCCGAGCGCTCCCAGGCCTCGAGCCGCGCGGCGTCGGCGAAGCGGTAGAGCATGTACCAGTCGCTCGAGCCCTCGGCGGCGCGGATCCAGCCGGAGCCGAGGAACCCGTCCCACCGGTTCGCCAGCCGCACGCCGGCCTGCACCCAGGCGGTGACCTCGGGCACGCGGTCGGGGCTCACGACGCGGTGGACGGACACCGTCACGGGGGCGGCGGGCCCGGCCGGGGCACGGTCCGCCCTGCCGTCCGTGGGGCCGGTGCCGTCGACGGGGCCGGTGCCGTCCGGTCGGGGGCGAGGGGTCGTCATGACGAGCCAGTGAACGCCGCCGGCGTGTCCGGCGTGTGTCCCGGCGGCCGCGGCGGGACGCCGCGTCCCGGATGCCGGGCACCCGGGGCGCCGACGCGGCCCCCGCGGGGCCGTCGCACCGAGCCGCGAGGCGGCGACGCCCGGCACCGCGGGTGGGGCCGCGCGCGGTGAGGTCACTCACCTCTGGCGCGTCCAGGCACCCCGGCTCGTCCGGGAATGTCCGGGTCTGGCCGGGTTGCGGACCGGAACCGTATTTGGTACGCACCCGGCCGCCGCCTTACATGGACGACCGACCAAGACGAGCGATCCGCTCGCCCGCACCGGACCCTCGAGGAACCGAGCGCTTGACTGTCATGAACCCCACCCGATCTTCCCTGCGCCGACAGCGGGACGCCCGGCGAGCACGCCTGCGCCGCTCCGGCGGCGCCACCCTGGCGACCGTCGCGCTGGCTGCCACCCTCGTCACGGCGAACCTCACCACCGCCACCGCCGCGCCGGCGCAGGACGCCGCCCCGGCGGCGAGCGCCACGACGCCTGCCACGCCCACCGCCCCGGTGCCCCAGGCGACGCCCGAGGCCCTCGCCAAGGCCGGCCAGGTGCTCGGCCGCGCCGACTTCGTCGTCCGCGAGTCCGCCGCCAGCCGCGCGCAGCGCTCGCAGATCGCGAAGGCCACGGCGCAGCTGCGCAAGCTCGTGGACGGCAGCACCAGCGCCGCCCCGGCCGCCACGTCGCCGGCCACCTTCGCGTTCAACCCCGGGGCGCGGGTCGTGGCCGCCGTCGACGTCGGCGCGACGCACGCGCACGTCGCGATCACGGACCTCGCATCGAACGTGCTCGCCGAGCACCTGGACCTCAT
>NZ_LWGM01000005.1 GCF_001750215.1 Isoptericola variabilis | reverse complement strand
CACCAAGCCCCGCGGCTGACCCCCGTTGTGGGTACAGGACACGCCGTGCGATCCGTGGATCGCACGGCGTGTC
The DNA here is from genome assembly GCF_001750215.1 of Isoptericola variabilis. Lineage (GTDB taxonomy): Bacteria > Actinomycetota > Actinomycetes > Actinomycetales > Cellulomonadaceae > Puerhibacterium > Puerhibacterium variabilis_A. Next base: position 34,324 of record NZ_LWGM01000005.1, on the reverse strand, counting down.
CTGTACCCACACCGTTCCTGGGGTGCTGTTCCTGGGGCGCTCCGCTCGGGGGCCGCCGCCGTGGCGGCCGTCGCGCTCGCCTCCCCGCTGGGGGCAGGCGCGGGGTCGCCGGCGGAGACGACGACGCCGGAGCCGGTGGCGGAGCTGCCGGCGGACGGTACGGCCTCGCAGGAGCCCGTGCCCGCGCCGGAGAGCGCCGGGGTCGCCCTGACGTCGGAGTCCTCGGGGAGCTCGGGAGCGTCGGGGAGCGTGGACGCGCCCGTGAGCGACGCAGAGGCCGGCGAGGCACAGGTCGCCGACCACCCCACCGGTACGAGCACCGGGGACGACGAGCCCGAGAAGGACGCGCAGCAGCACGAGAAGCAGGACAAGAAGCAGGACAAGAAGCAGGACGAGGCGCTCGACGAGAAGAAGCCCGACGAGAAGAAGAGCGACGAGAAGGCCGACAAGAAGCCCGACGAGAAGAAGCCCGGCGGGAGCGCCGAGCAGACCGGTGCCGACGGCGCGGGCGCCGACGGCTCGCCTGCGAGCGGCGGCGACAGCGGCGACGCGGGCAGCGGCGGCGCGAACGCCGACAGCGGCAAGAGCGGCACCGGCACCGGCAACGGCAACGGCAACGGCGCGAGCGGCAGCACCGGCACCGGAGCGGGTGCCGGCACCGGCGCGGGCAACGGGACCGGCAGCGCCGGCACCACGAGCGTCAGCACCGGCACCGGCACCGGCACCGGCCTGAGCGGCAGGGGCTGACCCGAGCGGCCCGGCGGCGCTGCGCGGCAGCGGCCCGACCGCGCCGCCCCGGTCCTTCAGACGGGCCGCGCCAGGTCCCGCAGCAGGGGTCCGGTGAGCGTGTCGATGCCGGAGAGCCGGGTGAGCGCGTCGCGGAAGGCGGCACCCGCACGCGACTCGACGAACGTGAGCCGCGCCAGCCGGCGCGACAGCGTCTGTGCGCGCTCCGTCCGGTGCCGGCGCCGCCGCTCGTAGAGGGCGAGCGCGTGCGGGGCGGAGGCGGCGTCGGACCGCGACAGCTCGTCCGCGAGCGCGGCTGCCGACTCGAGCGCCATGGAGGCGCCAATCCCGGCGGTGGGCAGGAAGGCCGCGGCGGCATCGCCGACCAGCGCCGTCCGACCGTGGGTCCACCGCGCCGCACGGACGTCGGACATGCGCCACAGCGCCGGCGCCTCGTGCAGCCCGTCCGTCCACCGAGGATCGGCGAGGCCGTGCTCCCCCACGATCTCCGCGGCCGCGGCACCGCGCCCGGTGGCCTGGATGCGCCTGGTCGGGGCGCCGACGATGACGCAGAGCCTGTCGCGGCACGGGTAGGTGCCGAGGAAGCTGCCGGCGCCCCAGCGCTCGACGACGTCGCCGGGCCGGGCGAGGGCGGCGTCGGCCCACCACACGAGGCATGACCACCCGGTGTCGGACCGACGCGACCGTCCGGGAAGGCGTCGCCGCGTCGGTGAGCCGATCCCCTCGGCACCGACGAGGACGTCGGCCTGCTGCGTGCTGCCGTCGTCGAGCCGAACCGTCACGCCCTCCCGGTCCTGGTGCACGGACGCGATCGTCGTCCCGTGGCGGACGGCGCACCCCGCGGCCGCGCCCTCCAGGAGGGCGAGCAGGTCGCCGCGAGGGAGGATCCCGAGATGTCCGCGCTCGCGCACCTGGCGCGGGAGCGGCGACGACATCAGGACGTCGCCGTGTGCGCCGAGCGCCGTGTACCGCACCATCTCCGCGCTCCGCGCGACGAGCCCGTCGTAGGCGCCGACGGCATGGAGCACCCTGGAGCCGTGCGGCCACAGCGCCAGCCCGTACCCACGACCGACCGAGCGAGGGTTCTTCTCGACGACGAGCACGTCGTGCCCCTGCCGGGCGAGCAGAGCGGCCAGGGTGAGGCCGGCGATGCCGGCGCCCGAGATCACGATGCGCACGGCGCTCCCTCCGGTGGTGTCACAGGGGTGACCGGCGTGGTGACGCGCACCGCGCCGAGGACGTGTCCGAGCGGCACCGGGATCTCCTCTCTACAGGTGTAGAGACTGCTACTCTACATCTGTAGAGGACGCCGGCAAGGGGGGACGATGCCGCGAGTGGATCGCAGGGCACTGATCGCGGACACCGTCATCAGGACGCTGGCGAGGGAGGGCAGCCGCGGGCTCACGCACCGCGCGATCGATACCGCTGCAGGGCTCCCGGCCGGCTCGACGTCCTACTACCTGCCCTCGCGCGCGGCCCTGCTGACCGCGGCCGTCGAGCGCCTGGCGGAGCTCGACGCGGCCGACGTGGCCGCCCTCGAGGAGGGCGACCCGGTCGCCGCGCTGACCGCCCTGGTCCAGGCCGCGCTCGTGGGTGAAGGGCGGGACCGGACGCTCGCCCGCTACGAGCTCTCGCTGGAGGCCGTGCGGCGGCCCGAGCTGCGGCGGGCGCTGTCGGCCGGTACGTCGCGGCTGGAAGCCATCGTGGCCGAGCGGCTCACCGCCGCGTCCGCACCCGCGGCGGCCGCCGCACGCGCACGCGACCTGCTCGCCTTCGTCGACGGCGTCCTGTTCTCCGAGGTCACCGGGGCCACCGCACCGCCGCGCTCCCCCGGCGACGTCGCGGACGCCGTCCGCAGGGCGCTGCAGACGTCCGCCTGACCACGCCCCGTCCGCCTCCGCACGGACTAAAACCTCTGTTGAAGAGACAACAGCCCACGTAGGGTCGGATGCCGTGGACGTCGGGGGCTCGAGCCAGGGGGCCGGGCCCGAGGGGTAGAACGAGGCGGTGAGGCCGTGCGGTCGTCCGACCGCCCGCCTGCCGCCGCCAGGGGGAGCTCACCGTGGCCGAGGAGCGGTTCGATGTCGAGGAGCGGTGGCCGGAGCTGTTCGACGGGCTGGACGTGCACCAGCGGTACGCGGTCGTGCAGTCGCTCGCCGCGGTGTGGCACGGCGGCTGGGTACCCAGCCGCCAGGACGTGGAGAACCTGACCGACCGCGCCCGCGGCGCGATCGACCGGGCGGAGTACGTGCGGCGGTCGCGAGGTGCGGCGGCGCACCGGCACGGGGCTCCGCCGGCGTCGTGAGCGCGGGCGCGGCCGTCGCCTCAGGGCCACCCGCCCTCGAGGAGCGGCGTGACCGTGACCTCGTTCAGCACGGGCCTGCCCGGTGAGACAGCCATCCAGGCGATGAGGTCGGCGACGACGTCCGGGTCCAGCGACTGGCGCTCGTCGTGCGCCGGAAGGTCCGGTTCCCTGCGCTGCGCCGGGTCGAACGTCCCCCAGCTCGTCGCCATCGCCCCGGGGTACACGACGCACACCCTGACGCCGTCGGCGCGCCCCTCCGCGGCCAGCGACTGCGTCAGCCCGGTCAGCGCGAACTTGGTCGCGCAGTAGGCCGAGGCCCCGGCCCATCCCCTCCGGCCGGCGACCGAGGAGACGTTGACGACGAGCCCGCCGCCACCCCGACGCATGTGCGGCATGGCGGACCTCGCCAGCACGAAGGGCGCGGTGAGGTTCACCGCGACGACCCGCTGCCAGTCCTGCACGGACAGCTCCTCGGCGGAGCCCGGCGCGTCGGTGGCCGCCGCGTTGACGAGGATCCCCAGGCCGCCCAGCTCGGTGGCCGCCAGCTGCACGACCTCGTCGAGGCGCTCCGTGTCGGCGAGGTCGACCCGCAGCGGCACGGCGCGCACGCCATGGCTCTCGACCTGCGCGGCGGCACTGCCCAGGTCGTGCTCCCCGCGTCCCAGCACGGCCACGTCGGCCCCGGCCTGCGCCAGGCGGACCGCCACCGCACGCCCGAGCCCGCTGGTGGCTCCGGTCACCAGCGCGCCCACGCCACGGAGCGACCCGCCGGAACTGGTCATGCTGCGATCCTCCGTACGGCTCCCGGGCCACGCCAGCCGTGGCGCAGCCACGACGGCGGCGTGCCCGGGCGCGGCTCTGGCACCGAGGTCACCGGCGGTGCCCTGGCGCCCTTCCGCGCGTCGGGCCGACCGCCGCTCGATGGCGAGCGGCGGTCGGACGCGGTCGAATGACGCCACGTCTCGAGGAAGGTTGCGCGATGGACACGTGGATGATCGTCGTGATCGTGGTGGTGGCGCTGGTCCTGCTGGCGCTGCTGGTGCTCGTCCTGCCGCGGGCGCGCCGCCGCGCCCAGGCGAAGGCTCGTGAGCGCGAGCTCGAGCAGCGCCGCGAGCAGGTGGTCGGCGAGAACCGGGCGCAGGCGGAGGCCCACCGGAAGAGCGCCGCAGAGGCCGAGCAGAAGGCCAGGCTCGCCGCGGCCGAGGCAGAGCGCGAGCGCGCCGAGGCGGAGGTGCGCGAGCAGCGAGCCCGGCTGCACGAGCACGGCATGGCCGACGACGAGCTCATGGGCGACTCCGGTCGCCACCGGTCCGCAGGGACGCCGGGCGCCGCCGACGCACCGGGTGCCGACGACCGCCGGCCCACGCCTCGGCACGCGGAGCGGACGCCGGACGCGCCCGCGGACGACTACCAGCGCGGTCGCGTCGACGAGCGCCGCGAGCAGAGCACCGACGGCCCGCCGCGCGCGGGGTGACACCGGTGCGGTCCGCGCGCGCAGGACGATCCCGGTCTGCGGCCGAGACCGACGACGCGAAGGGCCCCGGACCTGCGACGGCAGGCTCCGGGGCCCTTCGGCACGACGGGCGGATCCGGGCTCAGGCAGGCGTCCGGTCCCTGAACGCCTCGACGTCGCGCTGCACGAAGTCGTCCAGGCGGACCATGTCGAAGGGGAACTCGCGCTGGAGGGCCGTGGGGTCCAGCGTCTGGTCCGAGTCGTCCACCCAGAGCAGCAGGCGCAGGGCGTCGGCGACCTCGGGCTTGACCGGCCCGAGAGCGACGCTGCCGGCCCGCATCAGTCCTCGAGGCAGGTGCCGGAGCCTGGGTGTGATGCCGGCCTTCCGGGCGTAGGTGCGGGCGATCTCGTCCTTGGTGACGTTGTCCCAGCCGCCGATCTCCAGCACCCGGTCCCGGGCACGGGGGTCGGTCAGGCCGATCATCACGTACCGGGCGGCGTCCGCGGCGGCGATGAGGTTGATCGGGCTGCGCCCCGAGCCCGGGATGGTGACCCTGCCCCTGGTGAGCAACGGGGTGCCGATGTACTGCCGGGCGTGCGCCTCCATGAAGGCCGTCGGCCGCAGGATCGTGTACCGCATCCCGCTCGCCCGGACGTGCTCCTCGGCGGCGTGCTTGGTGCGCAGGAACTCGACGTCCGCCGTGGGCGAGGCGCCCACCGTGGACAGGAAGACCATGTGCTGCACACCGGCCTCGCGCGCCGCGTCGGTCAGCATGCGGTTGCCGTCGCCGTCCACCCGGGGCGAGCGGTTCGCCCCGGAGCCCAGGAGCGAGTGCGCCGCCGCGACGACGGCCTCCACCCCCTGGCACACGCGCCCGATCGACCCGGGGTCGGTCAGGTCCATCTGGACGACCTCCGCGCCGTGGGCGGCCAGGTCCGCGATGGCGTCCGGCCGGCGTGCGGCGGCCCGGACCGCGTGGCCACCGGCGAGCGCCTGCCTGACGGTCTCGCGGCCGAGGTTCCCGCTGGCTCCGACCACCAGGATCATGGAAGCCGCCTCCCGGACCGAGGGACCGTGCGTTCACCGGCAGCGCCGAAGAGCTCGAGCACTCCGTGCGCTGGAACGACCATCGCACACCGGCGCCGCGAGCGACAGGGCCTGCAGGCGCCGTCAGGGGACCGTCAGAGCTGGACGTCGAGCACCTTGTCCCCGGACGGCGCCCCCTGGCCGATGTCCACCCCGTGGACGTCCTTCATGGCCTCGCGGAACCAGGTGTTGAACGGCGCCTCGGCGGCTCCGAACCGGACGACCGCCGCCTCCTCGTCGGCCTCCATGTAGACCACCGCCGTCATGCCCTCGGGCCCCAGCTGGTGCCAGACCACGTGCCGGGTCACCCCCGCGTCCCGCAGCGCGGCCTCGTACTCGTCGCGCCGGGGACCGGTCAGCTCCTCCAGGGTCTTCCGGTCGTCCTCCTCCTTGCCGGGCAGGACAGGCAGCACGTACACGAAAGCCGGCATGATCGCTCCTCTGCGTCCTCGCGGGTCGGCCCAGGGCGGGGCGGTCGCCGGACGGCGGGAACCGCACGCCTCGCGGGCGCCTCGGTCCAACGTAAGCCCGCCCGCTGCGGGACGACAGGCGGCCGCAGCCGCGGGCGGGCCGGCGAGGCGGCGGGCCGCCGGCCGCGCGCATCCCGCCGACGCCTCGGACGCGCTTCCCGGCGGACCGACTCACGCGCCGAGCAGCTAGCTCCTTCTCAGATCTTGCGCGAGCATCACGATGATGCCGCTGGGCCCCCGGACGTAGCTGAGCCGGTAGGCGTCGCCGTACGTCGCCACGCCTCGCAGCGGGCGGCAGCCGTGCCTGGCGGCGATCTGGAGGGCCTCGTCGATGTCGTCCACCGCGAAGGCCACGCGGTGCATCCCGATCTCGTTCGGCCGCGTGGGCGCCGTGTCGATCGCGTCAGGGTGGATGTACTCGAAGAGCTCCAGCCGACCGCTGCCGTCCGGCGTCTGCAGCATCGCGATCTTGGCGTGGTTGCCGTCCAGGCCGACGGCGGTGTCCGCCCACTCCCCGCTGACCTCGTCCCGCCCCAGCACGGTCAGCCCGAGATCGGTGAAGAAGGCGACGGCCGCCTCGATGTCCCGGACGGCGATGCCGACGTTCTCGAACCTGATGGCCATGCACCGCACGCTACCGAGCCGCGGGCCCTCTGGTGGGCCCCGGGAAACGCCCCCGCACCGACAGTGGTCGCGCTGGACGGGGCGCCCTCCCAGGTTCCCAGTGCGCGCAGAGCTCCGATCTCTCGAGCAGCCGGTAGCCGACCTGATGTCGCATGTCGCTCCGACGGCCGCTCTCGTTCAGACGCGGTAGACCCAGTGCCACGGTTCGCGGGGCGTGTCCTCGACGAAGCCGTAGCGTCCGGCGTTGGCGCGCATCCACGACTGCGCCTCGTCGCCCAGGTCGAGATCCACGGCCATGCCCCAACCGTGGGGGCTGGTCCCGGGCTCGGCGGCGAGGCCGCCTCGGGAGTACAGGCCCTTGCGCTGGGCGACGTCGACCTGAGCGTCGTAGGACCGGTAGGAGTCCGTGATGCCGATCTGGACGCCGTCGCGCGCCGCGTCGGCCATCAGCTGCTGGAGCGCGGCGCTGGCGGGTGCCCACAGTCGATGGCCGGTGGTCCCGACCTCCCGCAGCGCCGATCGCGGGATCTGCCCGTTGCCGTAGGCGGCGAGGTCGCTGGGGACGCCGTCGGCCGTGCGAGCCCCGCCGACGGCAGCGGAGCTCGCGACCTCGGCGCTGAGGACCTGCGCGAACCGGGCACCGGAGGTGCTGGCGACCGCCTGGGTGCTCGGCACGTCGGCGGCGCTGACCGAGCCGATGGTTGCCTGGATGGCGGCCACCCGCTGCGCGATGGCCGTGATGGCGTCCATGCGGCCCTCCTCGTGTCGTCGCTCGGTGCGCCCGCCCCTTCCCATCGGGTCGGGAACGACGCGGTGAAGGTTTCCGGACACGTCGAGGTCGTCCTGGCCGCGGCGGGCGAGGGAGGCGGGCACTCGGCAGCGGCGCAGGCCGGGCTGGTGGCGGACGCGTGCTCGAGCGAGGAGCGCGGGACCGGCCTGCGCCGGCGGACCCGCCCGGACGCCGACCACGCATGCCCCTCGCGGTCCGCGAGCGGGAATGTGAGGCCCCGAGCCGCTGTTGCCAACCCGTATACCCCGCCGGGGTATGTGTCGGAGCGCCGAGGAGGGATCACGATGGCCACGCCTGACCCGCACCACGAGCACGTCCACCACCCGGGCGAGCACGACACCGCGCCGCAGCCGGCTACCACCGCCCGCGGGCAGCACGCCGGCCACGGCGGCGGACATGCCGGCCACGGGGACGGCCACGTGGCGATGTTTCGGCGGCTGTTCTGGATCATGCTCGGGCTGTCGGTCCCGACCGTGCTGCTCAGCGGCAGGTTCGCCGACCTGCTGGGGTACACGCTGCCGGGCGTTCCCGGGATCGCGACGGTCTCGCCGGTGCTGGGCACGGTGATCTACCTGTGGGGCGGTCGGCCCTTCCTGACCGGCGCCGTCAGCGAGGTCCGGGCGCGCAAGCCCGGGATGATGCTGCTGGTCGGCATGGCGATCACCGTCGCCTTCGTCGCCTCCTGGGGCGCCACCCTCGGGCTGCTCCCGCACGAGCTGGACTTCTGGTGGGAGCTGGCGCTCCTGGTCGTGATCATGCTGCTCGGGCACTGGCTCGAGATGCGCTCCCTGGCCCAGTCGTCCTCGGCGCTGGACTCCCTGGCCGCGCTGCTGCCGGACGAGGCGGAGAAGGTGGTCGGCGACGCGGTCGTCACCGTCGCGCCGGCCGGCCTGGTGCGCGGTGACGTCGTCGTCGTGCGGCCCGGCGGACGCGTGCCGGCCGACGGCGAGGTGGTGGCCGGCACCGCGAGCCTGGACGAGTCCATGATCACCGGTGAGTCGCGCCCCGTGACCCGCCGGGCCGGCGACCGCGTGGTGGCGGGCACCGTGGCCACGGACGACGCGCTGCGGGTTCGGGTCACCGCTGTCGGTGACGACACCACGCTGGCCGGGATCCGGCGCCTGGTCGCCGAGGCACAGTCGTCCACCACCCGGGCCCAGCTGCTCGCGGACAGGGCCGCCGGCTGGCTGTTCTGGTTCGCTCTCGTCGCGGCGGTGGTCACGGTCGCGGCCTGGAGCGCGCTGGGCGACCCGGACTTTGCGGTGGTCCGCGCCATCACCGTCCTGGTGATCGCCTGCCCCCACGCCCTGGGTCTGGCGATCCCGCTGGTGGTGTCGATCTCCACGGAGCGCGCCGCACGCGGCGGCGTGCTGGTCAAGGACCGCGGTGCCCTGGAGCGCATGCGCACCGTGGACGCCGTGCTGTTCGACAAGACCGGCACCCTGACCCGGGGCGAGCCGGTGCTGCGCGACGTCGCCGCCGTAGCGATGACGCAGGACGAGCTGATCGCCCTGGCCGCCGCGGCCGAGGCCGACAGCCAGCACCCGCTGGCCACCGCGATCACTGCGGCCGCCCACCACCGCGGCCTGCGCGTGCCGGAGGCCACGGAGTTCAGCGCCTCCACCGCCGTGGGGGTCACCGCCACCGTCGCTGGGCGCACCGTGGCCGTCGGCGGCCCGAACCTCCTGGCCGAGCACCACCTGGAGCCGTTGGCCGAGACCGCCGCATGGTCCGAGCAGGGCGCGATCGTGCTGCACGTCCTGGTCGACGGGAAGGTGGCCGGTGCGTTCGCGCTCGCCGACGAGGTGCGGCCCGAGTCGCGCGAGGCCGTCGAGGCCCTGCACGCCCGGGGTGTCCACGTCGTGATGATCACCGGCGACGCCGAGCCGGTCGCCCGCACCGTCGCCGCCGACCTCGGCATCGACCAGGCCTTCGCCGGCGTGCGCCCGGAGGACAAGAGCGAGAAGGTCCTCGAGCTGCAGCACCAGGGCCGCACCGTCGCGATGGTCGGCGACGGCGTGAACGACGCCCCGGCACTGGCGCAGGCCGACGTCGGCATCGCGATCGGCGCCGGCACCGACGTCGCCATCGCCTCGGCCGGGGTTGTCCTCGCCTCGGACGACCCGCGCTCGGTGCTGTCGGTGATCGAGCTGTCCCGCGCCGGCTACCGCAAGATGACGCAGAACCTGTGGTGGGCCGCCGGCTACAACGTCGCCGCCGTCCCCCTCGCCGCCGGCGTGCTCGCCCCGCTCGGCTTCGTCCTGCCCATGGAGGTCGGTGCCGTCCTGATGTCCGCCTCCACCATCGTCGTGGCCGCCAACGCCCAGCTCCTTCGCCGCCTGGACCTGCGCCCCGAGGCCTCGACCACCGCCTCGAAGGGCAGTCCGGGCGAGCGGGCAGGCGCCTCGCCGTCGCTGGAGACCGCGACCCGGTAGGCACGCTCGTACGTCACGCACGCTCGTCGTCGCGCCCGGCCCGACCGAGGTCCCGCTCGGACGACAGCGGCCGCATGGACCGATAGGAGCTCCCTGACCTGCGTGAACGCGGGTCAGGGACCTCGCTGGGACCCCGGCCGCGCGCCAGCTGCGCGCTGTGCTCGCGCCCGGCTCCTAGGCCGTGAACCGAGACGTGGGATGTCCCGGCTGGCTCAGGCGGACGCGCTACGGGCGTCGAAGCGGCGACGGTACTCCGAGGGTGAGGTGCCGAAGGCGGCGGCGAAGTTCTGCCGCAGCGTGACGGCGTTGCCGAAACCGCAGCCGGCGGCGACCTGCTCGACCGGCAGGTCGGTGGACTCGAGCAGGCGGCGTGCCTCGTCCAGGCGGCGTGAGCGCACCCAGGCCGCCGGTGTGGCTCCGGTCGAGGCCTGGAAGGCCCGGATGAAGGTTCGCCGGCTCATGTGTGCGACGGCGGCCAGCTGATCGACGGTCAGGGCCTCGTCCAGGTGCAACAGGGCCCATTCCAGCACCCGGGAGATCGGGTCGTCAGCCGGCCGCGGCGGCAGCGGACGGTCGATGTACTGCGCCTGCCCGCCCTCGCGGTGCGGGGCGACGACCAGATGCCTGGCGACCTGGTTGGCGGCGGCGGCGCCGAGCCGGCTGCGGACCAGGTGCAGGCACGCGTCGATCGCCGAGGCCGTGCCGGCCGAGGTGAGCACGTCGCCGTGGTCGATGTACAGGACCGAAGGATCGATGGCGACGTCGGGATGGCGGGCGGCCAGCGCGTCGACGGCCTGCCAATGGGTCACGGCCGTGCGGCCGGACAGCAGCCCGGCGTGCACGACGGCGACGGCGCCCAGGCACAGCCCGGCGACGGTCGCGCCACGGGTGTGCGCGCGGCGCAGCGCGCGCCGGAGCGTCGGCCCGACGGGCCGGGCGTCCTCGTGCCAGGAGGGCACCACCACCACGTCGGCGTCCTCGGTAGCGCTCACTCCGTGCACGCCCGACATCCGGTAGCCCTCCGCGGTGCGGACCGACCCGGCCCGCTCGGAGAACAGCACGGTCTCCCACGTGCCGAGCCCCTGACGAGTGACCTCGTCGAACACCAGCTGCGGGACGGCGAGGTGGAACATCGTCACGCCGTCGAAGGCATAGACGGCGATGCGGAGCCGGTTGGTGGAGGTTGGCACACATCCATCGTACGCGTGCACACGTGCCAATGGTTAACTTCGCCATGACCTAGGAGCATTGGTGGGGCGCCCGCCCCGTGGCGCCTACCCGCCTCCCGAGGAGTACCCACCCATGACCACCCCGCGCCGCGCCCTCGTCCTCGTCGACGTCCAGCAGGAGTACTTCGGCGGCCCGCTGGAGATCCAGTACCCGCCGCACACCGAGTCGCTGCCGCAGATCGCCCGCGCGATCGACGCCGCCACCGCCGCGGGCCTCCCCGTCGTCGCGGTTCAGCACACGATGGGTGAGGGCGCGCCGGTCTTCGACCCGACCACGGAGGCGTTTCGCCTGCACCCCGAGGTCGAGGCTCGCCGGACCGACGCCTGGAAGTCGATCGTCAAGCAGTACGGCACGGTGTTCGCCGGCACCGACCTGGTCGAGTGGCTGCGCGAGCGCCAGGTCGACACCGTCACCCTGGCCGGCTACATGACGAACAACTGCATCCTCGCCTCGGCCGCCGAGGCCGAGACGCACGGCCTGGCCGCCGAGGTGCTCTCCGACGCCACCGGCGCGATCAACATCGCCAACGACGCCGGCTTCGCCGACGCCAAGACGGTGCACACCACCCTGCTGGCGCTGCTCAACTCCAACTTCGCCGCCGTCGCCGACACCCTCGCCTGGACCGACGCCGTCGCCGCCGGTCAGCCGCTGCCCAAGAGCGACCTCGGCACCTCCGCCATCACCGGCGCGCAGCGCGCCCAGGGCTGACGGCCGAGACCATCGGGGCGACGGGCCTGGCTCGTCGCCCCGATGGCATCCCGGGGCACCGGCCGAGGGACGCCGGAGACCGAAGTTCTCCGCTCGTCGTCCGGCCCGGGCCGCGGAGCGGCCCCCGCTGTCGCCGGCCGGCCCCGCCGGCCTGCGGGAGGCCGCAGGGGGACGCCGTGTCGGCGCCGGGTCACGCGCGGCGAAGCGGTGCGTGGGCGCGACGACGCCGTCCCGCGGAAGCACTGGTGCGCTTCGACGGGAACGGCGTCGTGTCCGTCAGATGAGGGCCAGGCTGCGCAGCTTCTCCTCGACCTCGGCATTGGTCGGCTCGACCTGGTGCGTCCCGTCGGGGTACACGACCACCGGGATGTTGGATCGGCCGGAGATCGCCCTAGCCTCTTCCGCGGCCACCCGGTCGTGCGCGACGTCGACGTAGTCGAACACGACCCCGACCTCGTTGAGCTGTCGCCGGGTACGCCGGCAGTCGCCGCACCAGTCGGCGCCATACATTCGGATCAGCGTCATGACGTCAGTCCTTCCGCTTGTCGTGGTGGGCAGGTCCCCGCTGCGGTGTCGGCCGGAGCCGCAGCGGAGGGCCGACGCGCGCTGTATCCGGCGCGCCGTCAGCGGGCGCCACGGGCCGGGACCTCCACCTCACCGGTGAGGAAGTCGGCGAGCTCGGTCTCCAGCGCGGCCTTCGACAGGGCGCCGATCATGGTTTTCGCCACCGCGCCTCGCTGGAAGACCATCAGCGTCGGGATCGACGTGACCTGATACCGCGCGGCGGTTGCGGGGTTCTCGTCGACGTTGACCTTGACCACGTCGAGCGCGCCGGCGTTCTCGTCGGCGAACTGCTCGAGGATCGGGGCGATCGCACGGCAGGGCGGGCACCATGCCGCCCAGAAGTCCACGAGGACCGGCTTGGGGCTGGCCAGCACGTCGTGCTCGAACGACGAGTCGGTGACGGGACGGGTGGATGACATGTCCTGCTCCTTGCTGTGTGGGAGGAGAGAGGGGGGTTGGGAGGGGTCAGGGCGGGAGGCGGTCACAGCGCGTGCGCTGTGACCAGCTCCGCCGAGATCGACGTCGGGTCCAGCGCCGCGAGGTACTGCTCGGCGTCCAGCGCGGCCGCGGCGCCGGAGCCTGCGGCGGTGATGGCCTGGCGGTAGTGCGGGTCGATCACGTCGCCCGCCGCGAAGACCCCGGGCAGGCTCGTGCGGGAGCTGCGCCCCTGGACGGCGATGGTTCCCTCGGGGGTCAGGTCGAGCTGGCCGTGGACGAGGTGCACGCGGGGATCGTTGCCGATGGCCACGAAGAGTCCTGTGACCTCGAGGTCGCGGCGCCGGGCGGTGGTGGTGTCCGTGAGCTCGATCCCGGTCACGCTGGAGTCGCCCCGGATCGCGGTGACCGCGGCATTCCACACGAACTCGATCTTGTCGTTCGTCCGTGCGCGCTCCTGCATGATCTTGGAGGCGCGCAGGCTTTCGCGCCGGTGGACGACGTACACCTTGGCGGCGAACCGGGTGAGGAAGAGGGCTTCTTCCATCGCCGAGTCGCCGCCACCGACGACCGCGATCCGCTGGTCGCGGAAGAACGCGCCGTCGCACGTGGCGCACCACGACACGCCGCGGCCGGACAGCCGCTCCTCCTCGCCCAGGCCTAGCTTGCGGTAGGCGGAACCGGTCGCGACGATCACGCTCCGTGCCTCGTGGATCGCGCCCGAGCCGAGCCTGACGCGCTTGACGTCCCCGTCGAGCTCGACGGCGGTGACGTCGTCGTAGACGACCTCTGCCCCGAAACGCCGCGCCTGGGCCAGCATCTGGTCCATCAGGTCCGGACCCATGATGCCGTCGGGGAAACCGGGGAAGTTCTCGACCTCGGTGGTGTTCATGAGCTCTCCGCCCACCCCGACCGACGAGGCGATCACGAGGGGCGCGAGATTGGCTCGGGCCGCATAGATGGCAGCGGTGTAGCCCGCCGGTCCTGATCCGATGATGACGACTTGCCTCATGGTGGGTGCCTTCTTCTCCTCGGGCGGCGTAGCTGGTCGGTTCGACCTCTCGCCACGTCGACGCTCACTCGACCTGCATCCGGCCGGCCCCGCAGTCCGCCGCCAGGCATCCCGCGGCGCGCTGCCGTGTGTGCAGCGCGCCGCGAGAGCCGGGCAGTCGGACTCGCGCCGGCCGTGTCTTGGCCCGGCCCTGCGCACGAGCGCGTCCGGGCGGCGGCCTGCCCGCCACTGGCGCCGGCCGGTCGGGCAGGCCCGACGGTGGCCGGCTGAGACGCACGGTTCCGGCCGCAAGGGCCGCACCGAGCGCCCGTAGAGCTGTGTGGGAGGCGGGGCCGCGGCCTCACGCTATGGCGCTCAGGCCGGCGGCCGGTAGGCCGCAGGGCCGAATGGAGGTATAGCGGACTCTTATCCCTGGGCGGCCGACGCCGGCCGCTCGACCAAGGTCTCGGCAAGCCTTCGCAGCTCGGGTGCCAGCGCGGAGTTGGGGTTCCAGACCGCTTCGTAGAAGATCTCGATCTCAGCGCCGTCCTCCACCAGCGCGCGGTGCAGCGTCGCGGGAGAGGTGACCTTGGACCGTGGGAGCACCGCGGTGCCCAGGCCCAGGTTGGCCCACTCCTCCAGGACGCGATGCGTAGACGCCTCGCCCGGGTACGCGCGCAACGGCAAGTCGTGCGACTGGAAGAGGTCACGGACGAAGGTCGTCAGGCCGCAGGTGTCGGGTAGGAGGATGAGCGGCTTGTCGATCAGCTCGTGCAGCTCCACCGGCCCTCGGCCGGCCGGCGCGGGCTCGACCACCACGACCGGCTCGGAGGCCACGACGCGATGCTCGTACCGTGGCATCGGCGCGACCGACGGGATAAGGATCAGGTCGAGGTCCCCCGCCGAGAGGGCGGCGCGCAGGTCGGCGACACTGGCCTCGCGCAGGACCAGCTGATGCGGCCCGGGCAGGGCGCCGAGGCAGCAGACCGCCGTGTAGGCGCGGGCCACCAGCCCGGGGTCGATCAGAGGCGAGACGCCCATGCGGATGTCCTCGCCGCCAGGAGCGTTCCACCGCTTCGCCTGCGCCGGGATGTCGTCGAGCGCTGCGGTCGCCCGCTGGATCAGCGGGAGCATCTGAGCGCCGAACGACGTCGGGACCACACCGCGGGCGGATCGGTCGAACAGCCGCTCGCCGAGGCGAGACTCGAGCTTGGCGATGCCGTTGGACAACGCGGGCTGCGTCACGCCGTAGGCCCGCGCGGCCGCGCTGAACGAGCCCGCCTTGGCGACCGCCTCCGCGTACCGCAACCCTTCCACGCTCCACCGGTCAGACATAGCCGGATCTTATCGCCAGATTTGCACAGCCCTCCTACCGGAGGACGACCGGCCCGCCTAGGTTCGGGCTCGGACCAGACCCGAGTGCGCCCACGTGAGTGGGCGCGAAGGAGCACATCGATGCAGATCTCCCCCCTCGTGCCCGCAGACACGGCCCGGACGGCGCCCTCGCCGGCCCCCGCACCGGCGACCGCCCGCCGCGCCGGCGTAGCGGGCGCCGGCGAGCGGCCCACCCTCCCACCGGCGGTCTGCTGCCGCACTGATGACGGGTCGTGGGCGCGGTGAGCGCCGACCTGCCGCGCTGCGACGTCATCGTCGTCGGCGCGGGCGTCGCCGGCTTGACCGCGGCCGCAGCGCTCGGCCGCGCCGGAGCGACGGTCATGGTGTTCGAGGCACGCGACCGCGTCGGCGGGCGCGCGCACAGCGTTCGGGCGGCGACCGGGACGATCGACCTGGGGGTGAGCCGGTTCCGGCCCGACGAGCTGTTCACCCGCGCGCTCAGCCACGAGCTCGGCGTGCGCACCTTTACCGAGCCCCTCCACGGTGACGCGTTGCTCGAGCCGACGCACGCCGGTCCCCACCGGGTGGACGCCGATCGCCGCGGCCAGCCCTCGTACCGTTTCGCCCAGGGCGCCCAGGACCTCACGCAGCGGCTGGCGGACCAGCTCGCGTGCGGCACCCTGCGCCTGAGCGACCCGGTCTCGAGCATCTCCGTCACACCCGACGGCGTCCGAGTCGACGCGCGCAGCACCCGCCTGCTCACCGATCACGTCATCGTGGCGGTGCCGCCCGCTCTCGCCATGGAGCAGATCGCCTTCAGCCCCGGCCTGCCGGGCACGGTCCGGGCGGCCGCCGAAGCGACGGCCGTGTCGACGCACGCGGTCGTGACCGCCGTCGCCGTGTACGAGGACGCCTTCTGGCGCCGCGAGCGCCTGGCGGACGCAGCGGCGAGCGACACCGGCCCCTTCCGCGAGCTTCTGGACCAAAGCGGCCCCGATGCGGTGCCCGCGGCCCTCTGCGGGGTCGCCGCGGCGAAGGATCTTGCCGGGGTGGACCTTCGCGGCGCCCAGGCGCGGTTCGTCGAACAGCTCACGCGGCTCTTCGGGCCCGAGGCGGCCCGGCCGGCCGAGGTCCACGTCGTGGACTGGAGCGGGGAGCAATACACCAGCCCGCGAGCGCCGGTGTCGCCGGCATCGCTGGCGAGTGACGACCTGGCGGCGCTCAGGCAGGCCGTGTACGACAGGGTTCACTTCGCCTCCACCGAGACGGCCTCGACCCATGCCGGGCGCCTGGAGGGTGCAGTCCGGGCGGGCAAGGAAGCGATGCGCCGGGTGCTCGAGCAGCGTCTGGTCCGAGCGCGGTGATCGCCGGGACACGTCCACGCAGCTAGATGCGCACGTACGCGGCGCCGCCCCACTGCTGTTCGGCGATGTGGCCCACGGCCGAGGGCACGGTGCCGACCCCCCTGAGCAGGTCGCCGCGCTCGACTCGCGCGCGCTGCATGCTGTTCGCGCACGCGACAACCTCGACCCCGGCGCCGGCGAGGGCGGTCGTGACGTCCTGGACGAAGCCGGTGCCGGTCGTCAGTCCGCGCACGGCACCGCCTTGGACGACGACCTGCACGGTGACGTCGGCGTCGAGCGCTTCGACGGCATGCCGGGCGGCCCGGAGCGCCGCGGTCAGCGCGTCCGGTGCCTCCGAGAACGCGTGGATCACGAGCGCTCGTCGTCCCGACCTTGCCGCGGGGGCTGCCTGGCCGATGACCTCACCGGTCGTGCCTCGAGCGGGTCTCGTGTCCGGCTCCAATCGTCGTGGGGGCGGGATGGGCCGGCAGGACACCGGGCGGTGCGCAGTCGAACGCCGCCCAGACGACCTTGCCGCTGCCCCCGTCGCCCGGCCGCCAACCCCACGCCCGGGCCAGCGCGTCGATGATGTGCATGCCGTGCCCTCCGGGCAGGCCCGCACGGCGCGGTTGGAGGCGCGGAGCGGTCGTGCTGGCGTCGGCGGAGACCTCGACACGGATGCCACCAGCGTCGTACCGGAGCCTCAGGGTCACGGTATGGGTCCCGGTGCCATGGAGGACGGCGTTGGTGACCAGCTCGCTCGTGGCGAGCACGATCGCCAAGACGGTGGCAGCGGGCGCGCGCAGGTCTCGCAGGCGCCCTTCGATCCAGTGGCGCGCCTGCGCGACGGAGGCGGTCGTCGCGGCGAACGAGCACCGGACGTCGACCGAGGCCGCGCATGGCCCTCGAAGGGCGTGGCTCGCCGGCCGGCGCGCGCGCCGGGTTGACGCCGTCCGCCGGCGGGCATCGCCACCGGCGGCGGTCACCGTCCGAACAGGCGAGCCAGGAAGCCGCCGGACGGCCGGTCGTCGGCGTGCCCGGCGCACCACTGGGCGGCAGGCACGCCACGCCGGACGTCGTCGACGTGCTGGCCGCAGCCGGACCAGGTCGTCTTGCCGCACTTCTTGCACGTCACTGCGTAGCACATGGGTCGATCTCCAGGGTGTGGGGGTGGTCCGTCGTCCGTGGGGAAGGGCTTCTCGAGGTCCGTTACCGGGACGCCGCCGCCTGCTGGGCCTCGATCTGGGCGTGCACCTCACCCATGTCGAGACCTTGCACGGCCTCCACCAGCTGCTCGAGCTGCGCGGCACCGAGCGCGCCGGGCTGCGAGTAGACGACCACGCCCTCGCGGAAGGCCACGAGGGTCGGGATCGACGTGATCCGGAACGCGGCCGCGAGGTCCTGCTGCACCTCGGTGTCGACCTTGCCGAAGACGATCTCCGGGTGGTCCTCGGCAGCCTGCTCGAACACGGGCGCGAAGGCTCGGCACGGACCGCACCACGCGGCCCAGAAGTCGAGCAGGACGATGTCGTGCGCGGCGACGGTCTCCTGGAGGGATTCGAGGGTCATCTCTCGGGTAGCCATGGCGCCATCATACCCCCGGGGGTATCCGCCCGGGCAACTCCGCCCGAGCCGCTTGACCGCTGGTACCCCCCGTGGGTATCTTCGCAGAGCGAGTTACCCCCCTGGGGTATCAGATGAGAGGGAGAACGATGAGCTTCGTCGAGATCGAGTACCAGGTGGCCGGCATGACCTGCGGGCACTGCGAGATGTCCGTGCGCGAGGAGGTCGGGGAGGTGCCGGGCGTCGAGAAGATCGACGTCAGCGCAGCTACCGGCAAGCTCGTCGTGACCGCGAACCAGCCGGTCGATGACGCTGCCGTGCTGGCCGCCGTGAGCGAGGCCGGCTACCAGGCGGTGCGGGTCTGATGAATGCCCCGGTCCGGGTCGGCCTGTACGCCGCGGGGCTGGCGGCGGTGTTCGCCGCCTCGGCGGCGGTCGCCGGTGTCGTCGTGCCGGAGGAGTCGGTCCAGGCGCGGTCCGGGTCCGACCACGTGACCGCGGCGCCGGCGGGCGCCGGCGCCGCGGCGGAAGAGCGCCAAGGAGGAGACATGGTGGGTGGGCAGTCCCTGGAGCAGGACGGCTACGTGCTGGGCGAGGTGAGCGCCCCGGAGGCGGCGGGCGTCGTCGGCGAGCTGGCGTTCACCGTCGCCACCGCCGACGGCGGGCCGGTGACCGACTTCATCGAGCGGCACGCCAAGCGGCTGCATCTGATCGTGGTGCGCTCGGACGGCTCGCAGTTCCGGCACGTGCACCCCGAGATGGACGCCCAGGGCCGCTGGTCGCTGCCGTGGGCGTGGGACGCGGCCGGCACCTACCGGGTCTATGCCGACTTCGTGCCCGCGGGTGGGGAGAACCTCACGCTGACGCGCAGCGTCGAGGTCGCCGGTGACTTCCAGCCGGTGACGACGACGGCGCAGTCCACCACCTCGTCGGTCGACGGGTTCGACGTCGCCCTGCACGGGGAGCTGACGGCTGGCACGGCGTCGCCGCTGACCGTGGAGGTCACCCGCGACGGTCAGCCGGTGACCACGCTGGAGCCCTACCTCGGGGCGTTCGGGCACCTGGTGGCCCTGCGCGCCGGCGACCTGGCCTACCTGCACGTGCACCCGGAGGGCGACGAGCCGACCGCCGGTCAGCTGTCTGGCCCCGGCGTCACCTTCGTCGCCGAGGCCCCCACCGCGGGCCGCTACCTGCTGTACCTGGACTTCCAGGTCGACGGGCAGGTACACACCGCCGCCTTCGCGCTCGACGCCGCCGCCGGGACCCCGGACGAGCGCGGCGCAAACGGCCACGCCGCCACCTCCCACGGGCACTGAAGCACGGACATCGAGCAGGAAGGACCACCCATGACGGCGCCAGCCGCCCAGCCGCAGGGACTGATCGAGCTGCAGATCGGCGGGATGACCTGTGCCTCGTGCGCGATGCGCATCGAGCGCAAGCTGAACAAGCTCGACGGCGTCACCGCCACCGTCAACTACGCCACCGAGAAGGCGCAGGTCGCCGTCCCGGCCGGCACCGACCCGGCGACGCTGATCGCCGAGGTGGAGAAGACCGGCTACACCGCCGCGCTGCCCCGCACGGAGCGCGCGGACCCCGGTGAGGCGGACGGCGCCGAGCAGGCCGACACGGAGCTGACCGCGCTGCGCCACCGGCTGATCGGGTCGGTCGTGCTCGCGGTACCGGTCATCGCGCTGGCGATGGTCCCGGCACTGCAGTTCACCTACTGGCAGTGGGCGTCCCTGGCGCTGGCCGCACCGGTGATCGTGTGGGCGGCCTGGCCGTTCCACAAGGCCGCCTGGACGAACCTGCGCCACGGCGCGGCCACCATGGACACCCTGATCTCGGTGGGCACCACCGCGGCGTTCCTGTGGTCGCTGTACGCGCTGTTCCTGGGCACCGCCGGTACTCCCGGCATGACGCACGGGTTCGAGCTGACCGTCGCGCCGACCGACGGCGCGGGCAACATCTACCTCGAGGTTGCCGCCGGGGTGACGATGTTCATCCTCGCCGGTCGCTACTTCGAGAAGCGCTCCAAGCGGCAGGCCGGGACGGCGCTGCGCGCCCTGCTCGAGCTGGGCGCCAAGGACGTGGCGGTGCTGCGCGACGGCGCCGAGACCCGCATCCCGGTGGGCGAGCTGCGGGTCGGGGACGAGTTCGTCGTGCGCCCCGGGGAGAAGATCGCCACGGACGGCATCATCACCGCCGGCACCTCCGCCGTGGACGCCTCGATGCTGACCGGCGAGGCGGTCCCGGTCGAGGTCTGCGAGGGCGACGCCGTCACCGGCGCCACCGTCAACGCCGGCGGCCGTCTGGTGGTGCGCGCCACCCGGGTGGGGTCCGACACCCAGCTGGCCCAGATGGCAAAGCTCGTCGAGGACGCCCAGTCCGGCAAGGCCGAGGTCCAGCGCCTGGCCGATCGCGTCTCGGCCGTCTTCGTCCCCATCGTCATCGCCGTCGCCGTCGGCGTGCTCGGCGCCTGGCTCGGCGCCGGCGCCCCGGCCTCCGCCGCCTTCACCGCCGCGGTCGCCGTGCTGATCATCGCCTGCCCGTGCGCCCTCGGCCTGGCCACCCCCACCGCCCTGCTGGTCGGCACCGGCCGCGGCGCCCAGATGGGCATCCTGATCAAGGGCCCGGAGGTCCTGGAGTCCACCCGCAGGGTCGACACCGTCGTGCTGGACAAGACCGGCACCGTGACCACCGGCAAGATGACCCTGGTCGACGTCATCACCGGCCCCGACACCGACCGGGCCGAGCTGCTGCGCCTGGCCGGCGCCCTGGAGGACGCCTCCGAGCACCCCATCGCCCAGGCGATCGCCAAGGGCGCCACCTCCGAGGTCGGCGCCCTGCCCGTCCCCGAGGACTTCGCCAACATCGAGGGCAAGGGCGTGCAGGGCATCGTCGAGGGCCGCGCCGTGCTCGTCGGGCGCGAGTCACTGCTCGCCGACTGGGCCCAGCACCTGGCCCCCGAGCTGGTCGCGGCCAAGGCCGCCGCCGAGTCCCAGGGCAAGACCGCCGTGGCGGTCGGCTGGGACGGCCAGGCCCGCGGCGTGCTCGTCGTGGCCGACACTGTCAAGCCGACCAGCATCGAGGCGATCCACCGGCTCAAGGCCCTCGGGCTGACCCCGATCCTGCTCACCGGTGACAACACCACCGTCGCCCGGCAGATCGGCGCCGAGGTCGGCATCGACCAGGTGATCGCCGAGGTGATGCCACACGACAAGGTCGAGGTCATCACCCGGCTGCAGGGCGAGGGCAAGGTCGTGGCCATGGTCGGCGACGGCGTCAACGACGCCGCGGCGCTGGCCCAGGCCGACCTCGGCCTGGCCATGGGCACCGGCACCGACGTCGCCATCGAGGCCGCCGACATCACCCTGGTGCGCGGCGACCTGCGCAGCGCCGCCGACGCCATCCGCCTGGCCCGCAAGACCCTCGGCACGATCAAGACGAACCTGTTCTGGGCCTTCGCCTACAACGTCGCCGCGATCCCGCTGGCCGCGCTCGGCCTGCTCAACCCCATGCTCGCCGGCGCGGCGATGGCCTTCTCCAGCGTCTTCGTCGTCGGCAACAGCCTGCGCCTGCGCTCCTTCACCGGCCAGGCGTCGGACCCCCAGCCGTCCCCAGCCACGGCCCGCACCCGCGCGCCCCAGCCGGCCGGCGCCTGACCCTCAACACCCCACCCGAAAGGACCACCATGGCCAACGACTCCCAGAGCGCCTGCTGCTGCAGCGCCCCCGCGCCCGCGGGCCGCACCAACCTCCTGACCGCTACCGCCCCGAGTGGGGACGACGTCGCCGAGTGTCCCGTGATGAAGGGCAGCACGGTGATCAAGGCCCAGGCCGAGGCCGCCGGCCTCTTCCGTGACTACGAGGGTGAGCGGTACTGGTTCTGCTGCGCCGGGTGTGCCCCGAAGTTCGACGCCGACCCGGCCCGTTACGTGGCCGCCTGACGCGACAAATCCCCGCCGCCTGGGCCCGGTGGCGCCCGAGCTGGTGCACGATGTGGACCGATGCGGGCGGCACCGGGCCGACCGCGCCCCCCGGAGCGTCCTCGCCCCGCCCCCTCGAAGGACCACACCATGAGCGACATTCACGCGACCGCCGACCAGTTGACCGACACCCACGCCGCGCACGGCTACATCACCGACAAGCAGCGGTACCTTGCCCGCCTCAAGCGCATCGAGGGCCAGGCCCGTGGCATCCACCGCATGGTCGAGGAAGAGCAGTACTGCATCGACATCCTCACCCAGATCAGCGCCCTGACAAGCGCCCTGCAGGGAGTGGCCCTGGGCCTGATGGACGACCACCTCAAGCACTGCGTCGTGGACGCCGCCAAGCTCGGCGGCGAGGCGTCCGACGCCAAGATCAAAGAGGCCTCCGACGCCATCGCCCGCCTCGTGCGATCCTAGGCGCCGGCTGGCCGGCGGACGCGTCGTGCGCGCGCACGCCCGGCCACGTGCGGTGAGGTCGCTCACGGTCCGACCCGGTAGACAGACCTGTCTGTTAGCGTCCGTGGCGTGGTGGACAGGACGCTTGCAGGACCAGCCAGGGACCGCATCCTGGGGACGGCCGACCGGCTCTTCGCGGCGCACGGCGTCCGGGCGATCGGGGTTGACCGGGTCGTCGCCGAGGCGGAGGTCGCGAAGGCGACCCTCTACGCCCACTTCCCGTCCAAGTCCGAGCTGGTGCTGGCCTGCCTGAGGCTGCGGGCCGACGAGCTGCGCGACCGGCTGACCCACATCGGGGCGACGGTCCCCGCCGGTCCCGAGCGCATCGCCGCGCTCTTCGACGCCGCCGGCGCGGACGTGGACGCCCCCGCGTACCGCGGCTGCCGGTTCAGCAACGCGGTCGCGGAGCACCTGGATGCCGATCCCGCGATCGCCCGCCTGCTTGAGGAGGTGCGGCGAGCGGTCCACGGCTTCCTCGAGCGCAATGCCGCCGGCGTCCCGGCGGCCCGGCGCGCGGTCGTTGCGCACACGATCCAGGTCCTGCTCGATGGCGCCAAGGTCGCCTCGGTCACCGAGGGCGCCGCGGCCTTCGAGGCGCCCAGGCAGCTCGCCGTGCAGCTGGCGGGCGGGATGGAGCCGGCGGCGCGCACGGACCGGCACGATGGCTGAGCCCCTCGCCCCGGCACGCGCCGCCGCCCCGAGCGACCTTCCTGCCGTACGGCGGCACACGGGCCTCGTGGGCGCCGTGCTGGCGGCCGTCGTGCTCGTGGCGGCCGGCGTGCCGACGGCCACGACGGTGCTGCTGGGCGCGGCACCGTTCGACCAGCTGTCGCTGGGCTTCCCGGGCCTTGACGTCGCCATCACGACCACCGTGCTGACGGTCGGCGCAGAGGTGGGCTGCCTGCTGAGCATCGGCAGTCTCGTGCACCTGCTGTTCCTGCGCGGCGCGCTCGCGCGGCGTGCGCCGTTCCTGCCGCAGACCTTCGAGACCCGCGTTCTGCGGGCCGCCTCGGCGCTGTGGGCCGCGAGCGCCGCCGGACTGATCGTCTTCGACGCCCTGGACTCCGCAGGTGTTCCCCTCGCCCGGCTCGGGGAGCCGGGCGCATTCGCGTTCGTGTACGGCGCCAGCTATCCGCCCAAGGCCTGGACCCTCAGCCTCGCCGCGGCCCTGGTCGTGTTCTTCCTGGCGGCCTTCGCCGACCGGTGGACGAGCCTGCTCGTGGCGCTGTGGGCCGCGGCGGTGGCGGTGCTCGCCCCCGTCGTGACCGGGCAGGTGCTCGTGGGGCCGGCGCACGACTTCGGCGGTGACGCCGCCGTCTTCCAGACGCTCGCGGCTGCCGGCTCGTTCGGTGCGGTGGGTGTCGCGGCCGTGCGGGCGGCCAGCGGCCGCCTCGTGGCGCCGGCGGCCCTGCGCCGCCTGTTGATGCTGGGGACGGTCGCCCTGCCGGTGATGCTCGGGGCGGAGATGGTGCTGGCCTGGTTCAAGCTTGCCGGGTCCGGTCCCCTCGACACGCTGACCGGCTGGTTCATCGTGGCCCGGGTGCTGTGCCTGGCGGCCGCCGCCGCCGTGGCAGCCGTGGCCGGGGCCCGCGCCCGGGCCGGGTCGCTGCGGGAGCGGCACGTCAGCCGAGGCCTGGCGCTGAGCGCCCTTGCCGTTGCCGGATGGGTGGGCGTGGGCGTCGCGATGACGCGCCAGCCGCCGCCGCAGTACTTCGTCTCGACGAGCATCCAGCAGGCGTTCCTGGGCTTCGACGTGCCCGAGGCGCCCACGGCCGCGGTGCTGGCCTCGCAGTGGCGACCGAACCTGCTGTTCGCGGGGGTGGCCGTCGCCGCGGTGGGCGTCTACCTCCTGGCGGTGCGTCGGCTGCGGCACCGCGGCGACCGGTGGCCAGCCGGGCGCACCGTCGGTTGGCTGCTGGGCTGGGCGGTGGTGGTCGTGGCCACCAGCTCCGGCCTGGGCAAGTACTCCAGCCCGGACTTCGGCGTGCACATGGTCGTCCACATGGCGCTGAACATGCTCGCCCCCGGGCTGCTGGTGCTGGGCGGCGTCGTGACCCTGCTGCTGCGGGCCACCCAGCGAGGTGGCGCACAGCACCTCGCCGGGGTCCACGAGTGGATCACGTGGGTGCTGCACTGGCGCCTGCTGCGGGTGGTGTACAACCCCCTGCTGGTGTTCGTGCTGTTCGTCGGCTCGTACTACGGGCTGTACCTCACGGGCCTGTTCGGTGTGCTGATGCCCTACCACTGGGCCCACCAGCTGATGAACGTGCACTTCCTGGTCGTCGGCTACCTGTACTACGGCCTGGTCGTCGGCGTCGACCGCCCCCCACGGCCCCTGCCGCACATCGGCAAGCTCGGCTACGTGCTGGCGGCGATGCCGTTCCACGCCTTCTTCGGCGTGATCCTAATGACCAGCTCCACCATCATCGCCGAGACCTACTACCGCTACCTCGGCGCCCCGTGGGCCGACCTGGCGGCCGCCCAGGACACCGGTGGCGGCGTCGCCTGGGCCGGCGGGGAGATCCCCCTGCTGATCGTGATCGTCATCCTGGTCGTCCAGTGGCGGCGGCAGGACGCCCAGGAGACCCAGCGCAAGGACCGGCACATGGACGCCGGCCTGGATGACGAGCACGACGCCTACAACCGGATGCTGGCTCGGCTCGCCGAGCGGCAGCACTCGAGCCGGTGACCCGGCGAGCAAGGAGCACCACCGTGACGACGACCGCGGACCATCCCGAGGCGGAACCGCTCGAGCTGGACATCTCCGGCATGACCTGCGCGGCCTGCGCCGGCCGGGTGGAGCGGGCGCTGAACAAGCTCGACGGGGTGACCGCCACGGTGAACTACGCGACCGAGCGCGCGACGGTCTCCGGCCTGCGCCGACAGGACGCCGCCCGCGCCGTCGAGCGGGTGCGCGGCGCCGGCTACGACGCCCACGTGCGCCAGGACCCCGACGACCCGTGGTCGCGGCGGGCCACCGAGGTGCGCATCTCCTCCCTGCGCCGCCGGCTCGCCGTCTCGGCGCTGCTCACGGTGCCGTTGATGGACCTGACGATCATCCTCGCGCTCGTGCCCGGGTGGCGGTTTGCCGGCTGGCAGTGGCTGTGCCTGCTGCTCGCCCTGCCGATCGTGACATGGGCGGCCTGGCCCTTCCACCGCGCCACCATCCGCAACCTGCGCCACGCGGCGGTGAGCATGGACACGCTGGTGTCCCTCGGCATCGCCGCCTCGTTCGGGTGGGCCCTGGTGACCATCGTGCTCGACGTCGGACAGCCGGGCACCGGCTTCTGGCTCGGCTTCGGCATCACCCCGGCCGGCGCCAACGCGGTCTACCTCGACGTCGCCGCGGGCATGACCACCTTCCAGCTGGCCGGCCGCTACTTCGAGACGCGCTCGCGCCGCAAGGCCGGCGACGTCCTCGGCGCCCTGAACGCCCTGGCGGCGACGCAGGTGCGCATCCTGCGCGACGGTACCGAGTCGCTGCAGCCGGCGGACGCGCTGCGCGTCGGTGACGTCGTCGTGGTCCTGCCCGGGGAGACGGTCCCCGCTGACGGCATCGTCGTGGCCGGCAGCGCCGCGATTGACACCAGCATGATGACCGGCGAGCCCGTCCCCACGGCGGTCTCCCGCGGCGACGCCGTCACGGGCGGCACCATCAGCACCGACGGGCGCCTGGAGGTCGCGGCCGAGTCCGTGGGTGCGCGCACGCAGCTGGCGCAGATGGCCGCGCTCACCGAGCAGGCGCAGGCGCGCAAGGCCCGCGTGCAGGCGATGGCCGACCGCGTCGTCGCGTGGTTCGTGCCCGCCGTCATCGCGCTCGCCCTCGTGGTCACGCTCGCGTGGGCGGCGGGCGGCGCGCCGCTGCAGGAGGCGGTCGGCGTGGGCATCAGCGTGCTGATCATCGCCTGCCCGTGCG
The DNA here is from genome assembly GCF_001750215.1 of Isoptericola variabilis. Lineage (GTDB taxonomy): Bacteria > Actinomycetota > Actinomycetes > Actinomycetales > Cellulomonadaceae > Puerhibacterium > Puerhibacterium variabilis_A. Next base: position 7,885 of record NZ_LWGM01000005.1, on the reverse strand, counting down.
CGCTGGGCCTGGCCACCCCCACCGCGCTCATGGTCGGCATCGGCCGCGCCGCCACCCTGGGCATCCTGGTCAAGGGCCACGACGCGCTCGAGGCGAGCGGGCGGATCACCACCGTCGTGCTGGACAAGACCGGCACGCTGACCACCGGCGCCATGAGCGTCCAGGCCACCACGCCGGTCGGCGTCGAGGAGCGCGAGCTGCTCGCGGTGGCCGCGGCGGTCGAGCGGGGCTCCGAGCACGCCATCGCCCGGGCGATTGAGGCGGCGGCCGCCCGGGCGGGCGCCGCCGTTGACGGCGCCACCGACTTTCGCGCGCTGCCGGGCCTGGGCGCCGAGGCACGCCTCGACGGCCGCGTCGTCGTCGTCGGCAGTCCGCGGCTCGCCCGCTCGCGCGCCGGCACGATCAGCGGGCCCGCCGCGGCGGCGGTGCGCGCGGCCGAACAGTCCGGGGCCACGGTGGTGACCGTGGTGCGCGACGGCGCGCTGATCGGGGTCCTCGCTCTGACCGACACGATCCGCCCCCACGCGCGCCGTGCGGTCGCGGCGCTGCGAGCCCAGGGGCTGGAGACGGTGCTGCTGACCGGCGACTCCCCCGAGGCCGGCGCGCGGGTCGCCGCCACGCTGGGCATCGAGCGCGTGCACGCCCGCGTGCTGCCGCCGCAGAAGGCGGAGGTGGTGCGCGCGCTGCAGGCCGAGGGCAAGCGGGTGGCGATGGTCGGCGACGGCATCAACGACGCGGTTGCGCTCGCCGCCGCTGACCTCGGCCTCGCGATGGTCACCGGCAGCGACATCGCGCTTAAGGCGGCGGACGTCATCCTCGTGCGCGACAACCTCATGGTCATCCCGGACGCCATCACCGTCTCGCGCCGGACGCTGCGGACGATTCGGGTGAACCTGGCCTGGGCCTTCGGCTACAACCTCGCGGCCGTCCCGATCGCTGCCGCCGGCCTGCTCAACCCGCTCATCGCTGCCGCCGCGATGTCGCTGTCGTCGGTGCTGGTGGTCTACAACAGCCTGCGCCTGCACAACATGCGCGCTGCGGCCTGACCCACGGGCGACACCCCGCGGGTCACCCGGCGCCCACCTCCGGCTCACCGGCGGGCCCGTCCGGCTCGGCGTTCGACCGCGGGCGCACCGCGGCGAGCGCCTCCCGCCCTACCGGCGTGAGCAGCTCCTCGATCGCGGCGCGCACGTGCTCGTGCATCGCGAGGCGGGGCTCCAGCATCCACTGCGTCTGGAGCCCGTCCATCGTCGCGGTGAGCAGCATCGCCTGTTCGTCGGGGTCCAGCCCGGGCCGGGCGTACCCGGCCGCGAGCGCCTGGCGCAGCACGCGCGCGGTGCCCGCGCGGATGGACGCGTACCGCGTGCGGAAGTAGTCGTGGGCGGGGTGGTCGGGGGCGGACGCCTCCGTCGAGAGGCGGATGAACAGGTCGATCATTCCCGGCGTGGCCTCGTTCTGCAGCGCCAGGTCGATCATCCCGCGCAGCACGCCGACGCCGCCGGCGACGCCGGCGTACCGGGCGAAGTGGGCGCGGTCGGTAGCGTCCCGCTGCTCCAGGACAGCCTGCAGGAGGGCCTCCTTGGACTCGAAATGCCGCAGGAGGCCCGCGCGTGAGATCCCCACGGCCTCGGCGATGTCGCGGATCGTCGCGCCATGGAACCCGCCCACGGCGAAGTGTGCCGTCGCCGCCTGGACGATCGCGCGCCGCCGGGCGCGACCGTTGGCGTATCCCCCGGCGCGCCCGCCGCTCGTCGTCACCGCCACTGCTGCCACGGGCCGAGGATACGGCCTTGCGCCCAAACGTGACACCTGTGTAACGTTTCGGCATCCCGCAGCACCGGGATCCGTGACGAGGACGTTCGCGAGCGCAGACGGCCCCGCCTTCGGCAAGCCAGACGAGAGGTTGTCCGCCGTGCGCGACCGTGGGAACTACCCGTACGAAGACCCGACCCTTAGCCCCACCCAGCGAGCCGCCGACCTGCTCAGCAGGCTGCCGCTGGAGGACAAGGCCGGCCTGATGTTCCAGCCGCTGGCCGGGATCGGTGACTTCGATGCCGACGGACCCCTGGGCTACCCCTCGACCCGGACGCTGTTCGACCGGCGCATCAACCACTTCAACACCCTGCAGGCGCTCAGCGTCAGGGAGATGGCCGAGTGGGCCAACGCCGTCCAGCGCGCGGTGCGCACTCAGCCGTTCGCGATCCCGGTGACGATCTCGAGCGACCCGCGCCACGCGTTCGGCAACAACCCCGGCACGGGGCTGGCGGCCGGGCCGTTCTCGCAGTGGCCCGAGCAGCTCGGCTTCGGGGCCCTTGACGACCTCGACCTGGTCTCCCGCTTCGCAGAGACCGTGCGCCGGGAGTACCGCGCGGTGGGCATCGCGCTGGCGCTGCACCCGCAGATCGACCTGGCCACCGACCCGCGCTGGTCGCGCTCCGGCGGCACCTACGGCGAGAGCGTTGAGATCACGCGGCGGCTGGCGGTGGCGTACGTGCGGGGGCTGCAGGGCGAGCGGCTGGGCCCGGACTCGGTGGCGGCCATGGGCAAGCACTTCCCCGGGGGCGGCCCCCAGCTCGACGGGGAGGACCCGCACTTCGAGTACGGGCGCGAGCAGGTATATCCCGGCGGGCTGTGGGACATGCACCTGCAGCCGTTCGTGGACGTCCTGGCGGCCGGCATCTCGCAGATCATGCCGTACTACGGCGTGCCGATCGGCACGCCGTACGAGGAGGTCGGCTTCAGCTTCAACAAGCAGATCGTCGCCGGGCTGCTGCGCGAGGAGCTCGGGTTCGACGGCGTCGTGTGCAGCGACTGGGGGATCCTCAGCGCGACGCCGTGGGGGGTGGAGCACCTCAGCTTCGAAGAGCGCATGGTCAAGGCGATCGAGGCGGGGATCGACCAGCTCGGCGGCGAGGCCCGCCCCGAGATCCTCGTGCGCCTGGTGCGCCGGGGCGCGATCGCCGAGGCGCGGATCGACCAGTCCGCGCACCGGTTGCTGCGGGAGAAGTTCACGCTCGGGCTGTTCGACGACCCGTTCGTCGACGTCCAGCGCGCCGAGCGGATCGTCGGGTCCTCGAGCGCCCGCGAGGCCGGCCTGGCCGCCCAGAGCGCCGCGCACACCCTGCTGGTGAACGGCGAGGGCGCGGCGCACCTGCCGCTGCCCCGGGGCATCGCGGTGTACGTCGAGGGCATGGATCCCCACGCCCTGGCCGGCCGGGCCGACGTGGTCGCGACGCCACAGGAGGCCGACGTCGCGATCCTGCGGCTCGCGGCGCCGTTCGAGCAGCGGGGCCACCCCGGCGACTTGGAGTCGTTCTTCCATGCCGGCTCGCTGGACTTCCCCGCCGACGACGTGGCGCACGTGGCGGAGGTCAGCGCGGCCGCCCCGACCGTGGTCGACGTCTACCTCGACCGCGCAGCCGTCCTCACCCCGCTCGTGCCGCTGGTGACCTCGCTCGTCGCCGACTTCGGCGCCAGCGACGAGGCCTTCGCCCGGGTGCTGTTCGGCGAGGCCGAACCGCGCGGGCGGCTGCCGTTCCAGCTGCCCGCGTCGATGGAGGCCGTCGCGGCGAGCCGCCCCGACGTGCCCTCGGACACCGCCGACCCGGCGTTCGCGTTCGGCCACGGGCTGCGCTACGAGGGCTGGACGCCGCGCCCGCACCCGACCGACGCGGAGCGGGCCGCCACGACGCTGGCGCGCCCGCACGGCAATCGCTACCGGCTGCACCGCACCAGCCTCGGCCTGCTGCTGAAGGACCCGGAGGCGAAGGCGGTCCTGGCCGAGGACCTGCCCCAGCTGTTCACCCACCCGATGCTCAACGTCTCGCTCGGCATGGACCTGCCGACGGTGGTCGACATGGTCGCCGACGGCATGGACGCGGGCGCGCGGGCCGCCCTGTTCGCCCGCCTCTCGAACATCTAGCACCACGCCCGAACACCCGGGGCGCACGACGGCGCGCGCCCCGGGTGACCGCCGGCGCCGCCGGCCCCACCCCCCGACCCGACGCGCAACGGCGCAGCCAAGGAGTCCCCCGTGTCCCGATCGTTCGCACCCCCCGCCGCCGGCAGGCGGGTGGGGGCCGGCTTCATCACCCTGTACGTGCTGGCCTACATGGGCCTGTGGCTCGCCTTGCTCGCCCCGGTCATGGTCACGTTGCCGCTGAAGATCGACGACCTGGTCGGAGCCGAGGCCGCGCCCGGAGCGCTCGGCCTGGTCACCGGCGTCGGCGCGCTGCTCGCCCTATTCGGCAACCCCTTCTTCGGCCGGATGAGCGACCGCACCACCTCGCGGTTCGGCATGCGGCGCCCCTGGATGGTGGCCGGCCTGGTCGGTGGTGCCGTCGGGCTGACCGTCATCGCCCTCGCGCCGGCCGTCTGGCTGGTGGTGATCGGCTGGGCGATCGCGCAGCTGTCGTTCAACGCGCTGCTGGCCGCAGTCGTCGCGGTGATCGCCGACCAGATCCCCGAGCAGCAGCGCGGGGCGGTCTCCGGGGTGCTGGGCATCTGCCTGCCGATCGCGCTCGTCATCGGCACCTACGTCGTTCAGCTGGTCGCGCCGCTCGGTCAGCTCGCGATGTTCCTGTTCCCGGTGCTCATCACCGCGGTGCTGGTCGTCGCGTTCATGCTCGTGCTGGACGATCGACGGCTGGCCGCCGAGGACCGGCCGGCCTGGTCCGTGCGCGAGTTCCTCGCGACCTTCTACATCAACCCCAAGCAGGCGCCGGACTTCGCGTGGGCCTGGCTGAGCCGCTTCCTGTTCGTCCTGGGCCAGTCGTTCCTGCTGACCTACCAGGCCTTCTACCTGCTGAACAAGATCGGCGTGCCGGCACCGGACCTGCCGGACAGCGTCTTCATCGCGACTCTGGTGTCGTCCATCTTCTGGGTCGCGCTCAGCCTGATCGGCGGCAAGCTGTCCGATGCCACAGGGCGTCGCAAGATCTTCGTCATGGCCTCCGCGCTGGTCTACGGGGCCGGGCTGCTCACGGTGGCGCTCTCGTCGCACATGAGCCTGTTCCTGGTCGCGATGGCGATCACCGGCGCCGGGATCGGCATCTACTTCGCCGTCGACCTCGCCCTGGTCACCGACGTCCTGCCGGACCGCGACAACGCCGCCAAGGACCTCGGCGTGTTCAACATCGCCAGCGCGCTGCCCCAGTCGATCGCCCCGGCGATCGCCCCGGCGATCCTGGCCGTCGGCGGCGGGGACTACTCGGTGCTCTTCGTGGTGGCCGGGGTGAGCACCATCATCGGCGCGATCGCGGTGCTGAAGGTGCGGGGCGTGCGCTGAGCAGCGTCCTCCGCCGGGCGCCGCGGCGGACGGTCCCTCGCGGCGCGGCGAGGGTCGCGCAGGCCCGGGCGGGAGGAGCTCACAGCCGCTCCCACAGCCGGCCCCAGACCGCCTCGGCGGCGCCGATCTGCACGGCGTGGTCGCCGAGGGCGCCGGCGACGACGTCCGGGGACGCGGAGCGTCGGAACTGCATGAGCCCGGCCGAGAGCCCGCCGGCCAGGCTCTCGCGTGCCCCGGCAGCCACGGCGGGCGCGAGGCCACCGAGCGTGACCAGGCCGACGTCGAGGCCGTTGACCAGCGCGGCGATGCCACGGCCGAGGCAGCCGGCGACCGCCGCCACGGCGTCGCGCGCCGCAGGTTCTCCGCGGGCGGCGCGGTCGAGCACCGTGCGTCCGTAGGACAGGGCATCGCGCGGCAGCGCCTCGCCGAGCGCCGCGGCGAGGGCACCCGCCCCGACCGCCGTGGTCCAGCAGCCGTGCGCCCCGCACGGGCAGCGAACGGCGGGGTCCCCGAAGGGCATGTGCCCGAACTCCCCGGCCAGCCCGTGGGCCCCGGTGAGCACCGCGCCGTCGAGCGTGAGCGCCCCGCCCAGTCCGGCGTCCAGGTGCAGGTGCAGGTGCAGCCCGCTGTCCCGCGCCGCGCCGCGGCGCGCCTCGCCGAGCGCCGCAAGGGTCGCGTCGTTCCCCGCCACGAAGGGGCCGGCCTCGCCCGCCCCGGGCCCCGAACGGGCCGGTGGCGGCCAGGCCGCACCGAGGTCGAGGTCGCGCCACCCCAGCAGGGGGGCATCGAGAAGCACGGAGCCACGCACCACGCCCGGCAGCGCGATCCCCATGCCGCGCAGCCGCCCCGGGAACCGGTCGGCCATGCGGGCGACCGCCGCGCGCAGGTCGGCCAGCAGGCGCCGGCCGTCCCCGTGGTGCGCAGCCGCCTCGTCGGCAACGGCCCGACCCCCGAGCTCGACCGCGGCGACCCGCCACACGTCGTGGTCGACCGCCGCGGCGAGCACGAGGGGGCCCTGCGGGTGCGCGACCAACACGCCGGTGGGCCGTCCGCGTTCCCCCGTGGCGATCGACGGCCGCTCGGCGAGCAGGCCGGCCCCCGCCAAGGCGCGCACCAGGCCGGTCATCGTGCCCGTGCTGGCGCCGAGCACCGCCGCCGTCTGGGCGCGCGTGAGGCCGGGCTGCTCGTGTGCCAGCCGCAGCAGCTGCCGCTGGCGCTCGCTGAGGGATCCCATCGCGCCTTCCATTTTACTCGTTCGCCAAGTAAATTCGTGGAGTGACCGGCGCCCACCTTCCCACGCCCCTGGCCGCTCCGGCCGACGCAGCGCCTGGGCCCCCGCAGCGCCTGCCGATCCTGCGGCTGGGTGTCCTGGCGGCGGCGCTGTTCGCCGCGGTGGTCACCGAGGTCATGCCGGTGGGCCTGCTGCCGCAGCTGGCGCAGACGTTCGACGTCGGCGAGGACCGGATCGGGTGGTGGGTCTCGGCCTACGCCGTGGTCGTGGCGCTGTCGGCGCTGCCGCTGACGGCGGCCCTGGCCCGTTGGCCCCGGCGCCGGGCGCTGGTGGCCCTCCTTGCGACCTATGCCGTCAGCAACGCGGTGATCCTGATGGCTCCCACGTACTGGGTCGGCCTCGCGGGCCGCGTCGTGGGCGGCGTCGCCCATGCCGGGATCTTTTCGGTCGCCGTGTCCGCCGCGGTCTCGCTGGTGCCTCCGGAGCGCGCCGGACGAGCGGTAGCGATGGTAAACGTCGGCGTCGCACCGGCCCTGGCGCTGGGCCTGCCGGCAGCCACCGCAGCCGGCGCGACGTGGGGCTGGCGCTGGCCGTTCGCCGCGGCCGCCGTCACGCTGGTGGCGCTCGTCGCCGCGACCGCCCGCGTCCTGCCCGCCACGCCGGCCCCGGCCCGGACCGCCCGGTCCAGCCCGCCGCGCGCCGGCGTGCTGTTCGCCCTGCGGGGCCGCGGCCTGCCGCTGGTCGGGCTGATGACCGTCGTGCTCACCGTCGGTCACTACACCGCCTACACCTATGTCACGCCGCTGCTGCTGGCCTCCGGCGTGCGCCAGGACGGCATGGGCCTGGCCCTGCTGGGGTACGGCCTCGCCGGGTCGCTCGGCCTGGTGCTGGCCGGGGCGTTCGCCGACCGCCATCTGGTGGGCTCGCTGCGCGTGGCCACCGTCGCCACCGCCGTCGCCCTGGTCTCCCTCGGGGCGCTGGCGCACGGCGCCCCCGCCGCGATCGCCGTGCTGCTCGTGTGGGGCGTGGCCTTCAGCGCCGTACCGACCCTGCTGAACACCGTCGCACTGCGCGCCAGCTCCGTGCCGGACGCCGCGCCCGCGGTGGTTAACGCGGCGTTCAACGTCGGCATCGCCGCGGGTGCCTGGCTCGGGGGTCTCGCCCTCGAGGCGCGCGGGGCGGGAGCGACCGCCCTGATCGGAGCCGCCCTGGTCGCCTGCGCCCTCCCGGTCACCGCGTTCCCCGCGCCGCAGCAGGGCTACGGGCAGCAGGCCCCGCAGTACGGCCAGGCCCCGCAGTACGGCCAGTACGGCGCCGCCGGTGCCCAGGCCGCCGACGCGGCGTCGCTGGAGAACATGTACAACGCG
>NZ_LWGM01000049.1 GCF_001750215.1 Isoptericola variabilis | reverse complement strand
GGCACCGCCGGCACCGACCGTTCCCCCGAGCCCGGGCTCGAGGGCCTGCCCGCGCTCTGCGCGGCGGCCGACGGCCTCGACGTCACGCTGCGCACGGTGGAGGACCCGCCCGGCGCGGCCGCGGCCGTGCCCGCCCCGGTCGGCCTCAGCCTCTACCGCACCGTGCAGGAGGCCCTGACCAACGTGCGCAAGCACTCCACCGGCCGCCGCGTCGGCGTCGTGGTGCGCGTGGAGCGGCCCGCGCCGGGCACGCCCCGCCCGGCGGGCGGCGGCGACCGGTTCGCGCACGGGTTCGCGGAGGTGGAGGTCCTCGACGACGGGCGGCCGCTGACCGGCTCGGCCGGCTCGGGCCTGGGGCTGCTCGGCGTCCGCGAGCGCGTGGCGACGCACGGGGGCACCGCGGAGATCGGTCCGCGGCTCACCGGCGGCTACCGTGTGCGGGTCCGCCTCCCCCTGCCCGCCGCGGGCCCCGACCTCCAGGAGCGCCCGTGACCGCCACGTCGCCCGCCGTGCGCGTGCTGCTCGTGGACGACCAGCAGCTGGTGCGCTCCGGGTTCCGCCTCATCCTCTCGGTGGAGGACGACGTCGAGGTGGTGGGCGAGGCGCCCGACGGCGCCGCCGCGGTCGAGGCCGCCCGCGCGCTGCGGCCCGACGTCGTGCTCATGGACGTGCAGATGCCCGTCATGGACGGCATCGAGGCCACCCGCCGCGTCGCCGCCGAGGGCCTGGCCAAGGTGCTCGTGCTGACGACGTTCGACCGGGACGACTACGTCTTCGACGCCCTGGCCGCGGGCGCCTCGGGGTTCCTGCTGAAGAACTCCGACGCCGAGCACCTCGTCGAGGCGGTGCGCACCGTCGCCGCCGGGCACGCGCTGCTGGCGCCGCAGGTCACGCGCCGCGTCATCGCGCAGATGGTGGCGGCGGGCGCCGCCCCGGCCGTCCCCCTCGCGACGGAGGGGGTGGCGACGGAGGCGCTGGCGGCGGAGGCGCTCGCGGCACCGGCGTCGGGCGCGCCGCCGACGGGCCCGGCAGGCGCCCCGCCCGGCGACCCGCGGCTGGCGCTGCTCACCCCCCGCGAGACGGAGGTGCTCGAGCTCGTCGGCGAGGGGCTGTCCAACGCCGAGATCGCCCGGCGGCTGTTCCTCGGCGAGGCGACGGTCAAGACGCACGTGTCGAACCTGCTCGCCAAGCTCCAGCTGCGCGACCGGGTGCAGGCGGTGGTGCTCGCGCACCGCTGCGGGCTGGTCGGCCCGGCGGCCTGACCCGGCCCGGGCCCGCACCTCCCCCGGCCAGGTTCGGCGCCCTCCGCCGCGAGGATGACCTGCGGATCTCCCCCTCGCGGCCGATCCCCCGCCGCCAGGGGCGCCCTAGCGTCGTGGTCATGACGAACGGCAGCCACGGCGCGGACCTCGAGCTCCGCGACCTCACCCGGGACTTCGGCGCGACGCGCGCCGTCGACGGCATCACGTTCACCGCACCGTCGGGGCTCCTCACGGGCTTCGTCGGCGGCAACGGCGCCGGCAAGACCACCACGATGCGCATGATCATGGGCGTCCTGGCGATCACGAGCGGCGAGGTGCGCTTCGGCGGCGCGCCGATCACCGCCGCGGACCGCCGCACCTTCGGGTACATGCCCGAGGAGCGCGGCCTCTACCCCAAGCAGCCGGTGCTCGACCAGCTCGTGTACCTGGCGCGCATCCGCGGCATCGGCGCGCGCACCGCCCGGCGCGAGGTGCTCGACCACCTCGAGCGGCTGGGCCTGGGCGAGCGGGCCAAGGACCACGTCGAGAAGCTCTCGCTCGGCAACCAGCAGCGCGTGCAGATCATCGCCGCGCTGATGGGCTCGCCCCGGGCGCTGATCCTCGACGAGCCGTTCAGCGGCCTCGACCCCGCCGCCGTCGACGGCATGGCCGACCTGCTGCGCGAGCACACCGCCCGCGGCGTGCCGGTGCTGTTCAGCTCCCACCAGCTCGACCTGGTCGAGCGGCTGTGCGAGCGGCTCGTGGTGCTCAAGGGCGGCCGGGTGGTCGCCGCCGGCGCCCGCGAGGAGCTCGAGCGCACCGGCCGCGTGCGCCACCGCCTCGTCGTCGGCACCGACGCCGGGTGGGTGCGCGCGGTGCCGGGCGTGCACGTGGTCGACGTCGACGGGCCCACCGCGCTCGTCGAGCTGTCCGACGCGCCCGCCGGCCAGCGCCTGCTGGCCACCGCGCTCGAGCGCGGCCCCGTCCACGAGTTCGCGGCGGTGCGCCCGTCGCTGGCCCAGATCTACCGCGAGGTGACCGCATGAGCACCCTGACCGCCCCCGACCGCCCCCGCACCACCGAGCCGGCCCCGGCCGGCGAGGGCGGCCGCACCCGCCACGCCTGGGTGCTGGTGATGAACCGCGAGATCGTCACGCGGGCCATGAACAAGTCGTTCCTCACGAGCCTCGCGATCTCCGTGCTGATCGTGGCGGCCATGTGCGCGTTCTTCGCCTGGCAGTCCAGCAGGACCGAGTCGTTCACCGTGGCGGTGGCGCCGCAGGACGCCGTCGCCGTCGCGGCCGTCGAGGCCGTCGACGCCACCGGCGCCGAGCAGGACCCGCCGCTGCGGGCCGAGGTGCTCGAGGTGGCCGACGCCGACGCCGCCGTCGCGGCCGTCGACGAGGGCGAGGCCGACGCCTGGCTCCGCCCGGCCGACGACCCGGCCGACGGCTGGGTGCTCGCCGGCGACGGCGAGCCGTCCACGACGCTCACCGCGATGCTGTCGGCCGCGGTGTCCGAGGGCGTGCTGGCGAGCAACGCCGAGGCCGCCGGCACGTCGTGGGAGCAGCTCAGCACGGGCAGCACCCTGACGACCGAGAGCGTCGAGGGCGGCGTGGACTCGGGCCCCGGCTCGGCCGTGTGGCTCATCGGGTTCGTCTTCGCGCTGCTGTTCTTCGCCGGCGCCATGGGCTCCGGGGCGATGATCGCCAGCAGCGTCGTCGAGGAGAAGCAGTCGCGGCTGGTGGAGATCCTCGCCGTCGCCGTGCCGCTGCGCCAGCTGCTGGCGGGCAAGATCCTGGGCAACTCCGTGATCGCGCTGGGCCAGAACGTCGTGCTCGCCGCGGTGGGGCTCGTGGGCCTGTCGTTCACCTCGCTGACCATGCAGCTGCCGGCGCTGTCGGCGTCCGTGCTGTGGTTCGTGGTGTTCTTCGCGGTCGGCTTCGTGGCCGTCGCGGCGGTCTTTGCCGTGGGCGGCGCGCTGGCGTCGCGCGCCGAGGACATCGGCTCCACCACCAGCCCGATCATGATGGTGCTCATGGTCGTGTACTTCGCGACCTTCATGGCCGAGGGCCAGCTGCGGACCGTGCTGTCCTTCGTGCCGCTGACCAACGTCGTCACGATGCCGACCCGCGTGATGACCGGCCAGACCGCCTGGTGGGAGCCCGTGGTGTCGCTGGCGATCCTCGCCGCCACGGCCGTCCTCGCCGTCGTCGTGTGCGAGCGGGCCTACCGCGGCGCGCTGATGCAGACCGGCGGCCGGGTCAGCTGGCGCCGGGCGCTGACCGCGGAGGCCTGACCCTCTCGTTGTGGGTGCAGGACACGCCGGGCGATCCGCGGATCGCCCGGCGTGTCCTGCACCCACAACGTCTTCCCAGGGCCGGCCCGGGTGCGGTCCAGCGCGGCGGCCTAGCCTGGGCGGGTGACCGCCGTCGTGCCCGAGCCCGCCCCGCCCCGCGTGCCCCCCGACGCCGCCGAGCGACGGCGGATCACCTGGGAGATCTGGATCCTCCTGCTGCTCAGCCTGGCGAAGTCGGGCGTGTACGCGGTGGTGAACATCGTCGCGCGCCTGACGGACACCACGCCGCTGGCCGAGCAGAGCACCACGCTCAACGCCTCCCAGTCGCCGCGGCCCTACCTCGACCTCACGTACCAGCTGCTGAGCATAGGGTTCGCGCTCGTTCCGGTGGCGCTGGCGGTCTACCTGCTGGCCCAGCGCCGCGGCGCCCCGCCGGTGACGCGGGCGACCGGGCTCGACTGGTTCTCCCGCGGCGCGGACGTGCTGCCCGGCCGCCGGCGCCGCGACCTCGGCTGGGGGGTCGCGCTCGCCGCGGCGATCGGCATCCCCGGCCTCGCCTTCTACGCCCTCGGCCGCGCCCTGGGCATCACGGTGTCGGTGCAGGCCAGCGGCCTCGACGCCCACTGGTGGACCACTCCGGTCCTGGTGCTCTCCGCGTTCCAGAACGCCGCGCTCGAGGAGGTGATCGTGGTCGCCTACCTCTTCGAGCGCACCCGCGACCTGGGGTGGGGGCCGTGGCGGTTCGTCGTCGCCAGCGCGCTGCTGCGCGGCTCCTACCACGTCTACCAGGGCTTCGGCCCGTTCCTGGGCAACGTGGTGATGGGGCTGGTGTTCGGCTGGTTCTACCGGTCGCGGTGGGGACGACGGCGGGTGGTGCCGCTGGTCGTGGCGCACACGCTGCTCGACGTCGTGGCGTTCGTCGGCTACGCCCTGGTCCCGGCCGCGTGGCGCGAGGCGCTCGGCATCACCTGAGGGCCCGGGCGCCTTGGCGCCCCGGCATCCGGGCGGGGCCGGCACGCCTCGACGTCCGGCCGGGGCCGCACCGAGCGGCGGGCGGGAAGGGCCGGCCATAGCCTGTCGCGGAGCCAGGCACGCCGGCCCACGACCGTGAGGAAGCCCATGCCTACCGTCGCCCAGCACCTCGTCGACAGCCTCCACTCCTCCGGCGTCCGGCGTGTCTACGGCATCGCCGGGGACTCGCTCAACGGCGTCACCGACGCCCTGCGCCGCAACGGCGACGTCGAGTGGGTCCACGTGCGGCACGAGGAGGCGGGGGCGTTCGCCGCGTCGGCCGAGGCCGCCGTCACCGGCCGGCTCGCCGTCTGCGCCGGCAGCGCGGGCCCCGGCAACCTGCACCTCATCAACGGCCTGTACGACGCGCAGCGCTCCCGCGTGCCGGTGCTCGCCATCGCCGCGGACATCCCCAGCTCGGAGATCGGCACGGGCTACTTCCAGGAGACCGACCCGCGCGAGGTCTTCCGGGAGTGCTCGGTCTACGTGGCGGTCGTGTCCAAGCCCGAGCAGCTGCCCCGCCTGCTGCGCATCGCCGTGCACGAGGCGCTGTCCAGGCGGGGCGTCGCGGTGCTGGTCATGGCGGGCGACATCGCCCTGTCCCAGGTCGACGCCCAGCCCGAGGCGTTCCACATCGACGCGCCGCAAGTGGTGCCCGCGGAGCCGGCGGTGGCCGCGGCCGCCACAGCGCTGAACACCGCGGAGCGCGTGACCATCCTCGCGGGCGCCGGGGTGCAGGGCGCGCACGACGAGATGGTGGCGCTGGCCGCCCGGCTCCAGGCGCCGGTCGTGCACTCGATGCGCGGCAAGGAGTTCGTCGAGCCCGACAACCCGTACGACGTCGGCATGACCGGCCTGCTGGGCTTCAGCAGCGGCTACCGGGCGATGGAGGCGTGTGACACGCTGCTGATGCTCGGCACGGACTTCCCGTACCCCCAGTTCTTCCCGCGGGACGCGACGATCGTGCAGGTCGACGTGCGCGGCGAGCAGATCGGCCGGCGCGCCAAGGTCGACGTGCCGGTGGTCGGCGGCGTCAAGGAGACGGCGGCGGCGCTGCTGCCGCGGCTGCGCGACCGGCACGACACCCGGCACCTGGACGCCATGCGAAAGCACTACGCGCGGACCCGCAAGGACCTCGACGACCTGGCGACGCCGTCGCGCCGCACGATCCACCCGCAGTACCTGGCCCGCGTCGTGGACGAGGCGGCCGACGACGACGCCGTCTTCCTGCCCGACGTCGGGTCGCCCGTGGTGTGGGCGGCGCGCTACCTGCGGATGAACGGGCGCCGGCGGCTCATCGGGTCGTTCACCCACGGGTCGATGGCGAACGCGGTGTCGCAGGCGATCGGCGTGCAGTCCGCCCAGCCGGGCCGCCAGGTGGTCGCGCTGGCCGGCGACGGCGGCCTGGCGATGCTGCTGGGCGAGCTCCTGACGCTCGTGCAGAACAGGCTGCCGGTCAAGGTGGTGGTGTTCAACAACTCGTCGCTGAACTTCATCGAGCTGGAGATGAAGGCCGCCGGGTTCGTCACCCACTCCACCGGCCTGGAGAACCCGGACCTCGCGCGGCTGGCCGAGGCGATGGGGATCAAGGGCGTGCGCGTGGAGTCGGCCAAGGCGCTGCCGGGCGCGGTCAAGGAGGTGCTCGCGCACGACGGGCCGGCGCTCCTCGACGTCGTCACCGAGCGCCAGGAGCTGGCCATCCCGCCCACCATCACGGCCGAGCAGGCGCAGGGCTTCACGCTCTACGCGATCCGCACCGTGCTCTCCGGCAAGGGCGACGAGCTGCTCGACCTGGCCCAGGCCAACTGGCGCCAGCTCTTCTGACCCGCAGCGCCCGCCCGCCCAGACCGGCTGGCGAGATAGAGAAGCGTCCGCGCGAGATAGAGAGGTCCCCGGCCGAGATAGAGAGGGACCTCTCTATCTCGGCCGGGGACCTCTCTATCTCGGCAGGGGGGTCAGCGGGCCAGCGCCGCCAGCTCCGCGCGCCGCGCGCGCTGCGCCACCGGGTCCGGCACGGGCAGCGACGCCAGCAGCCGCCGCGTGTACTCCTCGCGCGGGGCGCCGAGCACCTCGGCGCCGGTGCCCTCCTCGACCAGCCGGCCGCGGTAGAGCACCGCGATCCGGTCGGCGAGCAGGTCCACCACGGCCAGGTCGTGCGAGACGAACAGGCAGGCGAACCCGAGCTCCTTCTGCAGCTCGGCGAACAGGTCGAGCACGCGCGCCTGCACCGAGACGTCGAGCGCCGACGTCGGCTCGTCCGCCACCAGCAGCTCCGGGTCCAGGGCCAGCGCCCGGGCCAGCGAGGCGCGCTGGCGCTGCCCGCCGGACAGCTCGTGCGGGAACCGGTCGCCGTAGGAGCGGGGCAGCTGCACCGCCTCGAGCAGCTCGTCGACGCGGCGGCGGGCCGCCGCGGGCGAGGACGCCCGCCCGTGCACGACGAGCGGCTCGGCCACGCACTCGGCGATGGTCAGCAGCGGGTTGAAGCTCGTGGCCGGATCCTGGAACACGAACCCGAGCCGCGGCCGCATGGCCTTGAGCGCGGCCGGGCGCGCCCCGCGCATCTCGGTGCCCAGCACCCGCAGCGACCCGCCGGTCACCGGCTGCAGGCCGGCGATCGCGCGGGCGATCGTCGTCTTGCCCGAGCCGGACTCGCCCACCAGGCCCAGCACCTCGCCGGGCCGGATGGCCAGGGACACCCCGTCGACGGCGGTGAACCCTGGCCGGCGGAACCGGCCGGGGTAGGTGATGGTCAGGTCGGCCGCCTCCACGACCGGCGCGGCGTCCGCCCAGCCGGCGGGGCGGTCCGCGGCGCGTGCCTCGGCGCGGGCGGTGCCCTCGCCGATCCGCGGCACGGCGCCCAGCAGCGCCCGGGTGTAGGGCGCCTGCGGCTGCGCGAACAGCTCGTCCACGGGCGCCTGCTCCACGACCTTGCCCTGGTACATCACCGCGACGCGGTCGGCCAGGTCGGCCACCACGCCCATGTTGTGGGTGATGAGCACGATCGCGGTGCCGGTCTCGTCCCGCAGCCGCCGCAGCAGGTCGAGGATCTCGGCCTGCACGGTGACGTCGAGCGCCGTCGTCGGCTCGTCCGCGACGATCAGCCCCGGCCCCAGGGCCAGCGCCATCGCGATGACGATGCGCTGCTTCTGCCCGCCGGAGAACTGGTGCGGGTAGTGGTCGACCCGCTGCTCCGGGTCGGGGATGCCGACCTGCCGCAGCGCCTCGACGGCCCGCGCCCGCGCCTGCGCGCGCGGCACCCGGCCGTGCGCGCGCAGCCCCTCGGCGATCTGCCACCCCACCGTGTACACGGGGTTGAGCGCCGTGGACGGCTCCTGGAACACCATCGCCACGTCGCGGCCGCGCACCTGGCGCAGCCGCGCCGCCGGCACGGAGACGACGTCGGTCGCCCCGTCCCGCCCGGACAGCAGCACGGCGCCGCGCGTCGTGGCGGTCTCCGGCAGCAGGCCGAGGATGGTCTTGGCGGTGACGGTCTTGCCGGAGCCGGACTCGCCGACGATCGCGAGCACCTCGCCGGGGACGACCTCGAGGTCCACGCCGTCGACGGCGCGCACCGGCCCGTGGTCGGTGGCGAACGAGACGGCCAGGTCCTCGATCCGCACCACCGGGTCGCGGCCCGGTGCGGTCTGGGCGGTCATGCGCGGTCCTCCTTCTGCTGCCCGGCCGGTCCGGCGGCCGGTCCCGCTGTCGGGCCGGCGGCCCGGAGCGCGGCCTCCGCGTCCCCGTCGACCGGCGCCTCCGGCGACGTCCCCACCGACGACTCCACCGACGACTCCACCGACGACTCCACCGACGTCTGCGCGACGTCGCCGGCGACGTCCGCGGACGCCGTCCGGGACCGCAGCCGCGGGTCGGCCAGGTCGTTGAGCGACTCGCCCACGAGCGTCATGCCGACGGCGACGACGACGATCGCCAGGCCCGGGAACAGCGCGGTCCACCAGATGCCGGAGGTGACGTCGGCGATGGAGCGCTGCAGGTCGTAGCCCCACTCCGCCGCGGCGGTGGGCTCGATGCCGAAGCCGAGGAAGCCCAGCCCGGCGAGGGTGAGGATCGCCTCGGACGCGTTGAGCGTGACGATGAGCGGCAGGGTCCGCACGGAGTTGCGCAGCACGTGGCGGGTCATGATCCGCCACGTGCCCGGAGCCGAGCACGCGGGCGGCGTCGACGAACGCCTCGCCCTTGACCCGGACCACCTCGGCGCGCACCACGCGGAAGTACTGCGGCACGAACACCACGGTGATGCTCAGGGCGGTGGCCATGATGCCGCCCCACATCGTGGACTGGCCGCCGGAGATGACGATCGCGGCCAGGATCGCCAGCAGCAGCGACGGGAACGCGTAGATCGCGTCGGCCACGACCACGAGCACGCGGTCGAGCCAGCCGCCGAAGTACCCGGATACCAGGCCGAGCACCACGCCGATCACGATCGAGGCGAGGATCGCCACCACGACGACGTACAGCGCCGTCTGCGCGCCCCAGACCACGCGGGACAGCACGTCGTAGCCGCCCACGGTGGTGCCGAGCCAGTGCTCGGCCGACGGCGGCTGCTGGGCGCCGAACGACCCGTCCGGGGTGCGCAGCTGGCTGTGGTCGTAGGGGGCGAGCACGGGCGCCAGCAGCGCCACGAGCACGAACAGCCCGGTGAGCACCAGGCCCACCACGAGCATGCCGCGCTGCAGGCCCACGCTCTGGCGCAGCTGGCGCACCACCGGGGCCTTGCGCAGCCAGGCGCCGCGGCCGCGGACGTGCACGGGCGCCGCGCCGGCGGTGCCGACCGGGCCGAGCCCGGAGTCGAGCTGTGCCATGTCAGTACCTCACCCTCGGGTCGACGAGGGC
The DNA here is from genome assembly GCF_001750215.1 of Isoptericola variabilis. GTDB lineage: Bacteria > Actinomycetota > Actinomycetes > Actinomycetales > Cellulomonadaceae > Puerhibacterium > Puerhibacterium variabilis_A. The sequence goes on along the minus strand of NZ_LWGM01000049.1, from coordinate 7,407 downwards.
GGCGATGACGTCCACGAGGAAGTTCGTCACCGCCACGACCACGGCCATCAGCACGACGATGCCCTGCACGGCCACGAAGTCGCGGGCCTGCAGGTACTCCGAGAGCTGGAAGCCGAGGCCGCGCCACTCGAACGTGGTCTCGGTGAGCACCGCACCCACCAGCAGCATCGCCACCTGCATGCCCACCACCGTGATGATCGGGATGAGCGCCGGGCGCCACGCGTGCGCGCGCACCAGCCGCGTCTCGCGCACGCCGCGCGAGCGGGCGGCGTCGATGTACTCGGTGCCGAGCGTGCCGATCATGTTGGTGCGCACCAGGCGCAGGAACACGCCCGCGGTGAGCAGGCCGAGCGCGATCGAGGGCAGGGCCGCGTGCCGCAGCACGTCGCCGACCACCTCGGGGTCGCCGGTCGCGAACGCGTCGACCAGCATGAAGCCGGAGTCGGCGTCCGCCTTGGCCATCTCGATCTCGCCCGACGTCGACACGCGCCCCGCGACGGGGAACCAGCCGAGGCCGACCGAGAAGACGAGCTTGAGCAGCAGGCCGGCGAAGAAGACCGGGGTGGCGTAGGCGAGGATCGCCCCGACGCGCAGCACGGCGTCGGGCCAGCGGTCGCGGAAGGACGCCGCGAGCATGCCCAGCGGGATGCCCACGACGAGGGCGACGACGACGGCGTACGCCGTCAGCTCGAGCGTGGCCGCGCCGTACTCGGTGAGGATCTCGGTGACCGGCCGGTTGTCGCTGAGCGTGGTCCCGAAGTCGCCGCGGAAGATGCCGGTGAGGTACTCCCAGTACTGCACGACCACGGGCCGGTCGTACCCGGCCGCGTGGATGCGCTCGGCGAGCTGGTCGGGGGTGAGGCGGCCGCCGAGGGCCGCCGTGATCGGGTCACCCGTGGCGCGCATGAGCACGAACACCGTGGTGACGAGGATGAACACCGTCGGGATGATCAGCAGGAAGCGCACCAGGACGTACCGTCCCAGTGCGCCTCCTGCCGTACTACGGGAGCTCACGGTGCAGGATCAGCCCTTGGACAGCGCGCCGTAGCGGAACTTGAACGACGCGTCGAGCGTGTCCTCGGCGCCCTCGACGTCGGCACCCACGACCGCCACCTGCGCACCCTGCAGGTACGGCAGCGTGGACAGGTCGGCGGCCACCGCCTCCTGGATCTGGCCGATGAGCTCGGTGCGCTGGGCGGGGTCCGCCGTGACGGCCTGCTCCAGGATCATCGAGTCGACCTCGGGGTTCGCGTAGTGGTTGCCGAGGAAGTTCTCCGTGAGGAAGAACGGCGTGAGGTAGTTGTCGGCGTCGGAGTAGTCCGGGAACCAGCCGAGCTGGTAGGCCGGGTAGACGTCGGCGGTGCGGTCCTCGGAGTACTGCACCCACTCGGTGGTCTGCAGGTTCACCGTGAACAGGCCGTCGGCCTCCAGCTGGTCCTTGATCAGCGCGTACTCGTCGCCCGACGACGGGCCGTAGTGGTCGTTCGAGTACTGCAGGTTGAGCTCGACGGGCGTGGCGACGCCGGCCGCCTCGAGGACCTCTCGGGCCTTGGCGGCGTCGGGCGCGCCCTGGCCGTCGCCGTACATCTCCTTGAGCGGCTCGGTGGCGCCGGTCAGGCCCGCCGGGACGAAGGAGTACAGCGGCGTGTAGGTGCCCTTGTAGACCTGCTCCGCGAGCGCTTCGCGGTCGAGCAGGTGCGCGGCGGCCTGGCGGACGGCGAGCGCCTTCGCCTCGTCGGCGTCGGGCTGCGCGGCGCCGTACGGCTGCGTGTTGAAGTTGAAGGTGATGTAGCGGATCTCCCCGCCCGGGCCCTCGACGACCTTGACGTCGTCGTTGCCGCGCAGGTCCTCGACGTCGGTCGCGGACAGCGAGCGGAACGCCACGTCGACGCCACCCTGCTGGATCTCGAGCTTGAGGTTGGACGAGTCCGCGAAGTAGCGGACGTTGACCTCGGGCGTCTTCGCGGCGCCCAGGACGCCCTGGTAGTCGGCGTACGCCTCGTACGTGATGAGCTCGTTGACGTCGTAGCTCGTGATGACGTACTGGCCGTGGAACGCCTCGCCGTCGACGATCTCCTGGTCGGGGGTGAGCGCGTCCGCCGCGAAGACCTCCTCGTCGACGATCGGCCCGGCCGGCGACGAGAGGATCTGCGGGAAGACCTGGTCGTTCTCGCTCTTGAGGTGGAACACGACGGTCGTGTCGTCCACGGCCTCGGTCGACTCGAGGTTGTACAGCAGCGACGACGGGCCGTTCGGGTCCGCGATGGCGAGCTGACGGTCGAACGTGAACTTCACGTCCGACGAGGTCAGGTCGTTCCCGTTGGCCCACTTGAGGCCCGGCTTGAGCTTCACCGTGTACTCGGTCGGCGCGGTGAACTCCGCGGACTCGGCGATGTCCGGCTGGACGTCCGGGCTGCCGTACGGCGTGTTCATCAGGAACGGGTACACCTGGTTCATCACGGCGAACGAGCCGTTGTCGTACGAACCGGCGGGGTCGAGCGAGGTGATCTTGTCGGTGGTGCCGACGGTGATCGCCTCGCCACCGCCGCCCTCGCCCGCGCCGGCCTCGTCGTCGTTGCCGCCGCCACCGCAGGCGGTGAGCGCCAGGGTGATCGCCGTCATGCCTGCTGCGGCCGCCGTCAGGCGCCGTCCGGACACCCGGATCGAGCTCATCTCGTGGTTCCCCTCTCTGGGGCGCGTGTGCGTTCTTCCGCGGCCCAACGCCGGGCCGCCGCGGCGACCCCACCTCGGGTCGCGGCGCGGGGAGGTTTCTAGCACACCCGCGTGTCACCCATGTCACGGACCTGCGTCACACCGCCGAGCGCGTGACCGGATCGTGACCCGTGGCGGCGCGACTCGGCCCCGGCGACGCCCGTTCCGCCCGGTTCGCCCCGTTCCGGCTCGCCACCGGGGCACCGCCGAGCCACCACCGGGGCCCCCTCGGCCGGCGCCTGTCGTCGCCGGATCGTGACCGGCACGACGCGTGCCGTCCCGGCGTCCTCGCAGCCCGCCGACCTAGACTCGACGACATGTCCGACGACAGCGCGGCGGGTTCGTCGCCTGCCCGGGCGCAGCGGCCGCCGGTCGTCGAGGTCGGGTCGTTCGTCGACCCCGACGGCGCGCTGCGGCGCGCCCCGGTCCTCTCCGCGACCCCGCCCACCCCCGACCCCGGCACCGCTCCCGGCGGCCGGGCCGCGTCGCACCCGCCGACGTCGTCGCTCCAGGCCGTCCTCTTCGGCGACGGCGCGCGCCCCGGCACGGACGCCGACCTGGTCCGCGTGGTGGACTCGCCCGAGCGGCGGGTGCGCCACCCCAGCGACGTGCTCGGCGTCATCGCGTCGGCGGTCGGCGTCGCCCTCGTGCTCGTGATGTCCGTCGTCGCGCACGGCACCACGGAGGGCGTCACCGAGGACGTGCAGGGCTTCGCGGGCCTGCTCGCGTCGCTGCTGTTCTTCCCGGTCAACGTGCTCGAGGGCCTCGTGACGATCATCGTCCCGGCGGCGGTGCTGCTCGAGCTGCTCGCCCGGCGGCTCGTGCGCCAGGTGGTCGAGTCGATCGCCGCGGCGACCCTCGGCCTGGCGCTGGGCCTGCTGACGTGGTTCCTCGTCACGCGGATCGGCAGCCCCGAGCTCGTCCGCAGCATGTCGGTGTGGTCGTCGGGCGTGTGGCAGGTGACCATCCCGGCCTACATCAGCGCCGTGGCGGCGCTGCTCACGGTGGCCGGCCCGCGCACGCGGCGGCGCACCGTGCGCTGGTCGTGGAACATCGTCACGGTCGCGGTGCTGGTGGTGCTCATCACCGGGCAGGTCTCGCTGCCCGGCCTGCTCGTGACGCTCCTGCTCGGCCGGCTGGCCGGCCAGGCGGTGCAGTACGTGTCCGGCGTGCGCAGCGAGCGCGCCTACGGCCCCGAGCTGGTGCAGGCCGTGCAGCGCGCCGGGTTCCGCCCGGTGGCGCTGGTGCGGGTGCGCGACGTCGGCCAGGAGGTGCCGCACGACGGCCCGCGCGACGGCGAGGCCGTCGCCCGCTCGTCCGACCCGGCCGCCGTCGCCCTGACCCGCACCGGCGACAACCGGGTGTACGCGATGCTCGGCGAGGACGGCACCCGCCACGACGTCGTCGTGCTCGACGGCGACCGGCAGGTGTTCGGCGCGCTGGCCCGGGTGTGGCGCGTGGTGCGCATGCGCGGGTTCGAGAGCCGCGCCGCCATGTCGCTCAAGGCGGTCGCCGAGCACACCGCGCTGCTCAGCCACGCCGCCGCGGTCGCGGGCGTGCGCACCCCGCGGCTGCTCGGCGTCGGCATGGCCGCCGACTCCGTCGCGCTCGTGCTGGAGCACCCGCGCGGCGCCGGGCCGCTGCGCGACGCGCCCGACGCCGACTTCGAGGGCGAGCGCGGCGACGCGCTCCTGGCCGCCGCGTGGGACCAGCTGCGCCGGGCCCACGCCGTCGGCATCACCCACCACATGCTCACGCCGGACACCGTGCTGGTGCACCACGACGACGCGGGCCGGCCGCACGTGTGGCTCACCGGCTGGGAGCTGGGCGAGATCGCCTCGTCGGTGCTGTCGCGGCGCCTCGACCTCACGCAGATGCTGGCGCTGCTGGCGCTGCGGGTGGGCGCCGAGCGCGCGGTCGCCTCCGCCGTCGCCGCGCTGCCCGCCGAGGACATCGCCGCCATCGGCCCGCTGCTGCAGACCATCGCGCTGCCGCCGGACACCCGCATCGAGGTACGGCGCGTCAAGGGCCTGGTCGACGACCTGCGCACCGCGCTGGTGGAGCGGCTGCCGGAGGCCGACGTGCAGCCAGTGCGGCTCACCCGGTTCGGCGCGCGCACCGTGGTCATGGCCACGCTGACCGTCGTCGCCGTCGCCGTCATCGTCACCACGATCAACTTCCAGGAGATCCGCGCCGCGTTCGCCGAGGCCAACCCGTGGTGGGTCGCCGCGGCGTTCGTGCTCGCCGCGGCCACGTGGTTCGGCTCGGCGCTGACCCTGGTGGCGTTCTCCCCCGGCCGCATCCCCGTCTGGCGCGCCACGCTGGTGCAGATGGCGGGCTCGTTCGTCTCGCTGGCGGCCCCCGCCGGCATCGGCCCGGCCGCGCTCAACCTGCGCATGCTCACCCGGCGCCAGATCAGCACGCCGATGGCCGTGGCCACGGTGGGCCTGGTCCAGGTGTCGCAGTTCGTCGTGACGGTGCTGCTGCTCGTGGTGCTGTCGCTCACCACCGGCTCGGGCAGCCTCGTGTCCCTGCCGTCGACCACGGTGCTGCTCGCCATCGCGCTCGTCGCCGCCGTGGTGGTGGCGCTGCTGCTCGTGCCCGCCGTCCGGCGCTGGGCGTGGGAGAAGACCCGCCCCACCGTCGAGCAGGTGTGGCCGCGCCTGTCCCAGGTCCTCGGCCAGCCGCTGCGGCTCGGCCTGGGGCTGGCCGGCAACGTCATCATGACGCTGGGCTACGTGCTGGCGTTCGACGCGGCGCTCGAGGCGTTCGGGCGCTCGCTCGGCATCGTGGACGTGGCCGTGATCTACCTGGTGGGCAACACGCTCGGCGCGCTGATCCCGACGCCGGGCGGCATCGGCGGCGTCGAGGGCGCGCTGACCGCGGGCCTCACCGCCGCCGGTGTGCCCGCCGCGATCGCGCTGTCGGTGACGATGCTCTACCGCGTCGTCTCCTACTGGGGCCGCGTGCCCATCGGCTGGGTGGCGATGCGGTACCTGGAGAAGAAGGGCGACCTGTAGGGCGCCGCGCCCGGGCGGCGCGCGCTCAGGCGATGCTCTCGAGGAGCGCCGAGCACGCCTCCTCGCACGCCCGGCACGCCTCGGCGCACACCTTGCAGTGCTCGTGCATCTCGGCGTGCGAGGCGCACTCGTCGCCGCACGAGCCGCACACCTGGACGCACGCGGTCAGCACCGCGCGCGTGACGAGGGCGTCGTAGGCGGTGTGGCGCGACAGCACCCGGGCGGTGGTGTCGCAGACGTCGGCGCAGTCGAGGTCGGTCCGGATGCACTTGCGCAGGTCGGCGACCATCTCCTCGCCCAGGCAGGCGTCGGCGCACGCGGTGCACGCCTGCGAGCACGCCACGAGGGCGTCGACGGCCCGGGCGAGCAGGTCCTTGTCGAGGTCGGTCCCGGTGGGGTGGGCGTCGATCATCGCGCTGGTGTGCATGGCTGCTCCTGGGCTCGACGGGGGCTCGATGTAGGGCTCGGGTCGCGGCTCGGCGCGGTGCGGCGCGGGGCTCGCGGCCGTCGTGACCACGACGCTAACGACGCCGCGGCGCACCCGCACGCGCGGTGACGGCCGCAGAAGTCGTGACCGCCCCGCACCCCGTCTAACGTGGGGGAATGTTCCTGGGTTCGCAGGTCAACCTGTATGCGGACGACGTCGAACGAGTCGTCCACTTCTACGCGAAGCTCGGCTTCGTCGAGACCTACCGGCACGGCCCGGAGGGCTCGCCGCGGCACGTCGAGGTCAAGGGCCCGGGGCTCGTGCTCGGGATCGCGTCGCCGCAGGCGGCCCTCGAGGACCACGGGCTCGACGTCTCCCAGGACGGCGCCGCCATGGAGATCGTGCTGTGGTGCGAGGACCTGGACCTCGCGTACGCCGCCGCGCTGGAGGCCGGCGCCACCGTGCTGCGCGAGCCGCATGTGTTCCAGGACGGGCGCCTGCGGGTGGCGTGGGTCGCGGACCCGGCCGGCAACCCGCTGGAGCTGGTGCAGCAGCTGCGCTGACCGCCGTCGCCGGGACGTCGAGAGGCCCGCCCCGCGTGACGCGGGACGGGCCTCTCGCTGCCGCTGACCGGGGTCAGCGTGAGGTCACTGGCTGACGGCCTTCTTCAGCAGCGAGCCGGCCGAGACCTTGACGCCGTAGCCGGCGGGGATCTGGATCTCCTCGCCCGTGCGCGGGTTGCGGCCCGTGCGGGCGGCGCGCTCGACGCGCTCGACCGCGAGCAGGCCGGTGACCTTGACGGCCTCGCCCTTGCCGAGGGACTCGATCAGCACCTCCTGGAACGCGTTGAGGGCGTTCTCGGCGTCCGCCTTGGTGAGGCCGGACTTGGCAGCGATCGCCGAGACGAGCTCGGACTTGTTGAGCGACATGCGGATCCCTTCTCCAGTTCACGCCGCACGGCGGGTGCCGTGGAGCGTCACGTTCAGCGCCTTCCGCTGCCCGAGGGCGGGAAGTCGAGGGACACACTAGGGAATCGGCGCGGATTTCCGCGACTTCTCGCCCCTGTGTCCGCCGTGGTGTCGTGCCGGTCGTGCGGAGGTCTCGTGCACGGGCGAGCCGTGCGGACCCCTTCGCGCCCTCAGCCCTCGGCCGGCCCGTCGTCGCGCCGCGCGACCCGCGTCACCGCCGCCCGACGCCGCGCGGCGGTCACCGCCGCGGTCCCGGCGGCGGCCAGGAGGACGAGCAGGC